>JAKEHV010000271.1 GCA_022614915.1 Gemmataceae bacterium | reverse complement strand
CGGCAAGAAGTAGGTCCGCGGCAACAATAGCGCCACGTACAACAATCCCATGAGCACGAGCCGATACAGCACAGCCGCCAGATTGGGTGTAAACCAACCCAGCGCGATCCCGAGGACTTGCAAGAGCAGCAGATAGCTGGCGATGATCAGCGTCGCGCCCAACCCCCAGCGCGCGACGCTGACGAGGCTTTCCATGTTGAAGCGGACTTCATCCAAGTCGGGCTTGGAGACTGAGGACAACAGATAGAGGAAGCGGATGGGCAATAGCAGGACAAACAAAGCCATGCCGCTTTGGACAGCTGTGATGGCCACGTCTTTCGGCTCGGGATGGAACCAACCCAGCAAGGCGCCCACCAGCGTGAGCACGACATAGGCCGCCAAGACGAGCAAGGTCCAATTACGCGCAAACGCCAGCGTCCGCCCTAAGAGCGTGGTCACGGACGGCGGCGCGGGCGTCGGTTGGCGGCTCGGTCCTGAACTCATTGATACACCTGACGGTACTTGCGCAGCACTTTCTGGGCAAGGATGTTCATCGACAGCGTGATGAAAAACAAGAAACATGCCACGGCGAACAGGCTGTTGAAGTCGGTCGATCCATGCTGCACGTCGCCCTTGGCAATGCGCACGATGAAGCTGGTCATGGTGGCCGCGCCCTGGGCAGGATTGGGCGGCCAAGTCCAGTTGGCAGCGTCGCCGCAGGCCAGCGTGACGGCCATGGTTTCGCCGATCGCGCGCGACACGGCGAGCAAGAACGAAGCAGTCACGCCGGAGAGGGCCGCGGGCAGCACGACTTTGACCGAAGTTTCGAATTTGTTCGCACCCAGGGCGATGGCGCCGTCGCGCAACGCGCGTGGCACCGCGCGCAACGAGTCCTCGCTCAAGGACGCCACCATGGGAATGATCATGATGCCCACCACGATGCCGCCGGAAAGGACGTTGTTGGGATTGCCGATCCCTTCACCGAACACGCTGACCAGCAACGGCGTCACCACCGTGATCGCGAAAAAGCCGTAGACCACGGTCGGAATGCCGGCCAAAAGTTCCAGCGTCGGCTTAGCGAACGAGCGCACCCGCGGCGGCGCGTATTCGCTAAGGTAGATTGCCGTCATGAGGCCTATGGGCAATGCGATGAACGCCGCGATGACCGCCACCATCACGGTGCCTTCCAAGAGGGGCAGAATGCCGTAAACGGCATCGGAGAAGGCCGCAGTCCAATCCGTGCCAACGAAAAAATAGGCCACGCGATCCCATATCGCGTCGAACGACATGGCCTGGCCGTTGTGCAACGTGAAAAACTCGATGGTGCCCACAATGAGCACGAGGGCGATGGCCAGTGTCACCACAATGGACATGAGGCCGCAACCCAAAAGGACAATCTCGATGACGGCCTCGCGCACCTTTTGTGCAGTGCGGCTGGCCTTCATCATGTCGTGCATTGTGCGGCGCGTAGCAGGTAGCGGCGTCGAGGCGATGGCCACCGAGGCACCTCATGGTGGAATGGGAGCAGCAGTAAGCTTACGTTTCGCGTTCGATTGGGACCATGCAACGGCGTGGCACACTTCGAACGCGAAACGCAAATGGTGACCGAGAGTTAGTTAATGGTCTTGAGAGTGGAGTCCAGCTTTTTTTGCTGTTGCAGCTGTTGAAGAGCGCTCATGGGCACGTATTTGGCCTCGCCCACAATGTCGCCGCGGCGCAAGTAAAACCGCGCGAACTCGCGCACTTCCTCACGCTTCAGCGACGCATGCTTGACATAGATAAACAGCGGGCGCCCCAGCGGCGTGTATTTCTTGGACAGCACGGTCTCGGCGGTCGGCAGAACATATTCGGTGCTCCCCTTGGGCGCCACCGCCACGATTCCAAGCTTATCCTTGTGCCCTTCGTAATAAGCCAAACCTAGGAATCCCATCGCGCCTTTGTTTCGCAAGACGCCGTTGATCGTGTTGTTGTCGTCCTCGCTCGGTTTGTAATCTTTGCGGATGACTTTTTCCTTGCCGTTGATTGCTTCGGTGAAGTAATCAAACGTGCCCGAATCCGGGCCGGCGCCATACAAGTCAATCTTGAGGTCCGGCCAGCTCGGATCAACGTCGCTCCACTTTTCGGGCTTGGTGTCCGGACTCCAGATCTTCTTCAGCTGCTCCACGGTCAATTTCGTGGCCCACGTGTTTTCCTTGTGGATGATGACCGCCAGGCCGTCCCAAGCGATCTGCAGTTCGGTGAATTCGATGCCGTTTTTCTTGCAGTCCTCCGCCTCTTTGTCTTTGATCGGCCGCGACGCGTCGGAAATGTCGGTCTCGCCCGCAGCGAATTTCTTGAAGCCGCCGCCGGTGCCGCTGATGCCTACCGTGATATTCACGCCCGGGTGCAGCTTCTTGAAATGCGTCGCCATCGCTTCGCTGATGAGATACACCGTGCTCGAGCCGTCGATCTTGATTTCGCCCTTCAGTTTGCTGTCTTGCGCCAGCCCGCTAAATGCAGTCGCGCCCAACACCAATGCCGCCAGAGATGCTTTCACGAATTTCAACATAGTCGTCCCTCCTAACGTAGGAAGTGGTGAGTTTTTCCCCTCCGCCGGCACTTTCGGCCCGGGCGGTGTGGGTTTGCCGTTCCTTTGGCAAAAGAGCGGTGAAGTTTCGGTCACTGTATCGTTGGAAGGCACTCTATGAAGCCAAAGAGACGAATCGGTGAGCGGAATGTGAAAAACACGTGAAGGCCGGCGTCGATACTCAACGCAAGCAATGTCAGCCGGAATGAAAGGACGTGGCAAGAACGGCTCGTTCTTGCCACTTTTACACCCTGTTGGCAAGAACCGGAGATGCGATGCAACGAATCCGTCTCTGTAAGTGACTGCAAAAAAAGATCTTACAGGATTCGCTGCACAGCCACACGGAGACCCCACCCCTGCGACGAATGCAACGAATTGAAACGAAATGTGTCAACCGACGGAATGTCGAAGATGGATTTTCGAGAAAGAGCTTGGACAACTGCGACTTCTTAGAGATCACAAAAGAGCCGGGGGAACTGGCCGTTTTCGGTGAGTGTGTGTATTGAGCGTGCGCGCAATGCAATTCATTAATCGCTTGTGCGGTAGAGACTTACGGAAAGCACATTGATTGCGCGCAACCCAACAGTCAGACGACATCCAAATCGTGTCGGCTAGGTTATCGGGCCGCGAACTTGTCCTCTCTCGGCACTCGGAAGACGTAAACCGTGCTGTTGGCGTTCGCGGTCAGGAAATGGCGGCCGTCCGGGGCGAAGGCGACACCCAGAATCGGCCAGCGTAATTCCCAGGACTCGACCAGCGTGCCGCCTTTGGCATCCCAGAGCTTGGCGGTTTTGTCTTCGCTCACGGTGACGAAATGGCGGCCGTCCGGCGCAAACGCGGCTTCGTGAATGTAGCCCTTGTGCTCCTGAAGATGCTTCTTCTCCGAAAGACTCTTACCATCCCAAGCGCACAGGCGGCAAGAGCCTTCAACGCCGCCGCCTAAGAGGACCGTTTTGCCGTCGGGACTGACCGCCAGGGTCTTCGCCATGCCCGCCCCGCTGCGGACATGTGCCTTGGTGACAAATAGCGAGCGAGAATCAGCCGAGCACACCTGACCATTCTCGCCGCCCCAGATGAGGTGCTTGCCGTCCGGTGTGAAGGCCAGCGACATGATCTTGCCTGCATCGCCTTGGAAGGATCCCTCGCTTGCGCGTCCGGCTAGTGTTGGAAATTTCTTTTCCTGGCCCGACATGGGGTCCCAAAGGCGAACGACGCCGTCGAAGCCGGCTGTCGCCAGAAGTGTGCCGTCCGGGCTGAAAGCCACGCTCGTTATCATGCGCAGCCGGTCTTTGTCCACTTCGCGGTCCGCCTTGTCCAACGTATACATGAGTGTCCGAGTCCTGACGTCGAACAGCTTGGACGTGCCGTCGTAGCTGGCGGTGGCAAAGGTGCGGCCGTCGGGAGAAAAGGCAACGCGGAAGACTTGGCGGGAATGGGCGAAGGTTTTGTGCTCGCTTCCCGTGGCGACGTCCCAAGCGCGAATCATGCCGTCGGGACTGCCGGACACGACCCAGCGGCCGTCGGGGCTGACAGCAAGGCTGTGCATGTAGCGCGCCTCGTTCTTTCCCGTCTTCAACCAACGCCACTCTCCCAAAACGCCGACGACTTCTTTGGGCTGCCAATCGAACCACTGATTGCGGTCGATCTTGTCGCGCTGCATGGCGTCGAAGGCGGAGGGCAAGCTCGCCAAGAGGGCCGGCACGTCCTGGGCGTGCGTCCCGTGAAAATACTCGGCGCGAAAGCGCACGAGCTCCTGACGCAGCTCATCCAGGTCGGCGGGCCTTTTTTGCTGCGCTTTGTGCAACAGTTTTTTCCATTGCGCTTCCTCGGGCGGCTCTGTCTGCAGGACGGATTTCACATCGGTCCCACTCGGCGGGCCGGCAAGCGGTCTGTCGCGCTTGCCGAGTTGCGCCAACACGAAGGCGGCGAACAACGCGCCGCCCACGATCGCCGCCGCCACCCAACGGCGCTGCCAGCGCCAGGGCGTCTTTCGCGCCGACTTGGGCGTGATTGCGACGATCGCCTCGTGTTCGGATTGCACCGCGAGCGGATTCGGCTCCAGGGCAAGCGTCGCCGTTTGCGGAATGAGTGCCGGCGTTGACTTCGCCCAGGTTCCATCCGGCGACAAAGCCACGGGTGCGTTCGTCAGGCGCTCCGGCATTTGGGCCAGCGCTTCCGCCAGTTCCGCCGGTGTCTGCACACGATCCTTGGGGTACTTCGCCAAGAGCTTGGCGAGGACGGCGCATACTTCGCCAGGCACGCGCCATTGTCCGAAGTTGCCGAAGTTGCTCCCTATTGCTTGCAAGGACGCGCGCCGGACTTGCTCGACTGGCTTGGGTTCGTCCTGCTGATGTTGCAGCAGCTTCTCGAGCAACCCGCCTTCGGGAAACGGCGGCTGGCCGGAAAGCAGGAAGTACAGTGTACAGCCGAGGCTGTAAAGATCGGCGCGGATATCGCTCGTGCGCGAGTTGGACGCTTGCTCGGGCGCGATGTAATCCGGCGTGCCCATGACGGTGCCCATCTGCGTCAGGTGCGTCACGGATTGCCCGGTGTCGGGATCGCTCCAGCGCGCCAGGCCCATGTCGAGGATCTTGACGATGCCCCAGGGATATTCCACATTGGACGCCGCGTTGCTCGGGCGCGGTCCGTCTGAGCCGCGCCCGTAAGGAAGCGGGACGCTGTGGGGACGCGGCAACAAGCCGCTATTGCGTTTGTCGGTTGGCCGCGTGACCAATAGATTGGCGGGTTTGATGTCGCGATGCACCATGCCGCGCTCGTGGGCGTGCTGCAACCCCAAAGCGGCCTGGCGAATGTAGTCGCAAGCTTGCAGCACTTGCAGCGGTCCTTCCTTCTTCACCAACCGGGACAGATCGATCCCCTCGACGAACTCCATGGCGATGTAAAGCGTGCCGTTGATTTCGTCGGCGTCGTAGGCGTGGACGATGTTGGGATGCGACAGAAGTCCGTTGGCGTTGATTTCCCTTTGGAACCGCTTGATGACGCGCGGGTTGTTAACGTAGTCCTTGCGGACAACCTTGAGCGCGACGGTACGTTGCAGGTTTTTGAGTTGCCGAGCCTTGAAGACCTGGCCCATGCCGCCTTCGCCCAGCCGCTCGAGAATGAGGTAATCGCCGACGATGAGATCGTTCGACTTGCCTTGGGCGATCTGATTGATTTGATAGGCGGTCAGCCAATCGCGGCGAATGACCTCCTGCGCCAGCTGCCGAGGTTCCTTGAATGCAGGTTCCAAGGCGTGCAACTCTCGAACCTGGTCCGGCTCCAAAAGCTTGCTGCGGCACAACCTCTCGACCAATACTGCCTGCGTCAGAACGGCCATTCGTGCGACCCTGTCCACCTACTTTTCAAGCGTGCATGCATCCCAAAACCACTATAGCCTATTACCTTGATGAACGGACGTAGGTTGCAGGCGGGTGGCGATGGAGTTTTGGACAGGGGTATACCATGACGGTCCATGCTGCCTAGATCCTCAAACAAGCCCCCAAAACGCCGGGTTAACTTAAAAGACATGTGGTCGGTCATCTACTTCGCGGATGCCGGCGCGAACAAGACCAAGGTCACTGTCGTCGGCCTCGGCTACGGCGCGGACGAGCAATCCCAGAAAATGCGCCAATTCTTCGCCGTCGGCAACGACGTCACGCTCCAGCGGCTGCAAAAGTATTTCGCCGCCAAATAATGACTGCGCACTAACGGACGACGCGGTAGCGCATGTAGATATCCGGCGCCGACTTTGCGCGGAAATGTGAGTTTTTTGGGAATGGACAATCAATTGCCTAGCAGGGAGAGTATCGCATGCGGATACTTCTTCAGCAAGCGCTCATACAGCGGCACCCGGGAAAGTGCATCGCATAAGATATCCGGACTCAGTGCCTGAGCGCATTCATTGCAGACCCTTAGGGGCAAGGCGTAAACGCGGTCCTGTCCGCATACCGTCGGTTCGCGCTCGTCGCCCAAGAAGACATACCAGCCAAATGTTATCCCCGACAAAAAGCCGCCGAATAACCGCACTAAGAAGGGCATTTTGCTGTCGGTCACATATGCCCGCTCGCATTCGGTACGACAATAAATGCAATGGTCGGTGACCGCCCCACATAGAACGCAGTGATCTTCCTCGGGCAACCTGCCCGCGTACAACAGTGCTTCGACTTCCAACGCCGGCGAGAGGGGCGGCTCCGACAGTCCCGCCCGCCGTCGCAATTCCCGCAGCGAGGGAACAACGAGAGTCCGGCCACATCCGCAGCGGGCACTTGTGCCGGCGGCGCTTTCCGGCACGGCCATGACATGGCCGCATTCGCAGCGAATCTGGTATTCCATGGTGTTCTCGCGCTTGTCAGACCGCCGTGGTCAGCGTTGCATGCGGGTATTTCGCCAGCAGTTCTTTGTAGATGGGGGTCTTACAAAGGAGGTCTTTCAGAGTTTGCTGCTGACGCCTGGTGATCCAGATTACCCCCACGATGGCGGATACGGCCGCCACCGCAACGAAGGCGACGCCTGGCGCCAACTGCTCAAACACGAGGAAGACCACGCCGACAGTTGCGAACAGAACGGCCGCGAGACAGGGCCATACGTATGCGACCCAGCCCAGGATGTGGCGCTGGCACGCGCTGCACATGCGGATCGGAACCGGAGGAGCCACGCTTCGGCCGTGCCGTGCCACCTCCCTTTCCGTAACGGTGAGGCCGCCTACGCGCATCTCTTCCGTAATCACTGTGATTTGTTCACAAATCGCCCACGCACGCAGAACTTCCTGAGTTTCATCGAAACAGCACACGCACCTGTCGCCTTCCGGTAATTCGCCCACTTGCACCAATTCTTCGATTCTTTTCGCCGCGTTGATTCGCATGGGCGACAATCCCGCGCGCCGGCGCAGCACGTGCAGGGACGGGATCTCCAGAGTGCGCCCACAACGACATTGCAGACGATGACCCGCCTGACCTTCGTGAATCCGATGCCCCTTGCCGCATTCGCAGTTGAGCGAAAAGTCAT
>JAKEHV010000270.1 GCA_022614915.1 Gemmataceae bacterium | reverse complement strand
GCGAAAATGGCCGTGAGGATTTAACCCGCAGCAGCGACAGAAGTTTCGATGAAAAACGAGACCCCAATGAGGGCCAGCGCTCTGCCAGCTTGCACCAGCCTGGCCGTCTGTTACCATAAAGCGAACTCTTTCGCGGAGAATCGTCATGCTCTCCATTCTCGGCAAAGTTCGGCGGGCTGGCGGCTGGACGCGACGTGAGTTACTCAAGGTTGGAGGGCTGGCGTGGGGCGGCGGGCTGGGACAGCGCGCCGGCGCCCAAACGGCGACGCCGCGCGGCCAGGGGTTCGGCCGGGCGCAGGCAGTCCTCTTCCTCTATATGCAGGGAGCGCCAAGTCACATCGACTTGTGGGACCCGAAGCCGGAAGCGCTGCCCGAAATACGCGGCGAGTTTCGGCCGATCGCGACGCGTGCGCCGGGCATGTATCTGGGGGAAGTACTTCCGCGTCTGGCGTTGCAGGCGGACAAGTTCGCGCTCGTGCGCTCCTTGGGCGTCAAGCCGCGCGGATTGGCGAACCACGGCGCGTCGATCTACATGCTCATGACCGGCTATGATCCAAGCAACTTCTCGCCGACGGGTTTGGCGGTGCCGCCGTCGCCGCAGGATCCGCCGTCGGTGGGCTCCGTCGTGGCCCGCTACCGACCGGCGCCGCGCGGCGCACCCAGCTTCGTGAGCATCGGCGGGCCCATTCGCGAGGGCAGCGTCACCGGCGTGGGACAATTCGCGGGACTGCTCGGCGGCGCCTACCATCCATTGCAAATGCACGACGACCCCACGCGGCCTTTGCGCCTCGAGGCTTTGTCGCTGCCGCCGGACATGACGCTCGGCCGGTTGCAAGCGCGGCTCGATCTCAGGACTGGCTTGGGACAACGGCCTGTTGCTACGAGTGCTTTCGATGCGTACTATGACCAAGCATTCTCGCTTATAGAATCCAACCGTGCCGCCCGCGCCTTTCGCTTGGAAAGTGAGTCGTTGGCGACACGCGAGCGCTTTGGCTTCACCAAGTTCGGTCAAAGCTGTCTGTTGGCGCGGCGTCTGGTCGAAGGGGGCGTGCGCTATGTGCAAGTGAATTGGCCCGCCGGCTCAGACACGGAACCGGAGCCAGGCCCGGACGGCTCGTGGGACACGCATCGCAACAACTTCCCAATGCTGCGCGATTGGCGCTGCCCGGTGTTCGATCGCGCCATGGCCGCGCTCTTGGCGGACCTTCATACACGCGGCCTGTTGGAGTCGACGCTAGTCGTCGTGGCCGGCGAGTTCGGGCGCTCGCCAAAAATCGGCGCACCCACGACGGACAACGTCGGCCCCGGCGGCCGCGATCACTGGCCCGAATGCTACACGGCCCTGCTCGCGGGCGGCGGCGTGCGTCCCGGGCAGGTCTACGGCGCCTCGGACCGCAACGGCGCTTACCCCCGCCTCAACCCGGCGCATCCTTACGATCTTTTGGCCACCATCTATCACGCGCTCGGCCTCGATCCGGCGACGGAATATCACGACAGTTTGCAACGGCCCAGGCGGCTTGTTGAGCAAGGGCAGCCAATCGTTGGGTTATTCTGATTCTTGATACACACGATGTGCGGCGTTATTACTTCGGCTTGACGCCCAAAGCCCGCAGCTGTGCGGCCAAGCGCTCGGCTCGCTCTTTCTCTAACTCGGCACGTTCATCCGCCGTCGGGATCACGTTGCCCTGTTCGTCGCACCAGCGCAGCCAATCGGTGGTAACGCCTTCAAATTCACCGTGCCAAATCGTTACGCCCAGCCCCACTTCCGGAAACCAGGCGTCTTTCATGAGCTTGTATTTCTTGTGTTCTCCCAGCGCGAAGACGGACAACCGGCCTTTGCCCAAGAGCTTTTCCGGGTCCCAGACAACGTAATAATCCACTCCAATCCTGGCGTAGATCGTTTTTTTCTGACCCAGTTCCTCGCCTTCGAGGTTGGAGACGACCTCGACTGTCACCTCCGGCCCCTTGCCGTATTCCCAGACGAAGTAGGAACGATGTTCTTTGCGCAACAAGTCGTCGGGAGTCTCGACATCCATGCTCAATAGACAATCGGGAACGATCGGCGGTTTGTTGACGCCGTAGAACAAGCCGACATTAGCCATGGCAGCGAAGCGCCGGCCGCCGTTGTCCGGCCTCCACGAAGAATACAAAGAGTGCACCAATAACCGGAATTGCTTTTCGGAGTAAAGACCGTCCACGGGCGTATTATCCTCAGTCACAATGTGGTCGATGTTGGGGCGGATCGGCAGGGGTAGATGTGCGGACATGCGGTTTTCTCAACAGCTAGAGGCCGGAGTGATTATAACAAACAAATACCAGCTTCGTCACCGCATACGGCCGGCCATGTGGGCATTGGTTTGCGTCATTATCATCTTGTTCCGCTGCTTTCACCTGTGGGTGCGGTCCGGCCTGCCCTGGTTTACGTTTATCATCTTGCGCGGCGGCTGGGTGTACTCGCACCTGTGGCATCGCTGGTCGACCAATCGGCCCGCGCCTTTCCCCGCCCAGGGACCGGCGCTCATCATCTGCAATCACACCTGCAGCGCCGATCCGGCTTTTCTTTTAGCCGCCGTCGATCGCCCGTTGTGCTTTGTCGTGGCGCGCGAGCATTTCAACGTGCATTGGTTCGCGCATGCAATCTTGAAAGAGCTGCGCTGCATTCCGGTCGTGCGCGGCGGCAATGACCCGACGTCGCTGCGCGAAGCGCT
>JAKEHV010000269.1 GCA_022614915.1 Gemmataceae bacterium | reverse complement strand
GCTGACCGACGTGCACGGGCATGTGATTCGCGAGATTCTGAAATAATCGTCTGCTAAAATGCCGGCATGTTTCTTGGCATCGAAATCGGCGGCACCAAACTGCAACTCGGCCTGGGCGCGGGCGACGGTGTGCTCAAAGGACTCTGGCGCGGCACGGTGGACGTCGCCCAAGGTGCGGATGGCATCCGCAAACAGATTCGCGACGCCGTGCCCGACCTCTTGTCAAAAGCCGGCCTCGTGAAGAACGACGTGCGCGGCGTCGGCATCGGCTTCGGTGGCCCGGTGGACGACGCCACGCGCACCGTGATCAAGTCGCACCAGATCGAAGGCTGGGACAACTTCCCCTTGGCGCAGTGGATCGAGGACTTGCTCGGCTGGCCCGCGGCACTGGGCAACGACGCCGACGTGGCCGGTCTGGCGGAAGCACTCTTTGGCGCGGGCAAAGGACTCTCGCCCATCTTCTACATCACGATCGGCTCCGGCATCGGCGGCGGGCTCATCATAAACGGCGAAATCTATCGCGGCTGCGGACGCGGAGCGGCGGAGATTGGACACATGATTATTCCCGACGCATCGAGCGTCGTGCAAGAAGTCATCGTCGAGGAATCTGCATCAGGATGGGGGATCGAAAGATTTGCCAAGGAGTGCTTGGAATCGCAAGGCGAAGAATACTCGTCCCACTTGTGGAAAATAACACAAGGTCGGCCCGAGTCAGTAACGGCGAAACATGTTGCCGAAGCTGCCAAGCTCGGAGATCCGGTAGCACATTGGGTCTTGGATGCAGCTTTGGGTGCTCTGGCGGTGGGGATTTGCCAAGTGATTGTTTTGCTGTGTCCGCGCCGATTCGTAATTGGGGGCGGGGTATCTTTGGTTGGCGACGAACTGTTTTTTCGACCACTTCGCGAATTGGTAATGAACCGGGTATTCCAATCCTTCGCCGGCTGCTACGACATCGTCCCCGCGGCGCTCGGCGAAGAGGTGGTCGTGCATGGGGCGTTGGCGCTGGCGAGGAAACGGCTGGGCGGATAGAACAAGTCTCGGATAGACTGTTTAGCGTTCGCTGCGCGCGCAGCGAACGCTAAACGGAATGGATGAAACCTATTTCTTGTCACCGCCCGAACCACTCAGTCCCTTCTTGATCCCCTGCACCAATCCACTGCCCACGCCGCGGCTGACACCTTCTGCCGCTTTCTCGGCCTCCTGAGTGATAGTCGTCTCGCCATGACGCTTCGTCCGTCGCACCACTACATCATCGCTGTTTTTCGGCAGCCCGTCCGACCCATTAGACCGAACTTCCAAGACGTAGTTGAGAGTGGTTTTCTCGACCGTGCAGGTCAGCGGGCGGCCGTATGCATCGCTGGCATCCGTGGCAAAATCCTTGCCGCCGCCCCATTGATCCGCTACCGTGTTAAGCGTCGAAAGCGTCTGTTCTTTCAGCTCCCTCGCGCTCGGCCCGCAACCGACTGCAGAAATCCCGAGCAGCAGACACAATAAGCACAGTATTTTTCGCATAGTTCCCCCTGCAATTCGCCAAACAGCCGGATGGGTTGGCTGTCCGAGAATCAGCCATGCTTCTACATTGGAAGGCACGTCCAACAGGCTCGATATAACACTAGCCCGACGCGCGAGCGAGGGATTATGTCGCTGACACAGCGCCAAGTACGATTCCCATTTGCGCGACTGAAACGCTATACTACCCGGAGTTTAAGTCCCACAAAGTGCTTGGCGATCATGGAGTAATGAACTGCTTTGGACGCGGGAGCGGTGTACTCAAGGGGCATCCACATGTTGGTTGACTTTACAAAGGCCGGCGGACTTATCGCGGCCATAGCTCAGGACTTCGCGACAGGAGAAGTGCTCATGATCGCCTGGATGAACCAGGAGGCCTTTGAAGAAACCCTACGCACGGGCCGCGCGGTCTACTTCAGCCGCAGCCGTAACAAGTTATGGCGCAAAGGCGAGGAATCCGGCCACGTGCAGGAAGTCAAAGCAATCCACGTCGATTGCGACCAGGACGCCGTGCTTCTCAAAGTGAACCAGATCGGCGGGGCAGCGTGTCATGAAGGCTACAAAAGTTGCTTCTACCGCAAGGTGGAAGACGGCGCGCTCAAAGTCGTCGCCGAACGGGTGTTTGATCCCAAAGAGGTCTATAAGAAATAAGCATGTCTCGCCTCTTTCCCGTTCCCAAACGGGAGTTTGGGAACGAGTGGTGCTACTCGTTATGACCCAGCAAATCCGTCTCGGCATCCCCGCCGGCAGCCTGCAAGAAGCCACTGCGGAGCTGTTCCGCAAGGCCGGCTACAAGATCACCTTTTCCGGCCGCAGCTACTATCCCGCCATCGACGATCCGGAAATCCATTGCACGCTGATCCGCGCCCAGGAGATGCCGCGTTATGTGCAAGACGGCTCCCTCGACTGCGGCCTGACGGGCTACGACTGGATTCTCGAAAACGAAGCGAAAGTTGTCGAATTGGCGGAGCTGGTGTTCAGCAAAGTCAGCCGGCGGCCCGTGCGCTGGGTGCTGGCCGTCCCCAACGACTCGCCCATTCAAACCGCGAAGGATCTGCAAGGCAAGCGCATCGCCACCGAAGTCGTCAACCTGGTGCGGCGTTGGCTGGCGACCCACGGCGTCGAAGCCAACGTCGAATTCAGCTGGGGCGCTACCGAAGTCAAGCCGCCGCGCCTGGCCGACGCCATCGTCGACGTCACCGAAACCGGCAGCTCGCTCAAGGCCAACAACTTGCGCATCGTCGCGGAGCTGTTGCAGAGCACGACGCGCTTCATCGCCAACGAGCGCTGTTACGCCGATCCGTGGAAAAAGCAGAAAATGGACGACCTGGTGCTCATGCTGCAAGGCGCCATGGCCGCTGAAGGCAAGGTCGGCCTCATGATGAACGTGCAGCAAGCGGACTTGGCCGCCGTGCTTGGAATCCTGCCCGCCCTGCAGAATCCGACGATTTCTTCGCTCTCCGACAAGTCGTGGGTCGCCGTCAATACCATCATCGACGAGAACATCGTCCGCCACATCATCCCGCAGCTCAAAGCCGCCGGCGCCCGCGGCATTGTCGAGTACCCTTTGAATAAGATCATCGATTAGTAGGAGTGAGTGGTGAGTGG
>JAKEHV010000268.1 GCA_022614915.1 Gemmataceae bacterium | reverse complement strand
TTGTGCTACTTGGAAGGCAAAACCAATGAAGAGGCCGCGCGCGATCTAAATTGCCCCATCGGCACGATCATGTCGCGCTTAGGCCGGGCGCGCGAAAAGCTGCGCAAGCGCTTGTCGCGTCGGGGCGTCGCATTGTCTGCCGCCGTGGCCGGCGGCGCCCTCACCACACAGGCATTGGCGGCGCCGGTTTCGGAAACGCAGCTTGTCCAGGTCGCACAAGCCGCCCAGCAACTGTCGAGCGGCGCCGTAACGAGCGCCGCGACGCCATTGCGCTGGAGCGACACCATGGCCCGCGGCATGACGGAGTTTCCGCTGCGCGGCATGTTGGCGGGCATGGCGACGGTGGCCATCCTCGCGATCGTTACCTTCGTAGGCGCCGATTTCTTGCTGGCGCCGGCCGACAAATACTCCGACTCGGCGAATATTCGCATCAAACCAGGAACTGGGCACGATGGCCTATGTCAAGCGGACGGACCGGCGTTCGCCCTGGACGGTCCGCGCCTGGCGCTCTTGGACACTCTTGACACCCGCGAGCTTGCCACTCAAGCGCTGGTCTTGTCCACCGACGGCAACACTTTAGCGACTGGGAACCGCGACGGCAGCGTGCTGCTTTGGGAAACCTGGAGCCGGCAGATGTTGGCGGAACTGCCGATCGGGGCGGCGGTGACTTGTCTGCAATTCAGCAAGAACGCCGGCACACTTCTGGTTGGCTGTCAAACCGGAGTTATTCAGCTATGGGATTGCAACCAGCGCAAGAAGCTCTGGCAAATCCAAGCGCACGACGACGCAGTCTTGTCGCTGGCCGCTTGCCCCGAGCGAAACTACGCGGCCAGCAGCGGCGCGGACGACGAAGTGCGCCTCTGGCGCTACACGGACGGCGAAGCAACAGGCTCGATGACGGGCGTGGGTGACTTTCCGCGGCTAGCGTTCGCGCCGGACGGCACGCACTTATTCACCGCAGGCGCTAGCGGCAAGATTCTGGCGTGGGACGTAGACAACTGGCGGCACAACGGCATGTGGGCCGATCAGAAACAATGCGTGGCCCAACTTGTTTTCTCACGCGACGGCAAGTACTTGGCTACCGTACAAGACAACGGCGACATCCATGTTTGGGACGGGCAAACCCGTGCCCTCAGGCAGCGCCTCAAAAGCGCTAGCGCCGCGTCCTTTGCCGCCTTTAGCGCGGACGGCTCCGTGTTGGCTGCCGGCGGGCCGCGTCACTCGATTCGAACCTGGGACGTCGCTTCCGTCGAAAAACACCATCCCGAATCCCCGATCATCTTGGAGACCTTGGCGCGCGCCTACATGCACCATCTGCGCTACAAAGAGGCGCTAGCGTGCATCACCCGCTGGATCGAAGACACGCCGGAAACTGCCAAACCCTATCAATGGCGTGGCTGGGTTTTCGAGCGCCTCAACCACTCCAAAAAGGCCATGGAAGACTACCAAACTGCCCTCAAGCTCGACGCAGGTATGTCCTCTGTTCGCTTGCGGATCGCGGAAATGCACTTGGAGGACAGCGATCCACTGGCAGCCATTCCGCACCTCGAACACCTTAGAGAACAGCTGCCGGAGCGCCCCGAGCCAGTGGCACGGCTGGGCCAATGCCGCTTTCTGCAAGGTCGTCATGAGGAAGCTCGGCGCCTCCTGGAAGAAGCCGTTAAGGAAATGCCCAAGGATCTCAATGTCCTCGTATACTTGGGAAAGTTGGAATTGCAGCAGGAAAGGCCGGCGGCAGCGGAACAATGGCTGCGGCGCGCGCTTAAAGTCGACGACAAGGACACCGAAGCCCTTTATACTCTCGTAAGCGTGCTGCAACTTCAAGGCCGCGCCGAAGAGGCAGACCTGACGTTGGCAAAGTACAAACATTTCAAAGAGCTTGTCGAGCGCGCCAACCGGCTGCTCCGTGAGGAGACGGATCGTGCGTCGAACCATCCCGCTGTGGCGTCCGAAATCGGCTCCTTGCTCCTGCAAATCGGCCGCGAGAACCTTGGCTTGTATTGGCTGGGACGTGCCTTGGAGCGCGATCCGCAACATCAGCCATCACACAAGGCGTTGGCCGACCATTACGAAAGCAAGGGTGAACATGACAAAGCCGCAAGCCATCGGCGCAAGCTTCAATCAATCAAAGAAAAGCCGGCGGTGTCATCCGCCGCCTCAGGCCATTGACGATTTCCAACGAATGGCAGAACGCATGAAAAAAAACTGGCTGTGGTTATCGTGTCCATTTCTCCTGAGTCTTTGGGCCTGCAGTCAGCGCTCGGCGAACGACGTTCCCCCGGTCAAGGTGGGCAGGCCCCTTGCGCCCAACGTAGGGCTTGACGCCCACGGGCCTGACTTGTTCGATGACGTAACTGCCGCCTCGGGTGTGGACTTCACTTATCGCAACGGCGAAGAAGTCAAACCTCCGCACTTGTCCATTCTCGAATCGCTGGGCGGCGGCGCTGCCCTCATCGACTACGACGGCGACGGCTTGCTGGACTTGTTTCTGGCCGGCGGCGGCTATTTCGCAGGAGAGGAAAACAAAGAGATTCGCGGGCATCCGTGTCGTCTCTTCAAAAACCTGGGCGATCTAAAGTTTCGCGACGTAACCCAAGAGGCCGGCCTCGATGGGCTCGACAGCGGTCAGCCATGGTTCTACACGCACGGCGCCGCAGTTGCGGATTATGACCGCGACGGCTGGCCGGACTTGCTGGTCACCGGCTGGGGCCGCATCGCCCTGTTTCAAAACGTCGCCGACGGCAAGGGCGGACGCCGCTTCCAAGACGCCAGCGCCAATGCCGGCCTCGACAGGGACATCAGCTGGGCCACGAGCGCCGCTTGGGCCGATTTGGATTCCGACGGCTGGCCCGATCCCTATGTCTGCCAGTATGTAGACTGGTCGTTCAACAACCATCCGACGGACTGTGATTATGACGGCAAGACGCGCGATGTCTGTCCACCGAAGAGATTCCAAGGTCTGCCGCACAAAGTCTATCGCAACAACACCGACGGCAGCTTCACCGATGTCAGCGTCGAAGCAGGCCTGCTCAAAGGCGGCAACGGCAGTAAAGGATTGGGAGTGATCAGCGTCGATGTCAACCTCGACGGTAAGCCGGACATCTACGTGGCGAACGATACGGTGCTCAACTTCTTGTACGTCAACCAATCCACTCCCGGCAAGATTCGCTTCCGCGAACAGGGTTTGATGGCCGGCGTCGCCGGCGACGGCAGCGGCAACCCTCAAGGCAGCATGGGCGTCGACGTGGGTGATCCCGACGGCCGCGGCTTGCCCGCGCTTTGGGTCACCAATTATGAGAATGAGCTGCACGCCTTGTACCGCAACGTTTGTGACAAGGACCGCGTTCTTTTCATTTTCCACACGCCCGCGTCGGGCATCGCCGCCATCGGCCAAAAGTACGTTGGCTGGGGCACGGGATTCCTCGACATCGACCATCACGGCTGGGAAGACTTGTTCATCGCCAACGGCCACGCTATCCGCTATCCCACCGGGGCGCCGCGCCAGCAAAAGCCGGTGCTATTGCGCAACCAGGCCGGCAAGTTTGTCGATATCACGAAACGCGGCGGCGCCTATTTCCAAAGAGCGCATCTCGCGCGCGGCGCCGCTCTAGGCGATCTCGACAACGACGGCAGAATAGACATTGTCGTCAGTCACATGAACGAGCCGGTTGCGATTCTTCGAAATGTGGCGCCAAAGGAGAATCACTGGATCGGTGTGGAACTCGCGCCGGCGGAAAAGGCGGATGTCGTCGGCGCTCGAATCGTGCTCGAAGCGGGAGGCCGCAGGCAAACCCGCTTTGCCAAAGGCGGGGGGAGTTACGCTTCCGCACCCGACCGCCGCTCTGTTTTCGGCCTGGGAAAGGCCGAGCGCATCGACAGCTTGCGCGTCATTTGGCCTGACGGCAAGCAGCAAGTATGGACCGGATTGGAGATAGACCGTTATCACCGTCTCGCTCAGAAAGAGAAACACTAACACTAGCCCGACGCGCGAGCGAGGGAATACAGCGAATCCGGTGTCAAGAGGCAAGTGTCAACAGCGTAATTATTCGTTGACAGTCGCGCCCGTTTACTTTCGGAAAACCAAATTGGCGCCTCTGCATTCGGGTTCCCAAAGTGCTTGGCAGGTTTGTTGATACGCCAATCCTCGGTGTTCTTGCACAATTCCTTCGTCCACGCCAGGGATGGCTCGCCGTTTGCTCTTCTACGCAGACTCCTTTGTTCCTCGGTAACGCTTGGCCGAAGGAGGGCAGATGCCCGCGTCTGCCAAACACTGAACTTGCGCGCCAATCTCTCCACGCAAGAAACCTAGAGTTGTTCAGCCGCCTCTAATCTAAACACACAGAGTTGGAGTGCGCCTATGTGCGGCATCGTGGGCTATACCGGTCTTAAGCAAGCCCAACCCATTCTCTTGGACGGGTTGGCACGCCTGGAATATCGTGGCTATGACAGTGCGGGTATCGCCACCGTCGCCGGCAATCAACTCAGGCTCCGCAAAAAGGCCGGCCGCATTGCCGAGTTGGATGCGCTCGTTCAGCGCCAACCCGCGGGAGGCACGTGCGGCATTAGCCATACCCGTTGGGCCACGCACGGAGGCGCCACCGATGCCAATGCCCACCCGCACGTCGGCGGCGACGGCGAAGTCGCCGTGGTCCATAACGGCGTAATTGAAAACTACACGGTCCTCAAGCGCCAGCTTCAAGAACGCGGGTTCGTCTTTCGCAGCCAAACGGACACCGAAGTCATTGCCCATTTGATCGCTTCCTACCTGGAAGACGATTTGGTTGAAGCGGTTCAGAAAGCAGCCGCGCACCTCACTGGGACGTATGGCTTGGCCGTGATCAGCCCGCGTTTCCCGGGAACCATCGTCGGCGCGCGGCTGGGCAGTCCGCTGGTCGTCGGCCTGGGCGACGGAGCATGTTATCTTGCCAGCGACGCCAGTGCCTTAGCCGGTCACACCCAGCGCGTGGTCTATCTCAACGATCATCAGCTTTGCGTCTTGACCCCCGAGCGCTGGCAGATACTCAATGGCGACCGGCACGACATCCACGCCGAGGTAGAGACGTTGCATTGGAGTCCGGACGACGTCGACAAGGGCGATTTCGAACACTTCATGCTCAAGGAGATTTACGAGCAGCCGGAAGTCCTGGAACGCGCGATGGCGGGGCGTTTGAACCAGGCCGAGGCGACGGCGCATTTCGGCGGGCTCAATCTGTCGCCGCGCGAGCTGCGCGAAGTGAATCGCATTGTCATGACGGCGTGCGGCACGAGCTACCACGCCGGCATTCTGGGTGAATACCTTTTCGAGCAATTCGCGCGGATTCCTGTGGAAGTCGAATACGCGAGCGAATTCCGCTACCGCAATCCGCCGTTGGATCAGAACACAGTCGTCCTGGGCATCACGCAATCGGGCGAGACTGCAGACACGCTGGCGGCTCTGCGCGAATCGAAGCGAAAAGGCCAGCGCACGCTGGCGCTCTGCAATGTCGTCGGCAGCACCATTGCCCGCGAGTCCGATGGCGGCGTATACCTGCACGCCGGGCCGGAAATCGGCGTCGCCAGCACCAAGGCGTTCACCGCTCAGGTCACCGTGCTCACGCTGCTCGCCCTTTATTTGGGCCGGATGCGTCATGTATCCCATGCCGCCGGCCAGCGCATCATCGCCGAGCTGCGGGCAATGCCGGACATCATTCGTGAGACGCTGAAGTGCCATGAACAAGTGAATGAGGTCGCCCAAAAGTACCAGCACGTCAACAACATGTTGTACTTGGGCCGGCAATACCTCTATCCGATGGCGCTCGAAGGGGCGCTCAAGCTCAAAGAAATCAGCTATATCCACGCCGAGGGGTATCCGGCTGCCGAAATGAAGCACGGCCCGATCGCTCTCGTGGATGAGCGCACGCCCTCCGTGTTTCTCGCTCCGCATGGCGCCGTTTACGACAAAGTGATGAGCAATCTGGAAGAAATCAAAGCGCGCGGCGGCCCTGTCATCGCCGTTGCCTGCGAGGACGACGAGGAAATTGCAGCCCGCGCCGACGACATTATCTACGTGCCCAGCGTGCCGGACTACTTGCAGCCGCTCGTCGTCGCCGTGCCGCTGCAACTGTTGGCCTACCACATCGCGCTGTTGCGTGGCTGCGATATCGATAAACCGCGAAACTTGGCGAAGAGCGTGACGGTGGAGTGAGCTATGCGTATCTGCATTTACGAAGACGCCGAAGTGTTGAATCTGGAGCCGTTGACGCTGACGCGACCGGCGTTCGCCTTGCGCTGCGGGGCGTCCACGCTGCGGGAACGCCAACAACGCGCATTCGGGACGACCGAGGTGGGTGCGCTGGTGCGTCCGGGCTTGGCGGAATTCACGCGTGTGCAGTTTCCGGAATTGTCCGTCAACGAACACGAATTCCAAGAGAGCGCAGCGCTTTTCCTGGTGAATGCGCGCTGGTTGCCTCCCGCTGGGTTCGCACCTGATCTATCGCAGCCCCATATCGGCCTGGCCGGCATGCACATCGCCTACGTGGCCTTGCCGGAGTATGGCGGCGGCGAGGTCGATTTGGAGTCATTGCCCGCTTGGCTATCCCATTGGAAGAAAACACTGCCGGCGGTGACCGCGGGCGGCATGATGGCCCAGCACCTTTGGGATCTCGTAGACGCCAACCCAGTCGCATTGAAACAAGACGCTGCTTGGCGCGCAGCCCAAGATCCTTCCCTGGCGCGTCGCGCCGAGGCGCTTGATCCGGCGCAAATGGTCGTCGTTGGTCGGCCCGAACAACTCCTCATTGCCGAGGATGTTGAAGTCGAGCCGTTCGTGGTGGCCGACACGCGCAACGGCCCGGTCCTGATCGACCGCGGCGCGAAAGTGCACGCGTTCAGCAGACTGGAAGGGCCGTGTTATGTGGGGCGGGACGCGTGGATCATGGGAGCGAAGCTGCGCGGCGGCACTATCGGCCCCGGCTGCCGGATCGGCGGCGAAGTCGAAGCCAGCATTGTCCAAGGCAACAGCAATAAGTATCACGATGGCTTCCTTGGGCATTCCTACGTCGGCGAATGGGTCAACCTCGCCGCCGGCACGCAGACGAGCGACCTGCGCAACGACTACGGCGCCGTCCGCGTCCACGTCGGCGACGAAAGAATCACCACCGGCCGCCACAAGATCGGCTCGTTTATCGGCGACCACACCAAAACCGGGCTGGGGGCGTTGCTCAACACCGGCTCGTCCATCGGCGCCTTTTGCAACCTGCTGCCTTCGGGCTCGCTTTTGCCGTCCGTCGTGCCGTCGTTTTGTCAGGTCAGCTACGGTCAAGTTCAAGAACGGCAAGACCTGCGGCAGGCCTTCGCGACCGGGGCGCTAGTCATGAGGCGGCGCGGCCAGGAATGGACCGATACGCACCGCGATTTCTTTTTGTGGGTTTACGATCAAACCGCGGAGGGCCGAAGGCGGGTGCTGCGCGAAAGTGAATGGCGCAAACTGCGGCGCAGCGTGTAGACCGACGCATCATCGGCGCCAGTTCTTGAATGTCAACACCTTGTTAGTTTACGCCCACGACGAGCAGCGGATATTCAATAGCCGCGCACGAGTTCGGTGAATTCATGTGGGAGCATAATTGCTGACACCATCGTAAAACATGATGTGTCAGCAAATTAAGTTGAAGTGAGTGAAGGAATGCTATTTTGTTTCGACGGCAAGCTCATTGCGCACGCCGCGCACACCGGGCGTCATGCTTATCATGCCTTGCACGAGGCGTCCTTCCCGCGCGCTGGCAACTTGCCCTTGCAAGAGGACGAGACCGCCGTCTTCGACTGTGACAGTGATGTGACTGTTGGCATTGAGCCGTGATTTCGCGCGTTCGAGTGCGCTTACGAGTTCATTCTCCAAAACGCTCGCGGCGCGTTGCACGACCGGCACGTCTTCGCTAAGCACTGTGGAGTAGGGGTTGGCGCGATAGTAGCCGAGCGTGTTGAAGCTCATGCCTTCGTTTTGCGTCGTGCCAGTGGCTCTGGTGGTCGCTTGCGTGGAAATCACGCCATAGAGCGGTTGGCCGAAGCTCTTGCTGGTGGTGCTTGGGTTGGTGTACGAGAACACGGTCTTGGGCGCTTGCAGACCGAAATACATTGGGTTGTTGTAGGTGCCCTTGAGCACGTTTTGGGCAGTGGGAATAGTATTCGTGCCGCCCGTGGCGCGTCCGCCTGCCTGCGTGGTCGTTGGCCCGGCGGCGGCGCCTTGGCCGCCGGCAAAGCTCCCCGCCTGTGCGCCCGTGCCAATCGATTGGCCGCTGCCGATGCTGGCCCCGCCCCCGATTTGCCCGCCGCCGCCCGTCGCTCCGCCGCCGCCGCCCGTCATGCCGCCGCCGGTCGCTTGCGCGTGACTGGCTGCGTTGCCGCACAACACCAATCCCAATGCCGCTGCCAAACGCAACCAGTTTCGAATTCGCATGTCTCTCCCTCAATCGTGAGGCCAATTCAGCATCGCGCAGGCAAAAGTGTAAACCCCAGGCAACGCCGGCGGTTTCGCGGAGCCATTCATCTTCTATTATCGGCAAACTCCATCAATTTCGTCATTAATCGATTGTTAAAAAGTCCTTTCGATTTATCGATTCACCATTGCGCGCCAACTCGCATAGAATCTTACCAAACCCGGATGCTGGGCAAGACGTACAGTTCGCACGGCTATTTGCAAACTGGACAAGCGAGGCAGCATCATGCCGGCACTGCACCTGGCCACTTTTTCCTGCGATATTACCCCGCCCATCGGACATCCTTTGTGCGGCGGCTGGATCCAAGCGGTCCGCGGTGTGGACGATCCCCTGAAGGCGCTCGGCGTTGTACTTTTGGGGATGGGGCAGCCGGTCGTCTTATGCGCTTTCGATTGGTGCGGGCTGCGCAATGAGGCGTACTTTAGCATCCGGCGCGCTTTGGCCAAGGCGACGCATACGGTGGAAAATCGTGTCGCGGTCCATTGCGTGCATCCGCACAACGCCCCATTTGCCGATGTGGAAGGAGAACGGCTCATTCAAAAAGCGCCGCAACCCACGTCGTCGCTCGACCTTCGGTTTTTTCAACGCGTGGTGGAACAGGTGGCCGCCGCGGCCCGCGCCGCTTTGGCCGATACGTCGCCCTGGACGCATGTCGGGGTCGGCCAAGCGCGTGTCCAAGAGGTCGCCTCCAATCGCCGCATACTCGGTCCCGATGGCCGCGTACGCTTCACTAGGACCAGCGCGACCAAGGACCCCAAGGTGCGGGCCGAACCGGAGGGCCTCATCGATCCCATGTTGAAGACTCTAAGTTTTTGGAACGGGCAAACACCTCTCGCCGCCTTACATTACTATGCGACGCACCCCATGAGCTATTACGGCGACGGCAGGGTCAGCGCCGATTTCTGCGGCCTGGCGCGCGAGAAACGCCGCCAAGACGATGCGAAGATATTCCAAATCTACTTCACAGGCTGCGCGGGCAACATCACCGCGGGCAAGTACAACGACGGCGCTCACGAAAACCGCCCCGTCCTCCGCGATCGCATCTACGACGGCATGACGGCGGCCTGGAAGGCAACGAGGCGGCACGGTGTGAAGGAGTTCGCCTGGCGCACCCAGCCGGTGCACTTGCCGCCTCGGACGGAGAAGTCGTTCGGCGAGGAAGACAGCCGTCGCACGCTCAACGACGCGAAACTGCCCGTCGCAAGACGCAACAACGCCGCCTTTCAACTCGCCTGGCTGGCGCGCGGCAAACAGGCCATCGACGTCACCTGCCTCGACCTCGGACCCGCCCAGGTAGTGCATTTGCCCGGCGAGCCTTTCGTGGAATATCAATTGCGCACGCAGCAACTGCGGAAAAGTAGCTTCGTTTGCGTGGCCGGCTATGGCGACGACGGGCCAGGCTACATCCCTATCGCCGAAGCGTATTTGCAAGGAGGCTACGAACCGACCGTAGCTCTTTCCGGGCCCAAGAGCGACGCGATTCTGGTGCAAGCAATTGAAGCCACACTCCTCGGTGAACGAAAATAACTGGTCGATGCCATGACCACACCGCTTAACGCCGCCGTCGTTGGCACAGGTTTCATCGGCCCGGTGCACATCGAAGCACTGCGCCGACTCAACATCCCAGTCGTCGGTGTGCTGGGCTCTTCGCCGGAAAAATCCCGCAACCTGGCTGCGAAGCTTGGCGTGCCGCGCGGCTACGCTTCCTTCGATGAATTACTTGCCGATGCCAATGTCCATGTCGTGCACATCACTTCGCCCAATCGCTTTCACTACGAACAGTGCCGGTGCGCCCTGTCGGCCGGCAAGCACGTCGTTTGCGAGAAGCCTCTGGCGATGAACACCATCGAATCCGCCGATTTGGTCGCCCTGGCGGAAAAGACGAAGAGCGTGGCGGCGGTATGCTACAACATCCGCTTCTATCCTCTTTGCTTGGAAATGAGGGAGCGCATCGCGGCCGGCGATTTGGGCGAAATCTATCACGTCACCGGTTCCTACGTGCAGGACTGGCTCTTGTACGACACGGACTTCAACTGGCGCGTGCTGGCGGAGGAGGGCGGCGCGCTGCGCGCCGTCGCTGACATCGGCACGCATTGGCTGGACCTTGCGCAATCGGTTACGGGTTTGGAAGTCGAGGAAGTCTGCGCCGACCTCAAAACCATAGTGCCGACGCGTCGCAAACCCAAAGGCTCCGTCGAAACCTTTCAAGGCAAGATCAACACAGCGCCGGCGACGGAACCGGTCGCCATCACGACCGAGGACTACGGCTCGGTCCTGTTGCATTTTCGCGGCGGGGCGCGTGGCGTCACTGCTGTTTCGCAGGTCTCTGCGGGCCGCAAGAACTGTGTCCGCCTGGAAATCGCCGGCGCCAAAGGCGCGCTCGCCTGGAACAGCGAACGGCCCAACGAACTCTGGCTCGGCCGCCGGGACCGTCCCAATGAACTTCTCGTGCGCGATCCTGCCCTGCTTTCGCCGCGCGCGCGCCCCTTCACCAGCTATCCTGGCGGTCACAATGAAGGCTTCCCGGACACGTTCAAGCAACTTTTCCGTGCGGTCTACGACATTGTTCGAAAAGGCGATTACCAGTCACCGCGAAACTTCCCAACCTTCGCGGACGGCCATCGCGAGATTGTTCTTTGTGAAGCAATCCTGCGCAGCCATCGCCAAGGGCGCTGGGTCAGGACAGCGAGTCGTTCAGATTGATGCTGGATTACCCCAGGCGGCCCAGATTCTGTTCGTAAGAAGTGAGGAATTCCTGTTGGAATCCGGCGACGCTTGCTGTAAGATTGCAGACTATGTCCGGCATTGGTCCGGAGCAAGAGTTGGGTGTCGTCGATGCCAGTTTCGTTCCCAGTTCGGTCTTCCCTTCTTTTTCGCGTTTTTCGTTGGCGTATCACGTCGTGGCTACGGTCCCGTGCGAAAGATTTCGAGAAGGTGGGCAAACCGGTCCCGCAATCCTGGCCGGCAGGAGCTGGGCCGCTTCGACGCATGGTTTAACGTTTTCGCACTCGGCCGGAGAAAGCGAGTCGTTGGCAGTTTCCTAGATCGATAGAGCGGAACTCGCAAGAGCATGTAACGGAACTCGGGAGAGTTCCGGTGACTCGAATGCTTGCGAATTCGGCTACGCCGGACGTCGCGGCCCGGTTGTCCGGGTTGGCGCACAATTGTTTGGAGGAATCCGCACCCGGGCAACCGGGCGGATCGTGTGTGTATTTTGGATTCGAACAGGTGCCCCGTCTTTGGACGATTCGCAAAGAGCTTGTTGGCTCGGGCACGGAAAGGGTTTTTGTTGGATGGCTAAGAATATCTTTGTCGGTAACCTCGCTTGGGCGGTTACTCAAGACGATCTCTACGAACTCTTCAGCAAGTATGGCAAGGTGACGCGCGCTCAGGTCATCATGGACCGCGACACCGGCCGGTCGCGAGGCTTCGGCTTCGTGGAAATGGAAAACGACCAGGAGGCGCAGCAAGCAATTGACGGCCTCAACGGTTTCCAGCACAACGATCGGCCGCTCAAGGTCAATGAAGCCCGGCCGCGCGAGGAGCGACCGGCCATGGGCGGCGGCGGCTATGGCGGCGGCCAGCGCGGCGGCGGCTACGGCGGCGGGGGCGGCGGCGGCTATGGCGGCGGCGGCTCGCGACCCCGCGGCAACTTCGGCGGCTCCGACCGCGGACGGCGATACTAAACCTCTCTCCCTGCAATACATGCCCCGGCGAAGTCTCTCCTTGGCCGGGGTTTTTCGTTGCGCACGTAGCCGTATTCGCAAGAATGCGGGATGGACGGGGCACACCCGGAATTCTTGCGAATTCGGCTACGGCTCTATTTCTTTCCTTGCACGAACTTGTTCGGCGTGCCTCCTTCAAAAGGCCCGTCCTTCGCCGGCCGCCACAGCACCACTTCCTCGATCTTTTGCGCTAACCCGAAGTCTTTGTCGGTGATGCCGCCGGCAGAGTGCGTCTGCAGCTTCACCCAAAGCTTGCCCCACGTGACCGACAGATCGGCATGGTGATAGGCGGCTTCGCACAGATAGCCGATCGCATTGGTCAGCATCAATGTCGTCGGCCAGCCGTCGGTCGTGTACTTGCGCCGCAGCCAACCGTCTTCGAGGTACCACTCGGCCAGCCCTAGGGCGGCGAGTTTGCCGGGGATTTCCGATTCGCTATAGGTTTTCTCTTTTGTTTGTGCCATGATCGTGCACCTCCGCAAACGCTTTCCTTTTCCGGAAAGTATCCGGGGTCCTCTTCAGGAGCCATTCTACCATTCAATGATCGCCAGCGTTAGCCCTACTCTCGCATCCAAGCGCTGTTCCGCGACCGATTGTACCGTGTATAATGTCTTCCAATCGGCAGAGCGGAACTCGCAGGTTCGAAGCCATGATGATCCGCAATTTTCGGCCGGGCGACGAGGCCGCCCAGGTAGAGATCTACAATACCGCGGCGGCGGCGTTGCCCCGGTTCAAGCCGGCGACGGTGCAAGAAATCCAGCGCCGCACGCGTGCCCGCGACTTCGATCCCGGGCTGCGCTTCTTTGCAGAGGAGGGCGGCAGGGTTGTCGGCTATTGCTCGTTCAATCCGAACGGAAGAATGAGCGCCCCTTGGTGTTTGCCGGGCCAGGACGCGTGCACCGAGCCATTGTTTATCGCTGCCTTGACTGAAATGAAGCGGCGGGGGATTGCCAAAGCGTTCGCCGCCTATCGCACGGATTGGCCGATCGTGCAGGAATACTTTCTTCAGCGCGGCTTCGTTAAAGCCCGCGACATGATCAATTTCGTGATCGATTTGGTGGAAATGCCGACCCCGGCGGCGCGCGGCGTGACCGGAGTGTCCCAGGTTCACCCGCAAGACGCGCCGGCCATCCTTACGCTCATGCCCAAATTGATTCAACTGAATGACGCCAAAGCGCTGGAAAAGCATCTATTCTTCAATCCCTATTTCCAGCCGGAAGCGCTGTTCGCGATTCGCAGCCGCCAAGGGGGCGAGCTGGTCGCGGTCGGCATCCTGGTTTACGAGCCGACCTACGCCGATCCGCACGCCGTGGACCCGAACATGCCTTGTTACCGCTTGGGCGCGTTCGGCGCAGAAAACCAATCGACCAAGCGCATCAAGGGACTGTTCAGCTTTGTCGCCAAGCAAGATGTCAAACTGCCGCTCTTGGGCATGGAGCTTCTGGGCCACGCCGCCTTCCGCATGCGCGATTCCGACGACGTGTCCGCGCTGGCGGCGCAAGCGCCCTCCGACGCGCCGGAACTCTTGACCTTCTATCAAAGGAACTTTCGCCGTCAGGGAAGCTTCCCCGTTTTTGAAAAAGCAATTAGCTAAGTCACCGCATTTCGTTAGAATCTTTCGAGTTTCGCTACTCCATGGAGGACTGCAATGCCCTTCGCCGCTGCCCTTTCGACTGCCTCCGCCGCCGAAAAAGCCCTGAATGATTGCCTAAGTCAATTGAATTGGCAGGGACCGGTCGATCTGGCGCTGACGTTTTACTCGCCGCATCATTGTGCGGCCGCGGCGACCCTGGCGCGCGAGCTGACTGCCCGACTCAAGCCGCGCGCGCTGGCGGGTTGTCCGGGTGAATCGATCATCGGCAACGATCGCGAGGTCGAAGGCGGCCCGGCCTTGAGTTTGTGGTTGGCGCGCTGGGCGACGCCGGTCATGATCACGTCGTTCGCGCTGACGATGGAGCCGACCTCCGAGGGATTCAGTCTGCTCGGCTGGCCCGACGAGCTGTCCGAGGCAAATCCCAAGGAGAGTTGGTTGCTTACGTTGGCCGACCCGTACACGTTTCCAGTCGATGATTTCCTGGGCCAGGTCAACGAGGAGAAAAAAGGCTTGCGCGTCGTGGGCGGCATGGCGAGCGCCGCGCGTGCGCCGGGGCAAAATCCGTTGCTGTTGGGCCAGCGTGTGCTCGACCAGGGCGCCGTGTGCGTCCTCTTGCGCGGACCCATGCAGGCGCGCAGCGTGGTTTCACAGGGTTGCCGCCCAATCGGCAAACCGATGGTCATCACCAAGGCCCGCGACAACTTGATTTTGGAGCTTGGCGGCAAGCCCGCCTTCACCCAATTGCAGGAGCTTTGGCAACAGCTGAGCCCACGCGATCAGCAATTAGTGCAGCAAGGGTTGCACGTCGGCCGGGTCATCAGCGAATACCAGGAGAGCTTTCACCGCGGCGATTTCCTGGTGCGCAACGTCATCGGCATTGAGCGTGACTCCGGAGCGGTCGCAATCACCGAGCGTGTCCGCGCCGGCCAGACGGTGCAATTCCACGTGCGCGACGCGGCCACGGCGGACGAGGACTTGCGTTTGTTGCTGGAGCAGGACAAGAAGGCGAACGCGGCGTCGCCAGCGGCCGGCTTGCTCTTTAGCTGCAATGGTCGTGGCACGCGCCTATTTCACGCCCCGCATCACGACGCCCAAGCCGTGCAGGCCGGCGCCGGAGGATTGCCGTTGGCCGGTTTCTTCGCCGCCGGCGAGCTCGGCCCGGTCGGGGGCCAGAATTTCATCCACGGCTTCACGGCCAGTCTGGTTCTGTTCGAAGAATAGGTTGACCAATCGGGTGAAAAATGCTTCCCTTGTCAGTCACGCAACAGGTAAGATTAGGCAGACTCGCGAGATGAATCTGGCGTCTGGGCATCGGCTCGATCGTCGCATCCGGAGTGCGCCCTCATGCAAATGCTGGAAGTGGTGGATGGCCAAGGCCGTCGGCGGCACATTCCCTTGGACCGGCCGCGCTTCCTGATTGGCCGTGAGCCCTCTTGCAACGTGCACCTGCCGCATCCGGGGGTGTCGCGCCGGCACGCCCAGCTTCAATGCACCGACCAAGGCCGCTGGGTGTTGCAGGACCTTTCCAGCCGCAACCACACCTACGTGGACAATCGTCCGATCCAGCAGATTTTCCTCGAGCCGCGCAAGCCGTTTCGCATCGCCGACTACCATCTATCGTTGATCGATTCCCCCGCGCCGCCGACGCCCGAGTTGGAGCTGCAGGACGACACTGCTGACACCAGTCCAGGCTTGGACAATCCCTGGATCGACAGTCTGCACACCTTTCAACGAGGACTCGTTCCCATCGACGATCCGGCACAGGTCCTGGAATTTCTGGCCGGCGAGGTGCGCCGCGCCTTCCGGCCGAAAGTTCAGGCGATCGGACTCGCGAAGCCCAGCGGCTACACCTGGGAGATCGTGCAAGCGGAACAAGAGGACTTCCCGCTGAACAATTCGCTGAAAGAGGCCGACGAGAAAGTCAGCGAGGAAGCCAGCTCGGTGGTGGCCTGGGTGTCCAAGAGTCAGGCCGAATCGACGCCGCAGTCCTTTTTGGTGCCGCTGAAAGGCCGGCAAGGAGTATTGGGACATGTCTACGTCGCGCAGCCTAGCGCGACGCCGATGACCAGGGCCATGCTGCGCTATTTGGGCCTCATCGCGTCTTACGCCGGGCTCACCTTCGAAAACCTGCAGCTTTCCCGACACCGCCAGGTGCAGATCGAGATGGAAAAAGAGCTGCAGCACGCCCGCACGATCCAGCTCGGCCTGTTTCCGCCGACATTCGAAGTCGATGCGCGTTTGGACGCCTATGCCGTCAACCTGCCAAGCACCAAGGTCAGCGGCGATTACTACGACTTGTTTCGCATCGGCCCCGACGTGGTCGCGTTCGTTATCGCCGACGCCATGGGCCACGGCATGCCGGCGGCTTTGCTGATGGCCGCCGTCCGCGCCGGCTTGCGCATGGGATTGAGCCTGCAACTGCCTTGGCCTTCGGTCTTCCAAGGGGTGGACGATCTCATACGCCAGGCGCGGGCCGACACGTTCGTCACCGGCATGGTAGGCGCGCTCAATCTCAGGGACCATGAGTTGCTGCTTGTCTCGGCAGGGCATCCGTCGCCGTCGATCTTCGTCGACGGCCAATCCGTGCCAGTGCCCGATGCGTGCATGACCCGGCCCTGGGGCATCGACCTGGAAACGCCCTGGGAAGTGAGCCGGTTGTGCCTTAAAGGCAAGCGCTGGTCGATTATTTGTTACACGGACGGCGTGACCGACGCGGCGGTCAGGCAGCAACGTAGCCTAGCCGCCAGCCGCATGGCCCGCTTTCATGAAAAAAGCTTTGATTTAACCGCGGAAGACCTGTGCCAAAGCCTGCTCACGGAATTCGCCGCGCCCGCGGCGGGCTCGCTGCCGGACGATCAGACGGTGCTGGTGCTGTGCTCGATGTCACCTTGAAAGGATAACGGGGTGAAAGGGCAAAGGGGTGAAAGGGTGAAGCGGTGACAGGTATCCATCTAATCTGAGTCATCCTCAACTTCGAGACAAGAACGTCTTGTAGGGATCGAGTTCAGCCACGTCTTTCTTTGGCCATGAGCGTGTTGCTGCCTCACCGACTGGTTTCGCCGGGCGCCGCATGAGTCGCAGCCAAAACAGGGTGACGATGACAAACAGAATGCCGATGGCGACGCCGGCCAGGTGGGACCAATAGGCCACGCCGCCGCCTGCGTAGATGCTGCCGTCGGCGAAGGCTTCGAAGGTGCTGATGTATTGCACGAGTACCCATTGGCCAAGCACAATGAACGCGGGCCATTCGAAGACCAGAATGAGCCAGACGTAGATCTTATTGATAGGGTAAACGATCAAATAGGCGCCCAGCACTCCCGAGATCGCGCCGCTGGCGCCGATGTAGGGCACTGTCGACTGCGGATCGACGAGGATGTCGGCCACTCCCCCAGCCACGCCGCAAAATAGGTAAAAGACGAGATAAAGCACTGGTCCCATCGCCCGCTCGATATTCCTGCCAAAGATCAACAGAAACCACATGTTGCTGATGACGTGCAGCCAACTGCCGTGCAGAAACATCGATGTGATCAAGGTCAACGGCCTCGGGATACGAAACTGCGCTTCTTCGACCCAGCTGTCCCCTTCCTTCACGAGGATCTTCGGCGGCGCGGGCCGGGAGGGGTCATCAGTTGGGCCGGATTGCAGGCTCTTGACGACCTCGGCAGGAACTAAGGCGAGGTCGAAGGTGAAGTTATCTACTAGGGCTAGCTGGGTGACAAAAACGCCGAGATTGGCCAGAACGAGGAGCCACGTGACCCAGGCCAGGCGGCCTGGATATTTGTTTTGGTCCCAAAGAATCAACACGGTTTTGCATCCTGTCGGGAAAATGAAGCATAGGTCACATTTTTCCCACAGGCAACCATGTCTTTGGCTTGCGTGAGTGTAAGACCTCACGCAACAAGGCGCGAAGGCGCAAAGAATCAAACAAAGCGAGCAACGGACTAATTCGCGAACAGCCGAAGGGCGGCTTTGCGTTCTTCGAGGATTTCGCCACGGTCGTTGACCAGGCGGAAGCGACCGACCGAGTAGAGTTGCACCTGGCGGAGGAAGACCTCGCGGGCCTTGGTTTCCTGGCCGCGGCAAACAGTGGTCCAGTGGATGCCCGCCAGACCCGATTTTTGCACTTGGTATTCGCCGTTCATGGTGCACCTCTGGAGCAGGCATCTGTGCGGCCTGTGGGGGAAGTATATTAGCAATCCGCGTGCCACATCGACTGCGGGATTCGCCGTTTTTCGCAACTCAAACAACCGTCGCAAAATCCGAGGTTTATTCACTTCTTGGAAACATCTCAACGTCGGCCGAAACTCAAGATGGCCATCCTAAAAGTGTCCCATTTTTAGACGATTGTCATCAGTTTTGCGACATTGTTTACGTTTCGTGCTCCCGTCAACCATGCAATAGCGTCCAGCGAGCGCGAAACGTAAACACTAGCCCGACGCGCGAGCGAGGGACTTTTAGTGGTCCCTCGCTCGCGCGTCGGGCTAGTGTCAAAAGATTAACACTGCCTCAAAAAACCATAAATCAACACCGGGAGTTGGGCGAATGGAAGCCATCTTTCAACGCTGTATTCGACCCACTTGCGGCGCGACCGCCGCCTTGGACGATACGTCGTTCGTCTGTCCGCGCTGCGGCGGCCTCATGGACGTGGCGTATGACTGGGGCAAGTTGCAGCCGCCTGCCGCGCTGCGTGATTTTGAAATGAAATGGGCCGAGCGTGGCAATCCGTTGCACTTCAGCGGCGTGTGGCGCTTTCACGAGCTATTGCCGTTCGCGCCGCCGGACAAGGTGATGACCATCGGCGAGGGGCAAACCATCCTGCAACGCGCCGACGGCGTGGCGCAGTACGTGGGCTTGAACGCGGGCTGCCTCTTCTTGCAATACGAGGGCATGAATCCCTCGGGCAGCTTCAAGGACAACGGCATGACGGCGGCGTTCACGCACGCACGCCTGGCCGGCGCCCGCCGCGCCGCCTGTGCCTCCACGGGCAACACCAGCGCATCGCTCGCCGTTTTCTGCTCCGCCACCGGCCTCATGCGGGCCATCATCTTCATTGGCAGCGGCAAGATCTCCTACGGCAAACTGGCCCAAGCCCTCGATCACGGCGCTCTGACCGTGCAAATTGCCGGCGACTTCGACGACGCCATGCAGCGCGTGCAACAAGTAGCCCGCAAGCTGGGAATCTATCTTGTCAACAGCATCAATCCATTCCGCCTCGAAGGGCAGAAGACTATCATGTTCCGCGTGCTGGAAGCGCTGCGCTGGCAGCCGCCCGATTGGATCGTGGTGCCGGGCGGCAATCTCGGCAACGTCAGCGCGTTCGGCAAGGCGTTCGGCGAGCTGGCGGACTTGGGCCTGCTCACCAAAGTGCCGCGCCTGGCGGTCATCAATGCCGCCGGAGCAAACACGTTCTTCCAGTTGTACGAGCGCTTCGGCGTCCGCTGGAACAACGGCCGGACCGACGAAAAGTTGATCGACGGCTATTACCAAGGCTTGGACGCGGAAAAGATCCGGGCAGCGACCATCGCCAGCGCCATCGAGATCAACCATCCGGTCAACCTGCCTAAGGCGCTAAGGGCGCTCGAACGCTGCGGCGGCGTGGTCCGCGAAGTCAGCGATCAAGAAATCCTCGACGCCAAGGCCAAAGTCGGCGCCGGCGGCTTGGGGTGCGAGCCGGCGTCCGCGGCCAGCGTCGCCGGCACGCGCAAGCTTCGCCGCGAAGGCGTCATCGCCGCCGGCGAGCGCGTGGTGTGCATCCTCACCGGCCATCAACTCAAGGACCCGACCGCGACCGTTGCCTACCACAGCACGGACCAGAAGACGTTTGACGAAGTGCTCGGCCATCGCGGCGTGCGTCGAGCCACCTTCGCGAACCGTGCGGTGCAAGTGCCGAATGATCTGGACGACATCATCAAGGCGATCGAACTGTACTCATGATTTCAGAAAAACCGCAGAGGCGCAGAGGACCGCAGAGTAAGAAGAAGAAAGAGAACTCTTCACTTGCTAGTTTCGTTTCTCTCTGCGTTCCTCCGCGCCTCCGCGGTGATTCAAAATTCACCGTCTGTTTTACATTGTCTCGGTCGGAGAGCGACCTACAAAAAGGGGATTGAACGAACGATGCTTCCACCGCTTGCGTAGTCAAAGCATCCCCCGGCAAGATCCCATGGTCGAGCGCACTCAATGCTAGGTCCGATTTTTGGCCGCGAATGGCTGACGTTGCCGCGGCGGTCCCGGCATTACCTCATGCGCTCCGTCTATCTGGGCGGTCTGTGGGTGCTGCTCCTCACCATCTGGCAGACCAGCGTCGGCTGGCGACAGCCCGCGACCCTGGGCGATCAGGCCCGCTTCGGCCTCTTGTCTTTCCAACTCCTCACTTACGTTCAGTTGCTGCTCGTCTTGTTCTTCGCGGCCTTGACGGCCGCCAGCGCCATCGCGCAGGAGAAGGATCGACGCACGTTCGTCTTGCTCTTATTGACAGACATGCGGAATTATGAAATCGTGCTCGGCAAATTGCTCGGCAGCCTTCTGCAATTAGTGCTGTTCTTAGCGGGCACCGCACCCTTGTTGGCGTTGCTGTTGCTCTTGGGGGGGATCGCGCCGGCGCAAATCGTCGAGGCGCTCTTGGTTTTGGCCATGACGGGACTGGCGGCCGGCTCGCTCGGCGGTCTGGTCGCCCTGTGGCGGGAGAAGACCTTTCAAGCGCTAGCGCTCACGTCTTTGTTCTTGGTGCTGTATCTTTGCCTGGTGCAGGCCCTCGCGCTGTTGCCGCTCTTCATCGGTTCGATCTCGCACGACGCCGTCGCAAACCTGCAAGCTTGGCTGCAACCTTTCCTGGCTTTGCAAAAGGTTGTCGATCCCTTGGACAATACTAGTCCGATTCCCGCCGCCTACGGATTCGCGGGCACCATGCTCTTCTTGACATTGATCCTCAATGGCGTCGGCGTTTGGAAGCTGCGCGTCTGGAACCCGGCCGGCGAGCCCATCATCCAACGCGAGGAAGCGGAGAAAGCGCAGGAGGAAATCGACCGCGCCAAAGCGCATGCCGCGCCGGGCCCGGTCCGTGACGTTTGGGTCAACCCGATTCTGTGGCGCGAAATCGCCACCCGCGCTTATGGTCGGCGTCCCTTGATGGTCAAAGTCGCGTATTTCGCGGTTTTTGCGCTCATCTGTTATTTTGCGTTCACCGCTGGGCTCGGCGACTGGGCGGCGGCGCGCGGCCTCGTCCCCATCGGCATCCTCAGCATGCTGCTCGTCGCCGCCCAGGCCGTCACCGCCATCACCAATGAGCGCGACCTGGGCGCCCTTGACCTCTTGCTCGTCACCGACCTCACGCCGCGCGAGTTCATTTTCGGCAAACTCTGGGGCATCCTCTACAATGTGAAGGAATTCTTGCTGCCGCCCCTTATCTTGACGGCGGTGTACGCGTTTCGCGGCCTGTTGGCCTCGCCGCCGCCGGGTCATCCGGAAATGTTGTTTGGCAAGAACCTCGAATCTTTCCTGTGCATCTCGTTGGCCACCATGATCCTTTTCACCTTCGCGATGGTTTTGGGACTGCACGTCGCCCTGCGCCATCAGAATAGCCAGATGGCAATCCTAAACACGTTGGGAACGGTTTTCTTTTTGTCCATTGGCACGCTCGTTTGCATCTACCTGATCCTGATCAACAGCCGTTTCGAGAATCAATGGCTGAGCTTCATCGCGTTCATCTTCACGGGGATCGGCGGGCTGTATTGGGTATTGAATGGCACGCGTCCCAGCGGCGCCTTGTCGTTGGCAAGTTGGGCGTGTCCCTTCGCCGTTTTCTACAGCGTGACCAACATCATCGTTGGCCGGCCCGGCATGCGCGAGTCCACCGATCCCTTGATTCCCTTCTTGGTGACCGGCGGCGCGTTCGGGTTCACGCTGGCGGCGATGCTGATTCCACTATTAAGTGAGTTCGACGTGGCGCTGGGGCGGACGAGCGCGCAAGGGGAGTAGGCCAAAAGTGACATGACTTTCGCGCTGATTCCCAAAGGACCGATATAGAGCAGAACAGCGGCTCACCACTTCAAGACAGCCGAAGTCAGCAAGCTTGAAAGCTGCCGTCGTTCACACTCGTGACCGTTGCTCGGTTTTGACTGGACTTTCTCGGTCGTGACACAAGAATAGGATAGAGTTAAGGAGTCAACCATGGCGGAAGCCAAAAGACTTCGCGTTGATGTGTTTGTCGAAACGCAACTCGATCGGCTGGCCGGCGAAATCGAAAAGAAACTCAGCGCTGACGCAATGGCAATCGTCGGCCCACTTTTTGCGGGTTTGGATTCGGCTGTTCGCGAGGCAATTGAGTCTAGAAAACAAAAACAAGGAGGACTTCAAAAGGGGCTAGCGATTTTGTTGGACACCGATGGCGGCGTCATCGAGGTGGTGGAGCGGATGGTAAACACGATCCGCTATCATTATTCTGAAGTGTCGATGATTGTTGCCAATCGGGCAATGTCAGCAGGCACCGTGTTCGCCATGTCAGGCGACCGGATCTTGATGGATTACTTCTCATGCCTTGGCCCGATTGATCCGCAAGTCCAAAAGAACGACAAGCTGGTGCCGGCACTCTCGTACTTAGTGCAGTTCGAGCGGCTCAAGCAACGAGCGGAAAACGGCGAGATTACGACTGCGGAAATGGTTTTGTTACAGCAGCTTGATCTTGCGGAATTACACAGTTTCGAGGAAGCTCGCGAACTGTCCAATACGTTGCTCAAGGAGTGGTTGGCAAAGTACAAGTTCAAGGACTGGGGCGTGACCGAAACGCAAAAAAAACCAGTCACAGCGGAAATGCGCGAAAAACGTGCGCTCGAGATCGCTCAGAAACTAATGGACCACCAAAGGTGGCATTCGCACGGTCGGCCGATTCCGATGGAAGTCCTGCGAAGAGAATTGAATCTCAGAATTGACGATTTCGGCAGCGACCCGGAATTGAGCAGGTTTATCCGCGACTACCACGAGTTTCTCTCCGATTATATGTCGAAGATAAGCATTTATGGCGTGGTCCACACAAGCGGTGTCTGTTTGAAGGCCAAAGGAGCGGAACTATGACCCCCGTTTTGGATGCAAAAAAGATCGCTGAATCTAATTCGGCGGTCGATGTAAAAAAGCTCGAAGAAGTTCAGCAAATCCGCCAATTGCTCGAATCGGCTGGAATTCGAATCAAAGCCGACTATCGTCTGTCACCGGCGCTTAGGCCGGGAAAAACGAAGGCCGCGGGAAGAATTGTGCGCCTGATTCGCCATCAAATTTGATGACATTTTCTTGAATTCCGGTCGAGGACGAATACTACAAGTGCAGTCATGAAATCCGTGCTCGACGCGTCACCAAGCGGTCTGTTTTCGCTGAAAGCAGATTCCGGATATAGCGCTAGGAGAAGCGCAATGTCCGGAATTAAGCCGAAGTCTGCTTTTGAGTTGCACCAAAACACCCTCTAAGAATGGCGGACATACCGCCACTTGACGTGCTTGTCCACCATTTCCGTTACTCCTTTTTGGGCAAGGTGTTGTGGAGAAAACTTTCCGGACAATTCCGGACAACCCAGCCATTGATGGCGATTTGAGTGGACCCTCGCGGCTCCTCTGCCGCCTTTTCCGCCTTTGCTTTCAATAACGCTTGTTCGGGTTGCCGATGTAAGGGGAGTCCATGCGCCTTGTTGGCAGGAAGGCCTTTTAGAGCCGTCCAGTCGAGGAAAGGAGACAGCCATGACGCGCACGATCTTCATTCGCGGCTTCTTGAGCGGTTGCGTGCTTGCGGCCGGCGCTTTAGCATCCGCGGCCCCGCCTCCCACCGTGGCCCAAGCCCTGGCCGTCCAACCCCAGTATGCGGACGTTAGCATCAGCACGCCCACGGCGGAAGAAATGAAAGACTGCGAGGTCAAGGGCGTGAGCGGCATGCGCAAAGGCTCCAATGGCTGGCTCATTCTCGATGGCAAGAAGCAGCCGCTGCGCCGTTTCTTCGATTCCAACGGCGACGAGAAAGTGGACGTCTGGTCCTATTACAAGGACGGACAGGAAGTGCTGCGCGAAATCGACAGCAACTTCAACCAGTCCAAGGACCAGTTTCGCTGGCTGAACAACGGCGGCATGAAGTGGGGCGTGGACACAAACGAAGACGGCAAGATCGACGTCTGGCGTCTGATCTCGTCCGAAGAAGCGGCCCAGGAAGTGTTTCATGCATTGGCCCAGCGCGATTTCGCCCGGCTGCAGGCGCTGTTCATCACCGAGGCCGAGATGAAGGCCTTGAAACTGCCCGCCGCCCAAGTGCAGCGCCTGACGCAACTGCAAAAAGGCGCGGCGGCCAAGTTCCAGGCGGCTTTGGCGAAACTGCCCGGCCTGGAAAAAGCCCGCTTCCAACACGTCGAAGCCGCCACGCCCAGCTGCGTGCCCGCCGAGGCGATCGGCGCCGAGCAGGACCTCATCAAGTATTCCAGCCGCGCCATCCTTTACGAAGGCGCCGACAAGAAACATGATTGGATTCAAACCGGCGAGATGATCCAAGTCGGCCTGTCCTGGCGGCTCGCGGACGCGCCCACCCCCGGCTTCTCTGACCCCTACGACAACCCGAGCATTCAGGTGGTCGGCGCCAACCCGCAGCTTCAGCAATTGTTGACAGCGCTCGATGCGCTCGACAAAGCCGCTCCCGAACCGCTTTTGACGCCCAAAGTGGACAAAGCGGTTCAGGCCTATAACTTGCAGCGCGTGAAGATTGTCGAGAACATTCTGCAAGTAGTAAAGGCTGAGGAACGCGAGAATTGGTACAAGCAGATTTGCGATAACTTAAGCGCCAGCGCCCAAGCGGGCAGCGAAGAATCTCTGGCCCGCCTCGGTCAATTCCGCGCCCACTTCGAAAAGAACCTGGCCGGCAGCAACATGGCTGGCTTCGCCGCCTATCGCGAACTCTTGGCCATTTACACCCCCAAGCTGGCCAGCGCGAAGACGGAGCAGGAAGCGACCAAGATGCACGCGGAATGGCACGAAAAGCTGCTCCAGTTCACTAAGGCCTATCCCAAGGCCGACGACACGCCCGAAGCGCTGCACACCGTGGCAATGGGTAGCGAGTACAGCGGTAAGGACGAAGAAGCCAAGCGCAATTACGAGGCGATTTACACCAACTTCCCCGACCATTTCCTGGCGGAGAAGGCGCGCGGCGCCAAGAAAAGGCTCAGCCTGGTCGGTCAACCGCTGGAATTGGCCGGCCCGCGCTTAGGCGGCGGCGCTCCTTTCGACATCGCTCAGCTCAAGGGCAAAGTCGTGGTTGTGTATTATTGGGCCAGTTATGTCGATGTGTGCAGCCGCGACTTCGATACGCTGAAGCGCTTGGCTGCCAGCAACAAGGACATGGAGCTCGTGTGCGTCAGCCTGGACGACAAGGCGGAGAACGCCACGAAGTTCCTGCAGAAGGTCCAAGCTCCGGGAATTCATCTTTTTCAGACGCCCAAGGACGGCACCGGCCTGTCGAGCCCTTACGCCACCCAATACGGCATCAATGGCTTGCCGAATTTGTTTCTCGTCGGCCGCGATGGCCGAGTGCTGAATCGGACGTTGCAAGTCGGCGATCTGGAATCGGAGCTCAAAAAGGCGCTGTAAGCTACCCCCTGGCTCCCGCGCACCGGGTTCGAGGCGACTCGAACCCGGTTTTTTTGTTTGCCGAGCGTTCTTTCTCTCTCGCTTAGTTCGTGGACGTTGCAAGTGGCAAGAACGGCTCGTTCTTGCCACATTTTACCCCTGTTGGCAAGAACGGAGCAATTGCCATAAACTATTTATTAACAGTAGCTTGCCATTCGAGAAACACTCGTTCTTGCCAACTCGTGCATAGTCATACCCCTTTGGCCTCGGAATCCCACGAGTTTGAGATAGCGCCATTGCCGAAAGTGACAGCGGTGACATAACTTATTAGAATGTTGTTAGTTGTGTCAAATCAGCACATTGCAATCAAAGCGCAGTAACTTGCCACACCCTATGAGCAGCTGCGGGCCGCGATTTTCTGAATTTTTCAGTCGATCAGGGTCTTGCGAACCGCTCTTGGCCCTGCTAGCATCAACAGCCGTTTGCTTCATCGCCGTTGGGGTCATCATGGCGAAACGTCAAGAAACCCTGGAAAAACCGCAGGGAGGCTGGCTTTTCAAGGAAGAGCCGGACCATTACAGCTATGACGACATGGAACGTGACCAGACGACACTTTGGGACGGGATTGAAAATAATCTTGCCCGGAAATACCTTCGAACAGTGCGGTCAGGCGATCGGGTGCTCTATTACCATACCGGCAAAGTGCGCGCAATTGTTGGCGAAATGACAGTCCTCGAAGGCCCCATGGCGGACCCCGCCAGCGCCGATCCCAAGTCAGTCGTCGTCAAAGTGAAGGCTGCACGGCGTTGGGCGCAACCTCTTACATTACAAACAATTAAGGAAGACAAACTGCTTCGGACTTGGGACCTGGTCCGCGTGGGCCGGCTTTCGGTCGTCCCGGTCAGCCCGGAGCAGTGGCGTCGCGTTATGGAGCTTGGCGGTTTCGGAGGGAGGCCGAAACCTTGACACCCCCTACTTTTTGGTAAAATGGAGCTTGCCAAGGAGGGATGGCAAAGTCGGCGGCACTGGATAATCCGGAATCCCCGGCAACGGCGGATTCCGCCCGTTCTCCCTTTCAGAGAGTCCCAGCGACTCGCGGAGCGAGCTGCTTGCCAAGGGAATTGTCCAGGCCCGGAGATGTTTGCAGCTATGTCCAAAGCCAATGCCGAAGCCGGCGTGAATGGCAGTAAGACTCACGCCCGGCGCTCTGATCGGTTTCTTCATGGATTAGAGGATTACTCCTCCGTTACGTTCGTTTCCCACGTCCACCCGGACCCCGACAGCCTGGGGAGCATGGTCGGCCTGGCCTATCTGGTCGAATCGTGCCTGGGCAAGCCTACGCGCCTCACGCGCGACGGTGAAATCTGCCGCGCCGAAAACCGGGCCATGGTCGATCTCTTGGACATCGACCTGGTGCCCATCGAACAGGTGAAATGGAAAGATTCCAACGCCGTCGTCATGGTGGACAGCCAGCCCAAGACCGGACGGCACTCTTTCAACGGCGAAGTGAACCTGTTCGCGGTGATCGACCACCATCAGACGCCCGGCGACCTGGAAAACATTCCATTCTTGGACATAAGGCGCGGCCTGGGCGCGACCTGCTCGCTGGTGACGCGCTACCTCATGGAGCAGGACTTGCAGGTCCCCGAGCGCGAGGCCACCTGTCTCTATTACGGGATCGAAACCGAGCTGAACGGCGTGCCCCGCGAGGCGACGGCGCTCGACGACACCGCCCTGCAATTCCTTTATCCTTCGGTCAACAAGGACATCATCGCCAAGATTCGCAACGCCCCACTGCCGGAAACATTCTTCGAATCCCTGCTGCACGCCCTGCAAAGCTCTTTCACTTACGATCACTTGCTCATCAGCTGGATCAATGAACTGCCGACGCCGGAATTGGCCGCCCAGGTGGTCGATTTCATGATCCGCTACGAAGGCATCGACTGGGCGGTATGCGGCGGCGTGCACGACGACCGGCTCGTCTTATCCGTCCGGACCAACGTGCACCGCGCCCACGCCGGCGAAATACTCCGCCAGGTCGTCGGCAAAATGGGCGGCAAAGCGGGTGGCCACGACCGCAGGGCTGGCGGCTACATTCCGTTGCCGAGCGATTCCGCCAACGCCGTCGAGCAGGTGCAATCGGAGCTGCGCCGCCGGCTTTTGAAAGTGCTGCACATCGAAGACTGCCGCGGCAAGCGCCTCGTGCCGCGGCGTGAAATGCTGCAAAACATGATGTAACTCGCCAACTGCGCAGTTCTTGCAGTCCACGCAAAGTCCGAAGTCTGCGGCTGACTAGGTCCACGTTCACTTGGTTGATTTCGACTCGGCAGTCGGCGGCTCGCGCGACAACAGATATCCGTCGGCCAGCGGCCACCACGGCGCGCGTAGGCGGACGCTTATGGATCGCAGAACGTCTCGCAATTGGATCGTAAATGAGGTGGGAACTACCTTGGTCTTCAATTCAGGGGAGGCATCAACCGGAATGCCCGTTTGGAGCGAGAGTTCGCGGAGCACGTCTTCCACGGTTCTGTCCTGGCCCAGAAAACTACGAATTCGGGCGTCCAGGCGCTTGTCAGCGATTCTGCCCACGTCCTCGAAACCCAGGACTGCGCGGATTTCCTTGCCCTCGGGCTTAACACTGTAGCCTTGCTTGAAATAGAACTCGCGCAAGGCATGCCCTAACGTTGGCCGATAATTCGATTTGGGGAACTCGCGCAGCAGTGCGGCCACGGCAAGCGCGGTTTCCTTGGGGCCGCGGGCCGACTGGATCAACTCGAGTATTTGCTTGTCTTGCATACGTTCCCAAACTTTGGCGTCCACGCCCGTTGGCTCTTCGATTTTAAGGCCGATCACGTTGGAATCCAAACTCGAGTCTTTCGGTTTCGCCCCATCCTTGCGAACCTTAAGGAAGTACTTTCCTGCTACTGGAAAGGCAAGTCTGCCAGAATGGAATCGAGTGTACAGCAGTCGCAACTCATATTGCCAGCTGGCGCCCGGCTTCAACGTCCGATACGGTCGATCCAAGATTTCCAAAATCGGATAGCCAAACCGAAACCGCGTGAAGGCGATGCCATCGCCCGAAACTAGAATCTCAATTGGCGGCTCGTCGCCTTCTATCCAAGATTCAGGGACGGTAATGTTTTCACTTCGAATGTTGTTGTAAGAGATTTCGAGCAACAGCGGTTCACCGATGAGATAGGTATCCTTGGTTGCGCAAATCGTGATTGAACGGTCCACCTTCGCCTTCGGCGGCTGGCCAGGGAGATCCGACGTGCTCACTACGCAGGAAAGCACGACTGCAAGCGTGCAAGAAAGCATCGCAGAATGCGTTTGCATGCGGACCTCATTCTAAGAGAAGGGCTGAATCACGGAGCGAATGCGAGTTAGGTACCGCGGGAGGAAGCGGCTCCAATCGTGGCGCGGCACGAAGCTATTGTATTCCTATTAGCTAGGCAAAAGGGTCTACTTCGTTGATTTGGATTCAGCCGGCGGCTCGCGCGACAAGAAATACCCGTCAGCCTGCGGCCACCATGGCGCGCGCATTTGGCTGCTCACAGTGCGCATGCAGTCACGCAAGCGGATGGTCAAAGAGACCGGAACCGTCGTGGTCTTCAGTTCCGTCGCGGCTTCCAGTGAAATGCCCGTCTGAAGAGAGAGTTCGCGGAGCAAATCACCCACCGTGATCTCTCGGCCTTCAACGGCGCGTATCCGGCCGTCGAGGCGCGGGTCAGCAAATGTGTCCACTTCCTGGAAACCCAGCACCTTGCGAATCTCCTCGCCCTCCGGCCGCAGACGGCTACCTTGTTTGTAATAGAATTCGCGCAATCCATGCCACAGCGTGGCTCGATAGTTCGATTTAGGGAACTCCCGCAGTAAAGCGGCAACCGTAAGAGCAGGTTCCTTTGGGCCGCGAGCCGACTGAACCAACTCGAAAACCTTCTTGTCGTCCCGGATCCGCTTCCAAACTTCGGCGTCCACGCCCGTTGGCTCGATGATCTTCACCCTTAGGACCTTGGACTCTCGACGGATGTCGTTCGGTTTTGCCAATGACTTCCGAATCTTGAGGAAGTACTCTCCTGGTTTTTCGAATGCAAGCATGCCGGAGGAAAATCGGGTGTACAAGAGTCGCAAGTCATAGCTCCAACTCGCGCCTGGTTGCAGGGATTGACGAGACAGACCAAGCGGCTCCGCCATAGGGTAGCCAAACTTAAATCTCGAAAAAGTAATTCCGTCTTCTGAGATATATATTTCGATAGGTGGCTCCCCACCCTCGAACCAGTATTCGGGTACAATCAGATTTTCGGTTCCGACATTTTTGTATCGTATTCTGAGCAACACAGGCTCACCCAGGAGAAACGACTCCTTCTGTGGTTCAATCGTGATCCCGCGCTCTGGCTCCTTTGATTGGACTGGAACGGCGTACAAGGCCTCGGCCCCGCTCAACGAAAGGCATGACAGCAAACAAGTCAAGCTACATAGCGTCGAAAAAAGGACTTGCATGTGCAGGTTCTCTTACGAGAAGGGGTGAAAGACGAAGCGAATACGCGCTATATAGCGCGGGAGAAAACGGCTCCAATCATGGTGCGTTACCACGCTCCCATCGACTTCTAAGACATGACCAATAGGCAATGTCATCAGTTTTGCATTGATTCCAGTTACGGGGTGGCTAGATTCATGTGTCACAGCATGCCCGATTTCGTGCACTACGGTCTCGCGCGCGAGGAGGTCCTGATTGACATTCATCGTGACAGCGGCATCGCGTATTGTTTCCGCATATGTCCAGGAACCGCCTGTCAGGTCTCCACTCTGTCCCAATAGTGCGACCTCTGTGTTTGGATCGGTATCGACTTGCGTTGAGCCTTGGAACGCCCCAAGCAAATAGGTCACCCAGTAATCATTTGCATTTAAACTGCGCGAATTCCAATCGAGTTCGAGATCGGCTTCTTCGGCATTCGCCATGAACGGCACGTTGTCATTGGTGCCGCCTACGTCGAAGAAAACCTGCACATAAGCCTCATTCAGCGCTTGATTCAAAGTGCTCGTGTCCGGCATCGGGACATCGTCGCCGTCTTTAAGGAAGTCATCGTCGATGAGTCCGAAGTTACCGAGCGACGGCACCGCGCCTGTATCCGGATTATTGCGCACATAGAGGACAAAGTTTCCCTCTGGATCACTCAGGTCGCTGGCAATAACTCGAAACCCCGCGCCGAAGAAATCATAGAGGACGCCCCCGACAAACCGATTCAGATCAGCAGGTTCAGTGAAAACGCTGCCCGACGAGACAGTCACAATGCTCGCGTTCGGAAGATCGGGGTGAGAATCAACGTCTATTATCACGCCGGTCACCTCATTGCCTTCAACCAGACCCATCGAATCGACCTCGACGTGCAAGCGCCGCCAGACGGTGAGCACCTCGGAGACGCGTGCCGTGGCCGTCGGCAGGAAGTTGCCGTTGCCATCGACAACGCGCAGTTCCAACGCGTCGTTTTGCTTGCCGCGTATGCCGCCCAAGTCACCCAAACGACATGAGGCAACAGCGCGCCAGTTGTCGCCCGGCTGCCTGGACACGTCGAACTGCACGCGCGCGACGCCGTTCGCGTCAGTCCAGGCACCAAACGTCGGCAATTCGCTATCGCCCCGGTTGTCGGGGATTTCATTGCCGTCTTCAGTCTCTTGGTCGACTGGCGAAGTGTTATCAGAGGGATCGTCCACGTCGACTGCGGCGAAATAGACCTTGACGCCCGCGATAGCCGGGTTCACCGTCGCGCGAATCTCAACTTTCCGTCGATCAAGCACGTCTGTGGGAGTGATCTTGTCCGGAAAGATGCGGAGTCCCACAGCTGTGACGGGGCCCGGCGTTCCATTGCCGGGGTTGGCGTCCAGCGGACTATGGACCGCCACCCATTCGACTGTCTGGACGGTGGCGACGCGCGCCTGAACCGTCGCGGTGCCGACGGCGCCTAAGGCGTCCTCCACCTCCACCGTAATGTTGTAGAAGCCGATTGCTGCGTAGGTGTGCTCGTATTCGAATGCGCTTGGACTGGCGATCGTGTGTTGTTCGGTGCCGCCGTCGCCCCAGTGCACCGTCAGTGTGTACGGGCTGTCGTAGATCGTGTCGTTCGGGTCGGTGAAAGAGCCAAAGAGCGTCATCGGCTCAGCGACAGAAACCGGTTCGGGCTCGGTCAGCGTGACCTCGGGCGCTTCATTCGTGAGAGTGAGGGTTACCGTCGCGGAACTCGTTGCCACACCATCGGAAATGGTGTAGCTGAATTGATCGGCGCCCACGTAGCCGCCGACCGGCGTGTAGTTGAAAGAACCGCTGCTTTCGACGGTGACCACTCCGTGAGCGGGATTCGAATGATCCACTACCGTGAGCGAATCCTCATCCCCATCCGTGTCGTTGTCGAGCAGGTAACCGATGATCAATTGATCGTGTCCGCTCGTGAACGAGTCATCCACAGCAATAGGATTTTCGTTCGTCACCGAGATGAGGACGTTCGCCGAATCAAAGGCGCTGCCGTCGGTAATCGTGTAGCTGAACGAATCGGCGCCGACAAAGCCGGTGTCTGGTGTGTAGATGACCTGGCCGCTGCTGCTGACGGAAACGGCGCCGTGGCTGGGATTCGTGTTGCTGACGACGGTGATGGGATCCTGGTCGGGGTCGCTGTCATTCGTAAGTACGTAGTTCACGAGCGTTTGATCGTGGACGACACTGAAGGAATCGTCGTTGGCCTGCGGCGGGGAGTTGGAGCCGCCGTCGAACGGGGTGATGAGTGATCCACCAGAGTCGCCAGGGGCCGGTCCGAAATCGGCCGTTGGAGGCGCAGCGCTGTTTTGTCCTCCTCCTCCTGCCGCTCCGCCACTCGTGGTTACTGGACCTGAGGCGTTTCCGGAACCAGCGCCGACTTGCGGAATGCTCGCCGATTCCGGCATGCTTGTCCCACCGGACGATCCGCCCGCAGAGACGGGAGTGGGATTCACGAATCCAGGCTCACCAAGTGGATCGTCGAAATCGGCGAGCCAATCCGCAGAGACTGGTTCTTCGCGCGCGAAGAGTAAGTCGGTCGCGCTCGAGGCCGCCGCGCTTTGCGAGTCATTCTCTTGATTGTCTTCGGGCGTTGAAATGTCAATCGATGACGCAAGAGTAAACGTCAGTGCCGGATGCGTTTCATTCGTAAGGACGCTCAAGTGACCCGTTTGCCCAGCGCGCTCTTCAGCCTCGAAACCCGCGGATAGACTCGTCTGCGCCAGCAAGCCGGTTCCAAGTAGTCCTAAATCAAACAAGAACAAGTTACCCGCGGCTTCGCGCGATTCCAGCTCAGACAGTCCTGTCCGGTAACGCAAGAGATCACTTGGAGATTGCAGTTTTCGGTCGCTTCGCAACGACGCAACGGAATCGGAGAAGAACTTGAGCCACCGGAAAAACCGTGGACACGCCATGGGAGAGCCTCCAGCTGGCCAGGAGGGGCGAGAAGTGAAGTAGATGATAATGAGGCTAATCTAGCGTGATTTGGCTGTCAACGACTTTTCTTTACATTCCAAGCCGGCCTGATCGTGAGAGACAGCGCGGTTCCGACGCGCCGCGCTTGTCGCGTCTTGCTTACTTTTTCTCTTTTTCCTTGGGTTCGATCAGTTCATAGATAATACGCCCTTGTTGCAGCGGGTTCTCGATCGTGCGCAAGAGCGGTACGACTTCGCCCAAACTCGTCCTGGTTTCTTGAGCGGTTTTGGCGGCCGGGCTGCTCGGATACTCTTTGAGCAATTTGGCGCGCCACGCGTCGGCCTCCACGTTCTTGCCTTGGGAGCGGTACACGAACGAAATGTGCAGCATGGCGTCGGGCACGTCGTCGTTTTTGGGATGGGCCTTGACGTATTGCATCAGCCGATCCAGGAAGTTCTGCGTGATCGCCTCGACTTCTTTCTTGTCCTTGGTGACGGCCAGCACTTGCTTGAAGTAGTCGCTTTGGATCAGGGCGACGCGCGTTTCTCTCGCTTTTTGTTCATCCGCCAAACGCACCCGAACGGCCAGTAGCTGCTGGGCGTGCGCCAGCTTGGTTAGCGCTTCCGCCGCCTGGGCTCTGGTCCCACTGGTCCCTTCGTCGGCTTTCTTGGCAGTCTGCCGTTCCTGGATGAAAAGGTCGATCAGCCTTTGGCGTTTGTTGGTTTCCTTGCTCGAGCTGAAGAAGTGGATCTCCGCGGGAGTGGGCTCTTTGCCGCGCAGATCTTTGCTGACCCGGCGGATGAAGTCGGCGTCGCTTTCCGGCTTCGGCGCCGGTGTCCCAGGCTGGGCGACCTGAACATACCGATAACTGTCTTGGGCGAAGGTCACCGAACCCCACGAACCGGTGAGGAACACGACGGCTAGCCCGGCGCTCAGCACCAGGGCGGTGGCGATTTTTACTTTGGTTACAAGCATGGTTTTCATTGCCTCCTGAACAAGAGTGAGAATATGCGGCGCCAGCGCGACGTCCGCAAGAGATCGGCCGCTGGCCAACAGCGCGGCGGCTTTGGCCGACGCCACCACCAGCGCCGGCGGCAGGGCGGCGGGCGCGGGTGTCGTGACGAGAGCGGTCGATAACAGTGCGGCCGATAACGACAGGCCGCGCTTGATCAGCCGTTCGCGTAAGAGGTTGCGGCCGCGTTCCAAGAGTCCGTGCAGCGCCCCTGGTGTAGCGCCGAGTCGATGGGCCGCTTCGTCGCGGGTTTCGCCTTCGAGGTAGCAAAGCACCAGGGCCGTGCGGTAGCGCTCGGGCAAGCGCTGGAGTTCCTCGTCGAGGACGGTGCGCATCTCGCGCCAGCTCAGGTCGCCGCCGGCATCGGTCGCGGTGGATCGAAGCGGGGCCGCCCCCTCACCACCAGCCCCTCTCCCCCCCAGGGGCGAGGGGAGCCGGAGCGCGGTTTGTTCGCGCTTTTGCCGGCGCGCCAGTTGCCGTTTCAGGTTGGCCGAGATGCGAAAGGCAATGCCGTGCAGCCAACTTCCCAGGGCGGAGCGTTTGCGCAGGGATGACGCTTTGCGCGCCAGCACCAAGAAGGTGGCCTGACAGGCGTCTTCCGCGTCGTGCGTGTTGCCCAAGACGCGCTGACACACGCCAAACACCATCGCGCCGTGACGTTCGACCAGCACGGTGAACGCGGCTTCGTCGGCCGCACCGACAAAGCGCTCCAAGAGCGCGCCGTCGCCGTACTCGCGACTTGTTTGCACCGCCGCGAGCCGGCGAATGCGTTGGACCATGCCGCTTGGGAGTTTTTGTTTCACAATAATCACGACCTAAACCATAGTGGCCGCTGATCGCCATTATGGCGCGCCTTAGGCGGCATTTCCGTTCGGCCCTTCCCGTATTCCCTACGCAGTGCCTCCCTTACGACCAAACCAATCATTAAAGTCTCACAAAACCCTTGAAATCCGCGTCGGCGTTGATCAAGATGTTATTAAACACTTGCTAGCACGGTTTTGGCTGCCTTCGCACCATCTGGGTGGCCGAAACTTCGCGTGAGGATGTGCTTCAGGATTCGCCATCGCGAGGACGTGAATGCCAGCACCGACAACAGTCGAGGCGTTTTTGGAATTGGGTTATCGGAGCGGCCTGCTGGAAAAAACCGGCGTGGACGCCTGGTGCGCCCAGCAGAACGGCGATCGCCCCACGTCTCCGGATCAACTGGCTCACGCGCTCATTGAAAGCGGCATGCTG
>JAKEHV010000267.1 GCA_022614915.1 Gemmataceae bacterium | reverse complement strand
GGCGCTAACCGTGGGCGGGCCGCTGCCGACGCTGCCGCTGTGGATTGCCGCGGATCAGAGCATTCCACTGGATTTGGAATCAACCTATGACGACGCGTGTGTCGCACGACGGATCGTTGTCAATGGCGAAGAATAACGAGAACCAACCTTAATTCATCCGCACCATCGCTCGGACACGCGGTGAATCCTTAGATGTCTTAACGCCTCCCGAAAAAAAATCCTCCGCAATCTGCTCGTGACTCAAATCGGCAATGGACTCCACGACCCTGTCCGGCCGGAAGGCGTAGCGCGGCAAGTCCTCGAGGCGCGTGCCGCCGCTTAGGACGAGGATCGTTTTGAAGCCAAGCTGCACGCCTCCCAGAATGTCCGTTTCCATAGTGTCGCCGATGACGACGGTCTCCTCGGTTGTCAGGCCGAGCTCTTTGCGGGCGGCGCGAAGCATGACGGGACTGGGCTTGCCCACGCTGAAGGCTTTGACGCCCGCCGCCGTTTCCAGAAGCGACACCAATGCGCCGCATCCTGGACGGGTGCCGTTGTGGGTCGGGCAATTGGGGTCGAGATTGGTAGCCACCAGCTTGGCCCCGCCCAGAATCATCCGCACCGCTGCTTCCGCCATTTCGAAGTTGAGGGTTCGCCCTTCGCCGACCACGACATAGTCGGGATCCTTATCGACGATGGCGTAGCCGTTGCTGTGCAGTGCGTTGAGCAGGCCGCCTTCGCCGATGACGAAGGCCGTGCCGTCCGGTTTTTGACGAGCGAGAAAGCGCGCGGTCGCCATCGCGCAGGTGAAGACGTGCTCTTCCTCGATTTCGATTCCAAGCCGTTGCAGTTTGGTAGCGACATCGCGCCGGGTTCGCTGGCTGTTATTGGTGAGAAACAGAAACGGGATATCGGCCGAGCGCAAATCCTGAATGAAGCGATCCGCGCCCGGAATCAATTCGTTGCCCCGATAGACCACGCCGTCCATGTCGATCAAATAGCCGAACATAGTTTGTCCTCGTCGTTCCAAATCACAAGGTTGTGAAGCACGATCCAATCGTGCTTCCTAGCGCAGGGGTAAGGGGAGGGATTGGGAGAGGCAAGGAGAGTGCGACAGGCAATGGGCAACTGACGTGCCGGAAAATCGTTTGTGATCTTGGTATTTTCCTAATCGATGTTATGACAAGGGATTACTGATTGCGAAGAAATCATGGTGCAACTGGATTGTCGGCCGGAATGCCTTATGATTGGGCAGTCCTTGTCTGTCTACAGCGAGGCTAATCCAAATGCACTATGAAATGACCGCGCCTTTCGACGGCAATGCTGCCAAGGCATTTGATCTGGCCACGGCGGCACTCACGTCGCTCGGTTTTCGCACCGTCGCGCGCAGCAACGTGATGCTCGAAGTCGAAGGGCCCGGCATGATGAGCTCCCGCCAAAGTGCCTTGCTCGGCGCCTCGCGCATCAAGATTACGCACGGCAATCGCCGTCTCGATCTCGAGGCCGAGCTGGGTGGCGTGCGGAGATTGGCGCGCTTCGTCACCTGGTTTCCGCTTGGCCTTAGTCTCGTGTTGGCCGTCATCCTCTCTGTTGTCTTCAGCATGACCTTAAACGAAAGCACCTGGATGCTTCCGGTAGCGGCAGTCACGTGCGGCAACGCCGCCATTTGGCTCGTCGCCGGACCTCTCTTGGTGCGCGTCATTCATCGACACACCTGTCGCGACATCGACACCCTGTTGCAAAACATGGTGCAAATGGGGAAAATGTGGGTTAGATGATCCTACTTGGCGAAAAACTGGTTTCGCAGCGGCATTCCCGAAGGCGCTGGTTGCAAATCGGCGCCTTAGGCCCGGTGGGATTGTCGCTGGCCCAAGTGCTGGAAGCGCAAGCCATAGCCCTTCCCTCTGCCACGCCGCGCTCGTGCGTGCTCTTTGTGTTGCACGGCGGCCCTAGCCAACTCGACACCTGGGACATGAAGCCTGCCGCCCCTGCCGAAGTGCGTGGTGAATTTCGTCCCATCGCCACGACGGTTCCGGGCATGCACATCGTCGAGCACCTGCCGCGCCTGGCCCGACTTGGACATCTTTTCTCCATCGTGCGGTCGATGCACCATACGATGATCAATCACAACGCTGCGACTTACATCGTCACGACCGGCAATCCGCCGCTGCGCGAGCAGATCGCCTTTACGCCGACCGAAAATGACTTTCCGCACCTGGGCGCGCAGCTCTCCTACGCTCTTCCGGGCCGCGGCTTGGTGCCGGCCGCGGTGACGCTGCCCGACCCAGTGAGCGACGGGCCCTACACGTGCCCCGGACAAAACGGCGGCTTCCTCGGCGCGACCTACGCGCCTTTTGCGATCCACGGCGATCCCAATGCGGACGACTTTGCGGTCGAGGGATTGGTTTCCGACGTCGACGCCGATCGGCTGAGCGGTCGGCAATCGCTCTTGCGCTCGATGGACTCGTTGCTCGGGCGGTTGAACGAGGAGCGCCGGCTGGACGAGATGGATCGCTATCAGCGCCGCGCGTTTGAGCTGTTGGCGTCGCCGGCTACCCGTCAGGCGTTCGACTTGGCTCGCGAGCCGCAGCGGGTTCGCGAGCGCTACGGCCGGCACAAGTACGGGCAGAGCCTGCTCTTGGCGCGACGACTGGTGGAAGCGGGGGTGCGGCTGGTCACGGTCTATTGGGGCGGGCGCGTCAACAATCCCGATCCGCATTGGGACACGCACTTCAACAACAATCGACGGCTTAAGGACGATTTGTTGCCGCCCTTTGATCAATGCTTCTCCGCTTTTCTTCAGGAGTTGCAAGAACGCGGCATGCTGGAGAACACGCTGGTCATCTGCACGGGTGAGTTTGGCCGTACGCCGCGTTTCGGTCAGTTCACGGGCAACGGCGTGAACGAAACCGGCCGCGACCATTGGGCGGCGTGCTATTCGCTGTTGCTCGCGGGGGGACGGCTCGGCGGCGGACGTTTACTCGGCCGCTCGGACCGCTTCGCCGCCTACCCGGCCGAGGAACCGTACACGCCGCAGGATTTGGCCGCGACCGTGCTTCATTCCTTGGGAGTAAACCCCGCACGGCACGTGCGCGACGCCTTCTTGCGCGAAGTGCCTCTTAGCGAAGGCCAAGTCCGGCCCCACTTCTTTGGCTAGTCGGGAGAATCTGATTCATCGTTTCGCCCTCGCGGAAAACCTGGTGAATTGCATCATAGAATGGTGAAATGAAATCCCGCCGAGTCGTGATCGACCGCAAGCTCGCTGGCCGCACGATTGCCGACGTGCTTCGGCAGCATTTCCGCCTCACACGGCCGCAAGCCTTGGCCCTCTTGCGCAAGCAACAAATCCGTCACAATGGAAAGCCGTGCCACAATCTCAATCGCCAAGTGCGCATACAAGAGCGTTTGGAAATCGACGTTGCTGACAAGGAGCCGGCGCTAAAGGTCGACGCTCCTCGAAAAGTGCACAGTCAAGAAGGGGCTCACGCTCCCCGGTCGCTCGCGCCTCGCGGCTCGCCATGGGCGCAAAAGATCGTCATTCGCTATGTGGACGAACACCTCATCGTGGTGGACAAACCGGCGGGATTGACGACCGTTCGGCACGCGGAAGAAGCGGCGAAGTTCGGCAAGCGCGCGCAGCGTTTTCTCCCGGAGACACTCGTAGACCATTTGCTAGCACTACTGCCGGCGCGCGAACGCAGAGGACGCATTCGGGCCGTGCATCGACTAGACAAGGAAACCAGCGGCCTGGTCGTGTTCGCACGCACGCCCGCGGCCGAAAGCAAGCTCGGTTCGCAGTTTCGCGGGCACAGCATCGAACGCCGCTATGTGGCAATCGTGCGCGGCCGGGGTAAGACCGAACGGATCGAATCCTTGCTCGTGCGTAATCGCGGCGACGGCCGGCGCGGCAGCGCCGTAGGACAGGATTTCGATCCTGTCCGACAATCGCCCAAAGTTGGGGACGAAGGTCAACGTGCCATCACCGAGGTGACAGTGCTCGAAGAGCTGGGCGAATACACGTTCGTCGAATGCCGGCTCGAAACCGGCCGCACGCATCAGGTGCGCATCCATCTGGGCGAGCGCGGCACGCCCCTATGCGGCGAGCGCATCTACGACCGGGCCGTGCACGGCAAACCGCTGCCGGACGCCAGCGGGGCCGCGCGGCCGATGTTGCATGCTGCCTACCTGGCCATCGACCATCCCGCGTTTGGCGAGCGCATGGAATGGGCATCGGAGTTGCCGGACGACATGCAATTACTTCTTCAACAGCTAAGAAAAACACGCGCGGCAAACCAATAGTGGAAATCCGAATGGGGGGATGGTACTCTCTCCCCAATCCGTTTACGTTGCGCGCTCGGAGAAAACCGGCAGGAATTCCGAGCACGAACAAGGCATCAAACTCTGTTCACTTTCGCTGAGCTTAAGTCATGAATCATTCGGTCCGCAACAAACTGTCCGTGATGATGTTTCTGGAGTTCTTCATTTGGGGGGCGTGGTTGCCGCCGATTTTTGGCTACCTCGGCGCGGGCGGTTTGAACTTCAACTTTCTCGAGCAATCCCTGATCCTTAATGCATTTGCCGTGGCGTCCATCACGGCCATGTTTTTCAGCAATCAGTTCGCCGACCGCAATTTCGCCGCCGAGAAATTCCTCGCATTCAGCCATCTGGTCGGAGGCGTGGCCATCTTGTCGATGGCCTTTGTCACGTCGTTTTGGCCTTTCTTTACGCTGATGCTGGTGCATTCGCTGTTTTACGTGCCCACGATTTCGATCACTAATTCGATCGCCTTCGCGAACTTGAGCGATCCGAAAAAGGACTTCCCACTCGTTCGATTGTGGGGAACGATTGGCTGGATCGCGGCGGCATGGCCGTTCATCTTCATCCTGGTCGATTGGGCGCGCGTACCTAGTTTCGGCTCCGTTTCCTTTTTTGATTGGTTGGGGACCGCTTTTGGCACGTCGAAAGTCGGCGACGCCGCCAATCAAACAAAGACCTGGGCATTTATCGTGTCCGGCATCGCCTCTTTTCTGCTGGCTGGATACAGTTTGATTTTGCCGCACACGCCGCCCAAGCCCGCCGCGCAGGCAGCTGAGAGCTTCGCCTGGCTGGAGTCCATGAAGCTGCTGAAGGTCCCCTTTGTTCTGATCCTTTTTGTCGTCACCTTTTTCGATGCCGCCGTCCACGCGTGCTATTTCATTTGGACCGAGACGTATCTAAAGAGCATCGGCATTGCGCCCAACTGGGCCCAGGCCGTGATGAGCATTGGCCAGGTAGCCGAAATCTTCACGATGGCCATTTTGGGTTTCTTCTTAAAGAGCATGGGCTGGCGAACGACGATGGTGATCGGCATTTTGGGCCACGCGGTGCGATTCGCGGTCTTTGCCTTTGTGCCCGAGCAAGTGCCTGCAATCCTCGTGAACTTGTTGCACGGAGTGTGCTACGCATTCTTTTTCGCGACCGTATACATTTTCGTGGATGAATTCTTTCCAAAGGACGCCCGCGCCAGCGCTCAAGGGTTATTCAATTTGCTCATTCTGGGGATTGGGCCGCTCGTGGGGAATTTCGTTTGGCCCGCGTTGGGCGATCTATTTAAAGAAGGAACTGCAGTAAACTTCCAGCACTTGTTCCTGGTGCCGGCGGGCACCGCGTTGGGCGCGGCCTTGCTGCTGGCCTTGTTCTTTAACCCGCCCGCCAAAGCGGAAGCAATGGAACGGGTCGCTGCCGCCGACGATTGGGGGCCCTCCGCGCGCGGCGGCGACCCCAACGCGATCAAGGAAGGCCCCGTTTAGTGATGGATGCATGTTACGCCGGTCTTTGGACAGTGGGCGCAAAACGAGTGTTGCATGACACGCGCTCGATCCGCTATCGTATATCCAACCTGGCCGCGAGTTATCTTGTAAAGGACCCGCATGAGTTATGGCGGCGATGAAGGCATCGGCTTTGCCACGGCGCGTGGCCGCGATTGGCCCAGCGTGCGGCAATTCAATGTCTTTTTGGAGAATCGCCTGGGCGCGCTC
>JAKEHV010000266.1 GCA_022614915.1 Gemmataceae bacterium | reverse complement strand
TCGACCGAAAATCCGGACAGCAGCTTGGAAGTCGCCCGCTCGCCTAGCTTGAACTTGCCGTGCACTTTGTAGCTTTTAGTTCCTAGTACGAGCACGGTGATGAGTTGCTCCTCCGGGTCAACAATCCAATACTCTGGTATGCGCGCTTTGGCGTAGTCTCTTCGTTTGTTGATGGCATCGCGCTCACGATTCTCTTCGCCGGGACTAATGACTTCCATTGCCAAATCCGCGCCCTCGGGCGGCTTGCGGCGATTCTTGATGCGATGTTTTCGAAGAAAGACCAAGTCAAGTTCCCGAATAAGATTCTCCCAAAGACGAATCGGCAATGGCGCAAAATGAACTTCTCCGAGCCGCTTGCTCGTAACATGCGCGTTGAGCAAACAAAACAGGAATTTCACAATGGATTGATGGACCAGATTGGGCATCGGCAGGACCTCCAAGAAGCCGTTCACCAGCTCCAGCATGCGGTTTTCGCTTTGTCCTTCCAATTCTAAAAAGTCCCTTTCGGTCCATTCACCTTGGCGTGGAAACAGCAGCGCCACTTGCCACGGAGGTTGTCCACGGCCGTTCTTGCGCGATCGACGCTTCTTTCTGCTCGCGATAGTAAGCATGGCGATCGACTCCGTGCGATTCTACTTCGCTTGTGCGGTCCGAAAGTAATCATACACTTCCTTGGCCACCTTCCCAATCAGCACATTGGCCGCGTTGTCCTCCACGAAACGGCGGTCTTCATTGTCATTCGTAAGCACGCAAATCGCCACCGGCCCGCTCGGTAAATAGACAATGCCCGCGTCGGTTTTGACATTGCTCACGGTGCCGGTCTTGTGCGCGACGGCGATTTTCTCAGGCAGAAATCGCTTCAGCTTGGCCTTGTCGTCGCACTTCTTCATCGTTTCGACCATGGCCTTGCACGATTCGGCATTCACGAGTTGTCCTTTGTGCAGCTTTTCCAGGAGCCCGACCATTTCCCGCGCGGTCGTCGAGCCGAGTCCGTACTTCTTGGTCCGCTCCGGGTCGATCGAGGTCGTGCCGCCGAGGAAAACTTTGGCGTGAATCTTGGTGTTGGGAAAGCCCCAGGCTGCCATGCGCGCGCCGGTCGAGCCGATGCCGATCCGGTCCAGGATCAAGTTCGTCGCTGTGTTATCGGAGAAAACGATCATGAGACGGACGGCGTCCTTCAAGGGAAACGTCGCGCCTTCGCTGAAGTGATACGTCAGGATGCCGCTGCCGGGGACCTTGTCCTGCTCGCGCAGCGTCACCATGTCCGACAGCTTGATCTTGCCTTCGAGGACTTGCTGATAGACCTCGATCATGACGGGGAACTTGATGAGGCTGGCGGTGGGCAGCACTTCGTCGGCATTGAGGTAAAAGCTCTCGCCGTTGTCGAGGTGCTTGACCGCGATGGCGACCTTGCCGCGATGGGATTGGGCGAGGGGTGTGAGACGCTGGGCGAGCTTGTTCTCTTGGCCCACCCCTTCGGGCACGAACAAAACGAAGACAGCGATGCAGGCGAGGAGTCGGACGAGCATGGTTGGAACTACTGATTGCGACCGTTGGGTCGGCGGCGACGGGCAAATAACTGCTTCAGGGAGATCTTCAGGCCGGGCAAGACCGCGCCGCCGTCAAGGGTCTGATTGATCCGGAGCACCGTTTTCGAGTTGGGGGATGTGTAAACCTCGACAATGCGTTTTTTGTGGTTCACGACCCAAGCAAGCTGCGTTCCTGCTTTGAAGTACTCGCGGAGCTTGCGTTGTATTTCCTCCATGGTGTTGCCCCGGCTCAACACTTCGACTGCGAGATCGGGTGTAAGAGTGGCAATGGGATCGTCCGGAAAGTCTCCGCCTGGAATGTTCTTCCACAGGTAAAAGGCGGCATCGGGGGCACGCACCAGCCCGCGCCACAGCCGTACCAGTCCGTCGGCGCCGACGGGTACTCCAATGTCATTTGTTTCCACGTATTGCCAAAACCTGTAGAGAATCCAACCAGCTAAGAGGGCTTCTGTCGTGCCCATGGCTTTCTCCACGAGAATGCCATCGACCAGTTCACAAATAAGTGGATTGGCGCATCGCTTTGCCACCAGCACGTCTCGTTCGGTGGCCGTACCCGGCGGAGGGTCAAAGCGAATACGATTGGGTGGAATGTTGCCGAGGTTTTCGAGGATGTCGGCAAGCGTCTCAGTCTTAGAAGATTCCGCGGTCTGCATGACGGCACTTTTCAACCATGGACGACACTGCTGTGCCCATTTTAACACAATTGAGCGCGAAACGTAAACGCGACGCGCGAAATGACAAGTTCAACCGACTACTCGTTCCAGCCGTGCGCGTCGCGGACCGCGATCATTGCCGCGAGGATGTTGTTCCAGGTCTGCGGCTTCATCATCGTGTCATTGGGGAACATGCAGCCGTCCCAGCAGAGGTGCTTGAACTTTTTGGTCGGATTGCCATAGGCGTCGCGCATCCAGAAGCCGGCGTGGTGCGCGATCTTGAGCTTGCCGTTCGGATCGTCGGGCAAACAGTGCCGGCCGGTCTTGTCGTGCGAACCGGAACCCTTGACAGTGGCATCGTTTTGCGCGACATGGAAGTCGATGGTCCAGGGCCGTAGCGCGGCGGTGAGCGTCGCCAATGCCTCGTCCAATATCGCGGGGTGGCTCCAATTCCAGTTTTCGGGCAGGATGCGGTCCTCCGGCGCGTTGTAACCGAGCGTGTACAGCAAGGTGTGGGCCATATCCGCCTGGAAGCCCAGAATTCCGGGCCGATCCGTCAATTCCAAAAGCTGCACCATGCGCCTCCAACTGTGCATGCCGCCCCAGCAGATCTCGCCCTCGGCGGCCAAGCGCTCGCCAAAATCCTTGGCGATGTCGCAAGCTTGCCGAAATGTCTCGGCGATCCGCTTCTGGCTGTCTTCGGGATTCTTTAGCCAATCGCCGGGTCCGCAGGCCGAATCGATGCGGACGATGCCATAGGAGCGAGCGCCCAGTTCGCGCAGGCGCTTGGCGATGCGGCAGCCTTTGCGGACCTGCTCGAGGAACTTCTTGCGCTCGGAATCGTCGCCCATCGCCGACCCGCCGCCGGTGGGAGGCCAGACCGGCGCTACGACTGATCCGATGATCAAACCGCGGGCCCGCACCTTGTCGGCGAGCTTCTTCAAGTCATCGTCGGAAGAATCGATGTCGACATGCGGCGCGAACAGGAAAAGATCGACGCCGTCGAACTTGACGCCGTTGACCGACGCCTTGGCGGTCAGGTCGATCATCGTGTCGAGCTCGATGATCGGCTCGGCGCCGGGGGAACCTTTGCCGACCACGCCGGGCCAGGCGGCGTTGTGCAGTTTGGGAAACGCGTTCATGCTATTTACCCTTCTTGAAATCACCGATGTTGGGCGCCTGCGGATTGACACCCGGACCGAAATAGCGCAGCGTCACCAGCGGCTCGTCGCCGGTATTGTCAAAGACGACGCCGCTGCGCGCCGACTCGAAACTGACGAAGTACTCATCCTCCGTCAAGTCGCCGAAATGGATCATCGCCGGGGTGTGCAAGCGGTGTTTGCCGATCCAGCCGCTGCCTTGGACAGCGATCAAGCCGTAGGCGCCGTTATCGCGGATGGTCACTTTCGTGCGGGGCAGCACGGTCAATTCCTTGGCCGTGAACAACTCTTCGCCACCGATTTTGCCGTAGACGATCCAGCGGTCGACATAGCCTGAATCGTTGCCGCCGGCAGCGACGATGGGCTCCAAGTAGTGATTGTCCTTGAAACTTGGATCGATGTTGGCCGGCCAGTCGAGCTGGTCGACCAGGTAATCCAAATCATGGTGATGCTCTTTCGGCACATCCTTGACCAGAAGGTCCCAAGGGACGGCGCGGCCTTCGACCATCGATTGGTACATGCCAAATACGTCCGAGCCCCATTGCGGCTCGTAGGTGACGAGCGAACCTGGCGCATGGAGGATACATGGCGGCACGAGCCAGCCGGTGCCTGGTTGCAGGCGGTAGGCTTTGCTGTGATCGAGGATGCGGTTGTCGCCTTGGTTCCAGCGCTCCAAGCAACGGCGAATGTCCGCTTTGGTTGTGCCGGGTTCCAGGCCAAAAAACGTATAGGGAAAGTTATTGCCGGTGTAGTTCAGCTGGGGTGGAAAATAATATGACTCTGGTTTACCCTGTTGACCCACCAGAGCCGCCTGGGCGTTGTTTTGGTGCAGGTGATGCGGAATAGGTCCCAGGTTGTCAAAGAACTTGCTGTAGACGGGCCAGCGCGCGTATTTTTTCCAGATTTCCGGGCCCACCAAAGTGTCGCCATGCTGGTGGATCGCCTCGCGCAGCGTGAAGGCGCGCTTGCCCTCGTGAACGATGTAGCTCAAGCCCTCGTCCCAAGGAGCGCCTTCGTTCGCGGCGGGCGTCGTGGAAGAAAACCAGCGTTCGTCGATGCCGCCGCGATTCGCCCCCAGCGCGTAAAGGTCTTGATGGGCCAGCTTCAAGCGCCGACCCGGCATCAGGAAGGAACGCGGCACCCAGGTTGGCGCCAGGCGCAGAATGCCGCCGCTGGTGGACAGGGTTTGCTTGACGAGGGTGGGGCTGGCTTTATCCGGCGGCGGCGGCGCTTTGATCTTCGCTGCGGGCGCTGGTTTGGACAGTCTGGCCCGAGCGGGCTTTTTCTTTGCAACCTTGGATTTGGCAACTTTGGCAGCTTTGTTCTTTTTCGCCATGGACCGCATTGCTCCTTCGTCGTCGGGTGGAAAAGAGATTACGGTTTTCGCGGGAAAAAGCACGCAAAACCTTGGAAAAACTTCAAGAATTTTTCGCCCGCCTGAACCCAAAACTTAACTCTTTTGTCCTAATTCTTTTGTGGAACTAGGACTAATCGTCCATGGAAGGGCAAAGGACAAAAGCAATGATCCGAATAGGAAAATCTACCGTACAGCGGCCCAGGCTGCTCTTGGCCTACGCCGATTCCAACCTGGCCGTCCGCTGGGTGCGGCATTTTCGCCGCTTGGGCTGGGAGGTGCGCATGGCAGCCACCGGGGCCGAAATCTACCGCGTGTTGGCTCACTTCAAACCGGCCGTTCTGATCGTGGACGGCGATCTCCCCGACGAAAACGCCTGCCATCTGTGCGGCAAAGTAAACCAGGTATATCCGCAGATTCGCGTTTATCTTGTGGGAATCGACAACATGGACTCGGCGGAGACCAGACCAAATGGGCTGCAAGTCGCCGGCATCTTCGCGCGCGCCGATCGGGTAGAAGAGTGCGCCGAAATCATTTTGGGGAAACGGTTAGCAGAAGCAGTCTGATTGCCGGCTTGGACACTTTCTCATCGCCTGTTTTCGTGGTGGACATTTTCCCGCAATTGAGGATGTTGGAAGTGGCACGCACGGCTCGTCCGTGCCACTTTTTTCGACCAGGTGGCACGCACGGGACAATGGTCATAAAGTGTTTTCTATAAACATCTTGCAAATTTAAGAATCCTCGTCAGTGCCAACTCGCGCACAGGAATACCCCTCCATTTCTAGTATATACTAACAAACTGATTAGTTATTGAGTGCTAACATATCCGGTTCGAACGGCTTGGCGAGCCGAACGCCGTAAGGCGTCGGGTGCGTCGCCTGCGCCGGACTGGCCACTCACGCGGCTCGGCTCGCCAAGGAGTGGGTCAGTTTGGCAGACATTCCTGTCTGCCGGCAAACAGGAATGTCTGCCCCACCAAACTGATCCACTACTATGAAGTGATTTTGCTTTGGCTGGCCATTTCCAGTTGGTACAATCTGCGCGGGGGCTTGCGATGACTCACTCACAAGAACACGCCCATTTCGCTGATCGATTCGTCGGACGACGCCGGTTGCTAACCGCCGGGGGCTTGGGCCTTTTGGGTCTCCATCTGCCCGCCGATTTTCAAGCAGAAACTGCTCGCGCTGCAACGCCTTCTACACCGCGTAGAGCAGGGGGCAGCGCGCCGCGGATCGACTCCTGCATCTTGATCTTTTACTATGGCGGACCAAGCCACCTCGACACCTGGGACTTGAAACCACACGCGCCGCAGGAAGTGCGCGGTGATTTCCGCCCCATCGCCACCAACGTGCCCGGTATCCACGTTTCGGAGCACTTGCCGCGCTGCTCAAGGGTGATGGACAAGCTCGCCATCGTTCGCAGCTTGCGTCATCCCATGCGCAACCATAACTCGGCCGCGGTGGAAGCCCTGTGCGGCCGCACGCCTTTGCGCGGCGACCTTGAATTGCTCGCCGATGACCCGAACAGTTTTCCGTGCTACGGCGCCGCCCTGAGCCACTTGTCGCAGGGGAGAAGGGTAGGGGGGGGCCCCGTTCACGTAGCGTTGCCGCATGTGATGTACAACATCGTCACACTCCCCGGCCAAAACGCGGGCTACCTGGGCGCTGCCCATAATCCATTGCAAGTGACGCGCGACCCGAACCGCGACGATTTTCGCGTGGACGAACTGGAATTACCCGCGGACCTGCCACTTTCACGTTTGGAGGATCGCCGCTCCTTGCTTTCGCTGGTCGAAGGACAGACACGTAGCGCGGAACGCCAAGTTAGCCGTGGCGTCATGTCTGTGCACCAACAACGCGCTTTCAACCTGCTTCATTCGGAAAGAGTGCGGCGCGCGTTCGCCATCGCGCAGGAAAGTGCGGCGGTCCGCGAGCGCTATGGCCGCAATACACTAGGGCAGAGTTTGCTGCTGGCGCGGCGATTGGTCGAAGCAGGAGTGCGGTTCGTCAACGTCAACGACAAGATTCACAACGGGCAAGTTGCCAACTGGGACAGCCACGAAAACAACTTCGGCCGGCTGAAGAATGACCTGTTGCCGCCCGCGGACCAGGCTTTTTCCGCCTTGATCGAAGACCTCGAGGCCCGCGGCCTATTGGAAACAACTTTGGTTGTGGGCCTCGCGGAGTTTGGCCGAACCCCGCGGATCAACGGCAGCGCCGGCCGCGACCACTGGCCCGATTGCTACAGTATCGTGCTCGCGGGCGGCGGCGTCAAAGGCGGCTTTGTTTACGGCTCCAGCGACCGCTTCGGCGCTTATCCCGCCGCTGACCCCGTGACGTCCGGCGACCTGGCCGCGACTTTGTTCTGGCGGTTCGGCCTCGATCCAGCGACCGAAGTGCACGATCTGACGGCGCGGCCGTATCGGCTGGCGGAAGGGGACCCGATCACACGACTGTTCGCGGATGCCTGACATGAAAGCGCGTTCTATTCGGCGAATCTCAATCGCGGTCCTATGCGTCTTGCTGCTCCTGGGCCTCGGAGGCTTTTGGTATCTTTCGGCCACCGGGCACCGCATCAATGAACAAACCTACAAGACGATTCAGATCGGCATGACGCGAGCGGAAGTCGAGGCGATCTTTCGCGTCCCGGCGGGAAGTTACGACAATGCAGCGCTCCTGGAAGCGCCGTCATCAAAGGTGCATCCTCAAGAATGGACCAAGTCACTTTGGACCGGCCGGCGCGGCGGCTGTGTTATTTGGTTCGACAACGACGGCAAGGTCGCCGAAAAGCAGTTTGATGGAATCGTTTTCTTCGCCAGCGAGCCCACATTCTTAGACAAGATTCGCGATTGGCTGCGGCTGTAATTGCCATGAGCAAACGTCGCCGGAATCTCTGCATCCTATTCGTTATTCTGTGCATCGTCGCTTTCTGCGCGTTCCGGATCATGACGTACGAAGAGCCGCGCATCCCGCACGCCGTCACGCAAGCAAATTGGGAATTTGTGCGGATCGGGATGTTTGAAGAGGAAATCGAAGCGGTCTTCAAAGCCAAGCCGGGGTCCTATGACGGCGTCAGTTGGGCCATCGACAGCTCGATCGCAATGAAAGGCAGCACGCGCTTCCAAGTGTGGGCAAGCCAAGAAGGCGGCTTTTGTGTTCACTTTGACGCGTTGGGCCGTGCCGTCGCCAATGTGGACATCGGCTCGTTTGTCAATCAGCAAACTGTCTGGGAAAAACTGCTCAGGACTTTCAACCGCATTTTTCGAATATGACTCGTTGCCGCCTTATTGTGCTGCTAATGCTGCTGGTCGCCGCCGCGATCGGCTGGTGCTTCTTGCCGGAATCGCATCCGTTGACCGAGGAGAATCTGGCGAGAATCAAGGAGGGCATGCCCATCGCGGAAGTGTATGCAATACTCGGGCAGCCGTCGTCGATGGAAACACGGCGGTCCTATCGCGTGACCAACTTGAATGGATCAAACTATCCGGTAGTTGGCTTCAAGTTCAAGAGCGATATCTGGATTGGCGGGGACAAAGTTGTATATGTCCATTACAGGCACGGGGACGAGGGCGAAGTGTTCGCGGTCGCCGTCGGCACGGCTGAGCTGCGGAACGTTTTCGAACGATTTGCCCTTTGGCTGAGATTGTGAGGCAGGGCATGCGTTGGCGGTACTGGCTTTGTGCGGCATTCGTTCTCCTCATTGTCGCTGTTTTCTTCGTGCTTTGGCGTCGTGCGGACCATGGAATCAACTCGGACAACTTCGCCAAAGTGCAAATCGGCATGACGCAATCCGAGGTCGAAGAAATCTTCGGCTGCCCTCCCGGCGATTACGACGAAGTGAGGCTTCCATGTCAAGATGTTTGATCATTGCCTGCTTGTTCTTCGGCTCCGTGGCGCCCAGCGCCTGGTGTCAGGAAAAAGTCTTTCGCGCCGGCGCTTATGCCCAGAACATCAATCCGTTGAAGTATCCCGTATCCGTCAACGGCGGCATGCAGGACCGCACCGCCACGAGCGCCGCCGATCCCTTGCACGCCCGCTGCCTGGTGCTCGACGATGGCCGTACGCGCTTGGCGTTCGCGGTCTGCGACAGTTGCATGATCCCGCGTGAGGTCACGGACGAGGCCAAGCGGCTGGCGTCCAAGGCCACAGGCATACCGCCGCAGAACATCCTCATTTCCGCCACACACACGCACACTGCGCCGACGCTGAGCGGCGTCTTTCAAAGCGAGCCAAACCCGGAGTACATCGAACAACTGAAAAAGCAGATCGCCGAAGGCATTGAGAAGGCCAACGCACGGCTGGTCCCCGCCAAGATCGGTTGGGGCGTCGGCAAGGATGAAACCCAGCTCTTCAATCGCCGTTGGAAAATGAAGCCGGGGACGCTGCCCGCGAATCCATTCGGCAAGACTGATGAAGCAGTACGCATGAACCCCGGCTATCTTGCCCCCGGACTGATCGAGCCGGCCGGCCCCATCGATCCCAACGTGTCGCTACTTTCCGTACAGACGCGCCGCGGCCAACCTATCGCCGTCCTCGCGAATTACTCTTTGCACTATGTCGGCAACGTGCCTGCGTTGTCCGCCGACTACTTCGCGGTCTTCGCGGACAAGATAAAGGAGCACGTCGGCGGCGACAAAGACTTCGTCGGCATCATGTCCAACGGCACGAGCGGCGACATCAACAATGTCAACTACGGCAAAGCTGCGCCGGGGAAGCAGGGGCAGTATGAGCAGGCGCGCTTGGTCGCCGCCAGTGTGGCTCGTGCCGCGGCGGACGCGCACAAGAAGATCGAGCACAAGGACTGGGTTCCGTTGGCCGCGACGGTGACCGACTTGGAGCTCGGCGTGCGCTTACCGGGCAAAGAAGACCTCGCTCGCGCCGAAGAGATACTCGCGAAGGCGAAGGCAGCCGGCAAGAAGTCGCTCATCACGTTGGAGGAGATCTACGCGCGCGAAACCGTTCTCCTGTCCAAGTATCCACCAAAGGTGTGGGTATTGGTGCAAGCGCTGCGCATCGGCGACTTGGGCATCGCCGCTATCCCCTGCGAAACCTTCGTCGAGATCGGTCTGGAGATCAAAAAGAAAAGCCCCATGAAGCACACCTTCACCATCGAGCTCGCCAACGGATACAACGGCTACTTGCCGACGCCGAAACAGCACGAGTGGGGCGGTTACGAAACCTGGCGAGCGCGTTCGAGCTATCTCGAAGCGAACGCTTCGGTGGCGATCACGAAAGGGATCTTGGATTTGTTTGGTGAAATCGCGCGGTGAATCTAAACACTAGCCCGACGCGCTAGCGAGGGCGGACGGGTCGCCTGTTGGGAGTTCATCCCGTTGCAGAGATTCTGTGAGGAATCCCCGAAAGGAATTCATTGCCACGCGGGCGACACGTCCGCCCTCGCTAGCGCGTCGGGCTAGTGTTTAGCGCGTTGCGCGATCGCATTGAGATCGACTAGGGCGGCCCGGTCGCCGGACTTGCGCACCAGCTCACAGATCAGCTCTATTGCGCGAAACTGCCGGTCGGTACTGTGGGGGGCAGGGTATCATTCCTGCCGGCAGACAAGAATGTCTGCCCCACGAAGACGGCCAATAGAAGCGACACAACGAGGAATGTGCGACACATATGCGGACCCGGTAGTGTAGTCGGCTCGCTCGCTCCGCGCGCGGACGGATGTGCCCGCGATGCGCGGTGCGCGTGGCTATACTACCGGGGACTATCGGTGTATCTACTATAGCTCCGACAACAGCCCGCGTTTGACGTCTTCGCTGACGTTTCTCTTGCCGAAATAGTTTTCCCAAACGGCTTTCGAAAAGTCGACGTTCTTGATCAGCAAGTCTTCCTTGCCTTGGCGGCGGCAGTG
>JAKEHV010000038.1 GCA_022614915.1 Gemmataceae bacterium | reverse complement strand
TCGAGAATGACGTCTTTGCCTTCGCGGCGAAAATACTCGTGCGGCTCTATCTTGAGCTTCAAAAGCAAATCGCCGCCGCCGGGGCCTTGACCGCCCAGGCGAAGCGTTTTGCCGTCCTCGACGCCCGCCGGAATCTTGACGTCGATTTCGTGGCCGTCCAGACCCAGCGCAATCTTACCTCCGAGCGCGGCGGTCATGAATGGTATCGAAACCTCGGTGGTAGACGGCTCAGCGGTGCGGCGTCGGCTGCCGGTCGAGCCACGGCCGCGCTGCCTGAATCCGCCCGCAAAGCCGCCATCGCCTTCGCCGAAGAACTGCCGGAAAATGTCCTCGGCTTGTGAAGGATCAAAGTTGCCGCCCCAATGAAACGTGCTGCCGCCGGGGCCTTCGCTGCCTGAGCCGACGCGCGGGCCGGCGAATCCGAACTGATCGTACTGCGCCCGCTTTTTCTTATCGCTCAGTATGTCGTAGGCGTCCTGGATTTCCTTGAACTTTGCTTCCGCTTGTTTGTCTCCTGGATTGCGGTCGGGATGGTATTGCCTGGCCAGGCTGCGGTACGCTTTCTTGATGTCGTCGTCAGTGGCGTTGCGCGGCACTCCCAGGGTTTCGTAGTAGTCGCGGGGCATGAGCAAATCTGTCCTACGGTTATGTCGCGCTCCACAAGAAAATCCATAGCAATTATATCAGACGGAGATCGTTCGTCGGAGGAAGCAGGCGCGGATGGACCCACTGCGTTGGCGGCTGTCGGTGCTTATGTTCTTGGTGTACGCGGTGCCGGGAGCGTGGGGCCCGCTGTTTGCCTACTATTTGCACAAGCACCTGCATTTTTCGCCGCAAGAGACGGCGTGGGCCTGTTGCACTTCAGCGCTGGGCGCGCTCACCGCGCCGCTCTTGTGGGGACAAGTCGCCGACCGCTGGCTGGCGACGCAACACTGCATCAGTTTGTGTTCGTTCGCCGCCGCTGTTTTGTTGTTTAGTCTCACGTTTTGGACCAGCCCCCTCGCGGTTTTTGTCACCGCCTGGAGCTTCTGGTTCTTCATGGTTCCCGTGTTCAGTTTGACGACCTCGCTCACGTTTCGCCATCTGTCCAAGCCCGAAAAGCAATTCGGGCCGGTGCGCATGTGGGGTACGGTCGGCTGGGTGGCCGGCGGCGTGCTGCTATCGTGTTGGCTGATGGAACCGGACTTTCTTGAAGTGCCGCGCCACTGGCTGCGCCCCGATTCGCCGCACAGCGAGTTGGCCGATGCATTTAGGTTGGGCGCTGTCCTGGCTTTTGTACTCGCTCTGTTTGCATTGCTGTTGCCGCACACTCCTCCCAATCCGCGGCCGGCGTTTAATTTGGAGTCCCAGGTTCAGCCGGCTCAAGCGGATAATCCCCTGGCGACACGCGCGCGCTGGTATTGGACGCTGTTTGATGCACCGCTCCTGGCGTTTCGGCTGTGCCGGCAGCGGCCGATTGCCGTGTTCTGCTTTTGCATGTTCGGCTTGTACATCACCATGCCGTTCAGCGGACAGATGACGCCGCTCGTGCTCGACAGATTGGGCGTGCCGGAGGCATGGATCGCGTCGACACTGACGATCGCTCAAAGTCTGGAGATTCTCGCGCTGGCGTTTCTGCCCGTCATTCTCTTGCGCCTGGAAGAGAAAGGAACGTTGCTATTGGGGATTGCTTCGTGGGCGGCGGCCTTGGCGATACTCACCCTGGGACAGCCGACGTGGCTCGTGATCGCGTCGCTCGGCTTGCACGGTCTTTACATCACGTGTTTTCTCGTGGCGGGCCAGGTTTTCGTGAACCGGCGCGCGCCCAAGGACATTCGCGCCAGCGCCCAGGCGCTTTTGCAATTCATCAATGGCTTCGGGCTGTTGCTGGGGCATCTCTTGGCGGGCTGGATGCGCCAGGTTCAAGAGGATGATTTTTCGCGCGCCTTCGCACCGGCGGCGATCTTGGCGACGGCGCTCGTCGTTTTCTTCATCCTAGGATTTCGATTGCGCCGAGATTGACGCTTGTGCGCCTTGGATTTGCCGGGGACGCTGCGCGGTTCAGGTAAAATCTTGAGGGGAAAAGGGTATAAAGGAAAAACGGGACCGGCAAAATCGCTGGTCCCGATGTAGCGTCGATTTTGCCTGGGAGCATTGTGTTGGAACCCGGTCAGAAAGACGTGCCGCGCCCCAGGCACATTCCTTCCCAGAGCTGGCTCTTCCTAGGCGCCGGCCTGGTCGCGTTCCATCTCTGCCTCACTTTTTCCGGGCCGCCCGACGGTATCTGGTTTCCCGCGGTCGGCGTCGGCATCGCACTGGTCGCCTGGCTCGGACCGCTGGTTGTGCCATTCCTTGTCGTCGACGCCCTGCTCGCCAACTTCCTGGTGCGCGGCGACGCCGGCTTCTTGCGGATTGTCGGCGACAGCCTGCTGACGGCGTTGGAACCCGCCATAGCATGGTGGGTGTTTGCCGAACTGGCGGGCGGCCGACGCCGGCTCGACGATCCACGCTCCGCGACCGTATTTCTCCTGCTGGTGCCGGGAGTCGTCTCGGCAGCATTTGCGGGATTGCACGCGCTGTTCTTGCCGGATCCGGACTATTGGCGCCCGGCCGGCGGCATCTGGATCGCGCGGGCGCTCGGCACGCTCGTGCTGGTTCCGCCGCTTTTGGTTTATCTGACGCCCTGGCTGCTGCGTCAGCACATGGTGGAGCCCGATCCCCCGAGCCGCTTCCCCGGCGGCAAAGAGCCCGACGATTGGACCTGGGGCGAAATCATTGAGACCGGCGGCCTGTGTCTGGCGGCGGGCATTCTCGGTCCCGTGTTGCTGGTTTTTCAAGTGCAGCTCGGCATGCCGGGTTGGGCCTTGTCCGGCGTGTCCTTGCTGGTCGTCGTCTGGGCCGCGCTGCGTCAAGGCCTGCGCGGCGGCGCGATGGCGGCGTCCGTCAACGCGCTCTTGGTCCTCATCCCTACCTGGTTCCTCGGTTTTAGCGCGGCCCAGTTCAGTCCGCTGCAAGGCAACTTGCTGGGGCAATGCAGCACAGTGCTGCTCGTCGGCGCTTCCGCCGGCTGGATCCGCGCCAGCGAGGCGCGCTATCGCCAAGTCGTTGGCCACATCCCCGTCGTGCTCTACAGCGTCCGCTTTCCGCGCGGCCTCAGCGTCCCGCTTGCTTCTGTTCCGGCAGGTGGACAGGAGCGAAATCCTACCCGACGATCGGAACGCAAGGGAGAAATAGCGTCGGGACCGCTCATCGTCCAACAGGCGGAAGTCACCTTGGTCAGCGCCGCCAGCCGCAATGTCTTCGGCTGTGAGCCGGAAGAGCTGCTGGGATCTTTCGCCGACTGGATGGAGCGCGTCGATCTGCGCGACCGCGAAATCGTCATCGGCGCCTTGGGCCAGCTTTGTCTTCAGAAGGAGCCGGTTTCGTGCGAATATCGCCTTTACTCGGGACCCATGACCGCCAGCCGGAGTTTTCGCTGGGTGCGCGACACCATGGTTCCGTTTCGGCCCTCCGAGCAAATGCTCGACGGCTGGGAAGGCGTCATCGAGGACATCACCGATCGCCGCGCCCTCGCTCAAGACGTGCGCCGCAACAGCAGCATGCTCCAGGCCCTCGTCACGCACTTGCCCGCCGGCGTCTTCTTTGTCCAGGCGCCGCACGGCAATCCCATTCTCGTCAATCAGCGCGCCCGCCAGCTTTTGGGCCAACGCGAAGACCTCGCTGCCGGGCTTGAACATCTTTCGCAAGTGTATCGTCTGCATCGCACCGACGGCACGC
>JAKEHV010000265.1 GCA_022614915.1 Gemmataceae bacterium | reverse complement strand
GGGTTGGAACCAGGGCAGTTAACGATCAGCCGCGACCAGGTGGGCACGAGCGCGCTGACAGTCTCCTACAGCATTAGCGGCGGGGCCACGAACGGAACAGACTACGAAGCCATTTCCGGCAGCGTCGTCATTCCGGCGGGCAGCCTGAGCGCGCCCGTCAACATCACGCCCAAGCAAGACAGCCTGGTCGAAGGCACGGAAGCCGTAACTTTGGAATTGACTCCAAGCGCCGCCTACGCCTTGGGAGAGACCATCGTGGCCACCGTCAATATCGCGGATGACGACTTCGGCGGCAGTCTGCCCGTCGTCAACATCACGGCCAACGATCCGTCCGCCGCCGAGCAAGGACAAGACCCCGGTTCGTTTACCGTCACGCTGAACCAGCTCGCCGCGAGCGCGCTAACCGTCCATTACTCGATCGAAGGCACCGCGACGAACGGCACGGATTACACGACCATTTCCGGCAGCGTGGTCGTCGCCCAAGGCCAAAGCACCGCCACGATCACGATTGCGACTTCCGAGGATTCGTTGGTCGAAGGCATGGAAAATGTGCTTTTGCGGCTGGTGTCGAACGCAGCCTATACGCTCGGCTCCAGCACGCAGGCAGTGGTAACGATCGCCGACAATGACGGCGGCGGTGGAGGCCCCATCGTCACCATCGGCCCAACGGGTTGGGCCGCCGAACAAGGCCAGGTTGCCGGTGGCTTCGCGGTCTTGCTCAATCAGCCGGCGACAACGAACCTGACTGTCTTCTACTCGATTGCCGCCGGCGGCGCTACCAACGGCGCCGACTACACCACTCTCACCGGCAGCGTGCTCGTGCCGCTCGGTTTCAGCAGCGCGCCGATTACGATTGCACCGGCCGAAGACCAGTTGGTCGAAGGCACGGAAACCGTCACGCTGAGTTTGATCGCGAACGCCGCCTACACGCTCGGCGCCTCGGCTTGCTCGTGCAGCTTTTCAGCTCCACCGGCGTCTTGGTCGCCACCGCCAACACCGATTCGTCCGGCAATTACGTGTTCAACAATGTAGGGCAAGGCACGTTTTACCTCGTCTTCCAAAAGCCGGCCGGCTATCAAGCCACGTTGCAAGATCAGGGTTCGAACGATGCCGTCGACAGCGACATCAACGCCGATGCAATAACGGCGTTGTTCACCATGCTCGACGGCCAGAACAAGGACTTCGACGCCGGCTTCCGGTTGCTTCCGGGATCAGGCGGCGAATAGAGCGGCATTCAGGAGCGAGGTCGCCAGGATGGAGTTTTCGAGATACAGTCTGCCGAGTGTGACATCAAGTTGATACATATTGTTTCAAAGCGATGGCGCTTTGCACTTATTCTCCTATCAACCAATCTGAAAAGTGGTACAAGTTGGATGACGTAAAATCGTTGTGTGTCAAGTGCTTAAGACGACACCAGGCACTTTTCACTTTTTCTTGAGTTGAAAAGCTGGACTGTTTGGCAGGAAAACTAGTCGCCGTGCATGGCCCGCAGCCGCGGCGATAGCCGCAGCAGCCATTGCACGCGCTCGAACTCGTCGAGCCAATCTTGCGCGACCTGCACGAGCAAGCCCAGCGTGTGCTGGTCGAAACCACGCCGTTTCTCCGCTTCGCCACGCGGCACGTACGTCCAGCCGATCTTCTGCGCGTAGGCAAGGATGCGGGCCTCGACGGTCTTGTCCGGGAGTGTCATCGATTGCTCTGTTGCCGGCCTGGAAGTCGGCCAAGTTGCCGCTTCAGGGCGGTGAATGCGTCTCTGGCGAAACAATCCGCGCAGCGCCTGCGGGCCAGACGCGCTGAAAGTCGGCGACGTTTAACGTCACCAGGTAATCCACGCTGGTGAGTTCGCCAACGCGGGCGATAACCGCGTCGTAAACCGCGGCGCCAATGACCCGGTTCTGGGCCAGTACACCAATGAGCAATGCATATTCGTCACTTGAAAGTGAATACACTCGCGCGTGCGACGAGACGTTTTCCTGTATCAACCGCAACGCTTCATCCGGTCCAATCGGCGGTGTCCGTGGCAAACGGGTAAGAACGGCATAGATTTCCGCCAGGCTGTGGCCTGAACAAACGAACTCGAATGCGCCGCTTTTCGCCTGCGAAAGCCAGGGCAGTGCGTGGGCGTGGTGGACGTGATCGGGCAGCATGGCTGCGATCAGCGTGGACGTATCGAGCAGCGCTTTCATCCCGCTCGTCCCTCACCGAGACGATCCAAGCGCTCGTTCCGCAATTCGGCGGCGGACGGGCCGGCGCCGAGACCTTGATGCACGAGCACATTGCCCTCCCAGCGCAGCCCGGCATTTGGGCGCAAGGCCTCGTCGTCCGGATACGTCCTTTCATCCTCAGATCGCACTTTGGGACTAATCGAAATCGCCACTTCAGTGCCCGGCGCGAACGGCACGCCGGCCACAAGTACGCGGCCGTGCTCTTCCACGGTGGCCGATGTTTCGTAGGTGCTCATGGTCTTAAACCTCAGGGGCTTTGGAACAACTCCCCTGTTGCTAATGCAACGCAGTTATTGGACATTCTACTACGGGCCGGTGTCCCGCGGAAGGCTTCTCGATGCCAACCGAAAAGCGCGTGGCGCGTGAAAAGGCGTCAGGACGTCAGGACCCTTTTCTAGTGCAGCCCAGGAACCAGGCCGCCAGAAAAGAGTTTTGGAGATACAGTCTGCCAAGTGTGACATCAAGTTCATACTTTGTTGTTTCAAAGCGAAGGCACTTTGCACTTACACTCCTATCAACCAATCTGAAAAGTGGTACAAGTTGGATGACATAAAATCGTTGTGTGTCAAGTGCTTAAGGCGACACCAGGCACTTTCCACTTTTTCTTTAGTTGAAAAGCTGGACCGTTTGGCAGGAAAATTAGTCGCCGTGCATGGCCCGCAGCCGGGGCGATAGCCGCAGCAGCCATTGCACGCGCTCGAACTCGTCAAGCCAATCTTGCGTGACCTGGACGAGCAGGGGATCGTTCGAGACGGCCAGGCCCGTGGGACAGCTTGGCCCGGCTTGCTCGCGCAGCATGTGCCGGTATTTGCTGAGCGTGCGCTCGCCGTAGCGGGCGACTTCGTGGCCATCTTCGCTGAAGAAGACGACGACCGGGACGCGGTTGCCGGCGTTCATTTGCAGGACGCGCTGGGCGTCGGCGTGGTCGTCGCGGTCGAGGTAGCGGGTCTGGATTTGCGGCGAGGCGGCGGCGAAGTGTTCGAAGATCGGGCACTGATTGATGCAGTCGCCGCACCAGGCGCCGGCGAGGACCAGGACAGGCATCTTGCGGGTAAAGGCGCCGAGCAAGCTCTTTTGCGTGGCGCTCAGGCTCACTTGGGCGTGCATGGCCTTCCAGCGGTCCAATTGCCCGGGATTGGCGTAGCGCGCCAAAAAGTCGTTGTAAGACAGCGCGACGGTGTATTTGTCGAAGAGATTCATCGGTGTCAATCCTCGTGTAGTCATTCTATGACAGCCGCACGTCGACGCTGGCGGCATGCGCGGTCAGGCCTTCTTTATTCGCCAGGATGCGGACATCTTCCGCCAGGGCCGCCAGCCCTTCGGCGCTGAAATCGAGCACGCTGGAGCGGCGCAAGAAGTCGTTGGCGGACAGGCCGCTGGCGAAGCGCGCGGTGCCGCCGGTCGGCAGCACGTGCGACGGGCCGGCGACATAGTCGCCGAGGGCGACCGGCGTGTGCGCTCCGAGAAAGATCGCGCCGGCGTTGTCGATCTTCTGGGCCAGCTGAGCCGGTTCCTTGGCCTGGATATGCAAATGCTCGGGGCCGAGCCGGTTCGTCCAGGCGGCGGCCTGTGCAGCGTCGCGCGCGAGCGCCAACGCGCCGAAGCGCTCGAGGCTCGCCTTGGCCAGCTCGCCGCGGGGCAACTTCGGCAATTGCCGGTCGAGCGCCGCTTCCACTTGATCGAGCAGCGGTTCGTGCCAAGTAATCAAAACGGCGCTGGCCGGATCGTGCTCCGCCTGGGCAATGAGATCGGCGGCGACATAGTCCGGGTTAGCCGTCTCGTCGGCAAGGACGACGATTTCGCTGGGCCCAGCCAGACAGTCGATGGCGACCTGGCCGAACACGTATTTCTTGGCCAAGGTGACGAAAATGTTCCCGGGACCGACGATCATGTCGACGGCGGGGATTTCCTCGACGCCGTACGCCAGAGCAGCGACGGCCTGGGCGCCGCCCACGCGGTAGACTTCGTTTACGCCGAGCTCATGGCAGGTGGCCAAGAGGTCGGGGTTGTACGCGCCGTTCGGCGTGGGCGGCATGACGACGGCGATCTCGGGCACACCGGCGGCCTGGGCGGGACACACAGTCATGAGCAGCGTAGAGGGATACGCCGCCGCGCCGCCGGGCACGCACACGCCGACGCGTTTGAGGGGCCGATAGCGCAGCCGGAGCTGGTGTTTGCCGGCGAGGGTGAGCGTCGCGTCCGCGTGCAGAAGTCCGAGCTGAAAGCCCAGGATGTTTTGGCGCACGCGGCGGAGCGTGGTGAGGAAGGCAGAGTCCGCGTTCTTGTGCGCTTGAGCCAGCTCGGCCGCGGGCACCCGAAGGGTTTGGGCGGTCAAACGAACCTTGTCTAATTGTTCCGTGTAGTGGAGGAGCGCCGGCAGGCCGCGCGCCCGCACGTCCGCGCAGATACGCTCGACCACTTTCGCAGGCGCCAATGCCTCGCCGAACACTTGCTCGGTAAGCGCCCGGCCGCGCGGCGACACCACGTCCGCCTGCAAGCTCAGTTGGCGGCAGAGCTCTTCCAATTGTTGGACCGCGTCGGCTTGCGTGTGCCTTATGCGGCGCATTAGGATCGCTGCCATGATGCACTTTTGTATGACCAGACAGGAACTATATCGCGCGGTCCGATAGCAAGGAAGCGCCGAGCGCGAAACTTTGCGTCACGAGAGCCAGCCGAGTTGCTGCAGATACGTGCATGGTTCATCGAAGCTGCAACTGCCAAACGACAGGACCAACGCTCGGCGCGCGGCGGCGATGTCCTCCGGCGTCGCGCGGCGCTCGCGCCAAGAAAGGCCGTTTTCGTCCAGACGGAATTGCTTGGCGTCTTCTTCTTCCAGAATAGTGCGCAGCTCGGACTCCTCACTAGCCCGACGCGTGAGCGAGGGATCGTCAACACCAGCCCGACGCGCGAGCGAGGGATCATTCACACCAGCCCGACGCGCGAGCGAGGGATCATTC
>JAKEHV010000037.1 GCA_022614915.1 Gemmataceae bacterium | reverse complement strand
TACACCGGGGCGCGCGAGCTGGCCTCCAAGCAGACCATTTCCGGAAAGTTCAACGAGGACCACCTGCACCTGGCCATCGCCGTTGCCCACCAGGCGGCGCTGGCCGTCGAGGAAACCCGCTACCACCAGGCGATGGTGCAGGGCGAGCGCCTGGCCGCCATTGGCCAAACCATCACCGCCCTGTCGCATCACATCAAGAATATCTTGCAAGGCCTGCGCTCCGGCAGCGACCTCATGAAGATGGGCCTTAAGGAAAAGAACGATAAGTTGATTCATCAAGGCTGGCGGATCGCCGAAAAGAACCAGGGGAAAATCTACGATCTGGTCATGGACATGCTCAACTTTTCCAAGGACCGCGTGCCCGCCGTCGAGCCGACCGATTTGAACAACGTTGTCCGCGACGTGCACGAGCTTTTGGAAAGCCGGGCCAAGGAAATGGGCGTGCGCTTGGAGATGGACCTCGTCGACGACATCCCGATGATCCCCGTGGATGCGGAAGGCGTGCACCGCGCGCTACTCAATATCGCCGCCAACGCCGTGGACGCCGTCGAGGGCCGGCCCAATCCGCAGGTGAAGCTGTTCACACGCATGACCAATCCCGATTGGGCGCGCATCATCGTACTCGACAACGGCGCCGGCATCGCGCCCGAGCAATTGCAAGAAATCTTCCGCCCGTTCTTCAGCACCAAAGGCTCGCGCGGCACCGGACTGGGCCTCGCCGTCAGCCGCAAAATCCTGCGCGAGCACGGCGGCGACATCCTCGTCAAAAGCCAGATCGACGCGGGCAGCAGGTTCACCATGTTCCTGCCTGTCAAGAGTCCGCTCAGCGGCGACCCGATTCTGGGTTCCAGCGTCGAAATGCCGATCTTCCCGTTGCCTGGCGACGAGAGCTAAGCGCCTCAAGAAATAGCGCACAAGTCGCCGCACTCTAAAGTTAGTGATGATTACGCTTTGGCGCTGTAAAGTGGCCTAACCGCGAAGACTCTGAGCATTGTGCGCTTCGTGGAAACTGCTTACAAAAAAAACTTCTTTTTTGGCTGGAATCGTCTTGCATGTCCTTAGGCGGGGTGTATTATCAACTGTGTCCCGCTGGTCGATAACTTCGGTGACTGGGCGACGCCGAAGACTTCGCTGGCGGGACGCTTTTTTTCCCATCCGCTATTTTTCTCTCCCCGTTATGTCGCAAGAGTTTCCCTCGCTGGACGAAGCTTCGGCTGGTCCCGATCCTTTCGCGCTTTTCGCTCGTTGGCTGGAACAGGCCCAAAACGCGGGCATGGTTGAGCCGTTCGCCATGACGCTGGCAACGGCCACGCTGGATGGCGCGCCCTCGGCCCGCATCGTGCTCCTGCGCGGCTACGACACCCAGGGCTTCGTCTTTTACACAAACTACCGGAGCCGAAAAGCAGAAGAGATGGCGGCCAATCCACGGGCAGCGTTGGTCTTTCATTGGCCCGAATTGGACCGTCAAGTCCGCATCGAAGGAGTTGTGAATAAAGTGAGCACGCAGGAGTCGGACGCGTATTTTCAAACGCGGCCGCGCGGGCATCAGCTGGCGGCGGCGGCAGCGGTGCAAAGCGCGCCGCTGGAGAGTCGCCAGGCACTCGTGGAAGCCATGGCGCAGCTGGAAGTGCAGTATCAAGGTGTGGCCGTGCCTCGGCCCGAGCACTGGGGCGGCTATCGCTTGACACCGTCCGTAATCGAATTTTGGCAAAGCCAACCGAATCGGCTGCACGACCGGCTTTTGTATCAACTCCAATCCGACGGCGTCTGGCAGCTGCAACGCCTGGCGCCTTAATGTAGTAGGCACACTCCGTGTGCCGTTCACTGCTAACGGCACACGGAGTGTGCTTACTACAATGAGACGTCCATGCGCTGGCGAACGCTCCTTCCCAACGGCCTGTCTTCGCTGCGCATTGCCCTTGCTTGTGTTTTCCCTTGGGTCCCGCCGGACTATCGGGCCTTTGTGGTTGTGCTCGCGGCATTGACCGATCTGGTGGACGGCGAAGCCAGCCGGCTCTTCCATGCCCAGAGCGACCTGGGCCGCATCCTCGATCCCATCGCAGACAAAGTTTTTCTCTTGGCGGTCTTGGCCACGCTCTTGTGGGAAGGACAGCTCAGCTGGTGGGAAATCGTGCTTCTATCGCTGCGCGATTTGTTCGTTCTATTGGGCGCGGCGCTATGGCTTGTGCATTCGCGCGGCCGCAGTTGGAAAGAGATGTATCCGCGCTTGCTCGGCAAGTGCACCACCGGCTTGCAACTTATCTACTTAGCAGCGCTGCTCGTCGGCTACACGCAAGTCGCGACTGTCTTGTTTTGGCCCACGGTCGCCGTTAGCGCCGCGGCGGGAGTGGACTATTGGCATGTTTACGCTTCGCGCTCGCGCCATGCTGCCATTGCACCAACAAGCGAGCGCGAAACGTAAACGGTAGGGACTATTTCTTTTCCCGGCGATCGAACAGGTCCGCGCTCGTGGGCCGGTCGCCCAAGAGGTGCTCCGCGAAGTACTCCCACATCCTTTGATTGAAATAAGGCTGATAGTCCGCGAAGCCGTGCGCCTTGCCCGGCAGGATGAGCATGTCAAAGCGCTTGTTCGCCTTGATGAGCGCGTCCGCCAGCCGGAGCGTGTTGGCCGGGTGCACATTGTTGTCCATGTCGCCGTGGACGAGGAGCAGCTTGCCTTTTAGGTTTGGGGCCAGCTCGGCGTTGGTCGGAATCTTGATTTCAAAGCGCGTCGCGGCCTTTTTGTCTTCGGTCTTGAGATCCGATTTTTCGTCCTTGGCCTTCACGTCCTTGTCCTCTTTCTTTTCCTCCTTGGCTTTTTCGGTTTTGCCGTCCTTCTTGTCTTCTTTGCCCTTGCCTTGTTCCTGTTCCTCGAAGTCCGTGAAGATGTCCGAATCATCGAATGTGTCGGGCGGGAAGCCTCCGCCTTTCTTGAATTTCCCGCCCTTGCCGCCGAACTTGCCGCCAGAGCCGCCCATCTTGGTCTCCTGCTTGGTCGTTTCCGCAATGCCGGTGACCTCCTTCATACCGTGGTAGCGCTCCGACCAGCTATTGTTGTAAACGTTGTTGTCGTGGTTGCCGGCCGAGGCGACGGCAACCTTGAAGAACTCGTTGTACGGTTTGACGAGCATGGCCGCCGCCGACAAAAAGCCGCCGCCGGAATGGCCGTAGATGCCGACCCGGTCGATGTCGATCCAGGGGTGCCGGGCCGCGAGTTGCTCGATAGCCGTTTTCTTGTCCGCCAGGGCGTAGTCGCGCAGGTTGAAATAGCTGTGGCTTTGGTACGCTTTGGAGCGCAGCGGGCTGCCGCCGCGGATTGGCCACATTGTTGACCAGGAAAAGCTCCTTGACGCCGCGTGTATCCGAGCGCGTCGCGTAGAAAGCCCTGGAGTCCTTGGACCAGGTGACTTGCGGCCGGACTTTGCGGTCTTTGGCTTTGTCTTTGTCCTTGTCCGCTTCCAGGTCCTTTTTACCGCCGCCGAATCCCCCGCCGAAGCCCGCACCGGCGTTAAACGTGTAGTCCTCTACGCCGTCCTTGGTGAGCTGCACTGCCTCTTC
>JAKEHV010000264.1 GCA_022614915.1 Gemmataceae bacterium | reverse complement strand
TTCGCCCACGGCACCAGCAACCCGTGGGGCCTGGACTTCAACGACCGTGGACAGGCCTTTGTCGAGGCCTGCGTCATACCGCATTGCTTCCACATCATCCAGGGCGGCCGCTACCATCGCCAGGGCGGCGTGCACTTCAATCCCTACACGTTCGCGGATATCCAGACCATTGCCGATCACCGCCATTACCTGGGGCCGAACCCGCACGGCGGCAACAACCGCTCCGACGCGGCCGGCGGCGGCCACGCCCATTGCGGCCTCATGTGCTACTTGGGCGGGACCTGGCCCGGCGAATATCGCGACCAACTGTTCATGGGCAACATCCATGGCCGACGGCTCAACGTGGATAATGCCAAGCCCAAAGGATCGGGCTATGTCGCCGGCCACAGTCCCGACTTTCTGCTTGCCAACGACGCCTACGCCCGCTTCATCAACATGCGCTATGGGCCCGACGGCAATGTCTACCTCTTCGACTGGTACGACAAGCAAGCCTGCCACCTGCCTAACCCGCAGGCGTTCGACCGGACCAACGGCCGCATTTACAAGATCTCGCACCGAAAGGCCAAGCCGGTCAACGGCGTGGACCTGGCTAAGCTCCGTACCGAAGAGCTCGTCGAGCTGCAACTTAAGGACAACGATTGGTACGTACGCCACGCCCGCCGAGTGCTGCAGGAACGATTTGCAAAGGGTGACCAATCGTTTTTCGCGCAAGCGCCGCTCCTTATGTCGGACAAGATCGCCTTCGAGCATCCCGATGAGACGCGCCGGCTGCGCGGCTTGTGGCTGTTGCACGTCCACAATCAACTTTCTTTCGAGCGTGTCAAGAAAGGCCTGAGCGACAAGAGCCCTTATGTGCGTGCCTGGACGGTTCAGTTGGCCTTAGAGAAAGGTAAGGCGTCGCCCGGTCTTTTGAGTCATCTCGATCGCATGGCAGCCAAGGATTCTTCGCCGGTGGTCCGCCTTTATCTCGCTTCGGCCTGCGACCGATTGCCGCTGGACCAGCGCTGGACGATTCTCGAAGGTCTGCTCGCGCACTCGGAAGACATCGGCGATCACAATCTGCCGCTCATGTACTGGTACGCCGCCGAACCGCTGGGCGGCGAGTCGCCGCAGAAAGCGCTTGACTTGGCGGCGCGTTCGAAGATTCCGTTGATATTGCAGTTCATGGTGCGGCGCATCGGCATGCCGGGTACGCCGGAGGCCTTGGCGCTGCTCGTGGACGGCTTGAACAAGAACAAAGATGCGGACACGCGATTGACGATCCTGCGCGGCATCAACGATGCGCTCAAAGGCCGGCGCGATCTGCCCATGCCCAAGGAATGGACGACGGCTTTTGCGCTTTTGTCCGAAAGCAAGAATGCCGAAGTTCGCGCGCAGGCGACGGCGTTGGCAGTGATCTTCGGCGACACGCGCGCCTTCGACGCGATGCGCAGCCTGGTCGTTGCCAAGGACGCCGATCTGTCGCAGCGGCAAAGCGCATTGGCGTCACTTTTGGCCGCCAAAGACAAGCAACTTCCGCCGGTATTGCAACAGCTCGTGCACGACCCAGGCTTGCGCGGCCAGGCGCTGCGCGGTTTAGCGAGCTTTGACGACGTCAAGACCCCGGCGGTGGTCCTCGACGTCTACCCCAAGCTCAGCACCGAGGAAAAGCGTGATGCGCTCGGCGCCTTGGCGTCCCGGCTGCCTTATGCACAAGCGCTTCTAGGCGCGGTGCAGAAAGACCGCATCCCGGCCCGCGACATCTCTGCGGAGATCATTCGCCAATTGCGCAACCTCGGCAGCAAAGAGCTCGACCAGCGCATCGGCGAAGTCTGGGGCGTCGTCCGCGACACGCCCGCCGACCGCGTCAAGCTGATCGCCAAGTACAAGAAGGTCCTCGCCTTGGCGCCTCCCGCCGATCCCGCGCATGGCCGGGCCCTTTACGCCAAGCACTGCGCCCAGTGCCATACGCTCTTCGGCACAGGCGGCAATGTCGGCCCCGACATCACCGGCGCCAACCGCCAGGACCTCAATTATCTGTTGGAGAATATCCTCGACCCGAGCGCGCTCATTCAAAAGGAGTATGCCGCCACCGTGGTCGAATTGAGCGACGGGCGTTTCCTCACCGGCATTGTCAAAAGCGACACGCCGCAGACGCTGACGATTCTAACGCAGAACGAAACATTGACTGTGCCGCAGGGCGACGTGGCTGCCAAGAAGGCCAGCGATAAATCCATGATGCCGGACGATCTGGTGAAGCAAGTGAACGACCTTGAGATGCGCGCCCTAATCGCCTACTTGCAAAGTCCCGGTCAGACACCCATGCTCGCCACACAGGAAAACGCGAAGGATCTCTTTAACGGCAAGGACTTGACTGGTTGGGATGGCGACACGGCGCTGTGGCGCGTGGACAACGGCGAAATCGTCGGCAAGACGAGCGGCCTCAAGAAGAACGAGTTCTTGCGCAGCCAGATGACCGCGCAGGATTTCCGGCTGACGCTCAAGGTGAAGCTCACGCCCAACAGCGAAAACAGCGGCGTCCAATTCCGCAGCGAAGTGCTGCCCGGCGGTGACGTCAAGGGCTTGCAGGCGGACATCGGCGCCGGCTGGTGGGGAAAGCTGTACGAGGAGCATGGCCGCGGCTTGCTGTGGCAGAAGTCCGGCGAAGACTTCGTCAAGGTGAACGAGTGGAATGACTACGAGATCATGGCGCAGGGTTCGAAGGTGAAGACGTATCTCAACGGTAAATTGAGCGTGGACTTGGACGACGCCAAGATCGCGCGGCGTGGCATCTTCGCTCTGCAATTGCACTCCGGCGGACCGATGGAAGTAAGGTTCAAGGACTTGCGTCTGGAGGTGCTGAAGGAGAAGTAGGCGTTACCACGCGAAATGCGCGAACGCTTTGTTCGATTCCGCCATTTTGATTGTGTTTTCGCGCTTGGTCATGGCCTCGCCTTCGCGGCGGTAGGCGGCCATGAACTCATCGGCGAGGCGCAAGTACATGGGGCGTCCCGCTTTGGAGCGCGCCGCGGTGATGATCCAGCGAATGCTGAGGCTTTGCTGGCGTGTTTTGTTGACTTGCATGGGCACCTGGTAAGTGGCGCCGCCGACGCGCTTCGAGCGCACTTCCACACTCGGCTTCACGTTGTCCACCGCTTGGGTGAACACATCGATGGGGTTGGCGTCCGGCATGCGCTTTTTGATCTGGTCGAGCGCTCCATAGAAGATGCGCTTAGCTGTCGCCTTCTTGCCTTGCCACATGAGGCAATTGACGAACTTGGACGCCAGCTTGGAGTTGTAGCGCGGGTCCGGTTTCAATGTGGTGGCGCTTGCGGTTTTTCGTCCCATGGTTCAGTCTTTTACAAAGTTCATTTCTCATTTGGAGTGCTGAGACTAGTCTCAACCTTGGGATTTTGGGAGTGCGCCGGCCACGGACACGGCGATGAAGACGCACTCCAAAAATCCCAAAGCGGTGACGAGTCACCGCACTCCAAAAAAAGCGGCGGAATAGCGCCGCACTCCAAATCCCAAAATGGCGGCAAGTTAATTATAGGAAGGCTCGGCCAGCATGAACAGCGTCGGTTCGGGCGTCACGCGACTCAGGTCGCCGGTCTTGGGGTCAAACACCAGTTGGTTGTTGCGCTGACAGTGCGGGCAAGAGATCTTGACCGCCGCCCATTCGCGTTTGCGCGAGGCGAGCCCATTGCCCTCGCATTTTAGGGTCACGGCCACGGGCTCGCCGCAATGGCCGCAATCGAAATCCAGAACGAGTTCGAGTGCCAACATGAACGAAGATTCCTCAGTGGTGGAAAGGAAATCCGGTTCGCCAAAGCGCGACGAACCCCAAAACCCAAGCGAGGAACGGATTACTTCTTTTCTTTCTTGGCGCCGTATTTGGAGCGGGCTTGTTTGCGGTCGGCCACGCCCTGAGAATCGAGCACGCCGCGGATGATGTGATAGCGGACGCCCGGCAAGTCGCGGACGCGGCCGCCTCGCACAAGCACGATAGAGTGCTCCTGCAAGTTATGGCCTTCGCCCGGGATGTACGCGGTCACTTCGATCCCGTTGGACAAGCGGACGCGGGCCACCTTGCGGAGCGCGGAGTTCGGCTTCTTGGGGGTCATGGTTTTGACCTGCAAGCAAACGCCGCGCTTTTGCGGGCAGCCCAGTAAGGCAGGATGTTTCGGTCTGCGGTATTGCTGGGTGCGCCCCTGGCGCACCAATTGATTTATTGTCGGCATGGATCGCTCCACGAGCCCCGTTGCACTTACGCGAAAATGTAAAGTTATGCAAGTCGCGACTCAAGGTCAAGAGTAAATGCGGCGTAGGATGCAGCAATGTCCGGCAGTTGGCAAGTTGATTTCTTCGCCAAGGTTGCAGAGAATAACTAAATGGGTGAGGCGCTGGTGTTCCTCTGCATCGAAGGCGACCCCTCCGAAGCGCCTGCTGCCGGAAGCGCGCCCTCCGATTCATGAACACCCGATTGATAGGACATGCTTGGCCCGCATTTTCAATTCGACGTGGTCCGGCTGGCGCGCAAGGGTTACCCGATGCTCTTGCGCGCCGCCTACCTGACCATCTTGCTGGCCGGCCTGGCGCTATTGTTCTTTAGCCAAGGCAACGTCGTCCGGCCGCGCGACTTTGCCGCCCGAGCCCATGTTTACGCCTATGTGCTCATCGTGCTGCAGAACATCCTCGTCTTGGCGCTCATCGGGCACCTGGTCATCGCGCGGCGACATTTGCGACGCGCTATCTCTCATATGAAAATCGTCCGACTGCACGCCGCGGCGCCGCGCAAACCCAAGGGCCCGAGCGTGTTCGCGCTGACGGATCATTCGACACAGAAAGTCCGCGCCGCGCGCCGGCGCGGCGCGCAATCGCGCATCCACCCCGCCGCGTTGCCTATTCCCGATACTGCCCTGCATTGGAAGGAAACACTCAAGGACGGCTCCGAATATAGCCTCACTTATCGCTGGCTCCGCCCAGCCTTGCTCGTCGTTCTTCTCGCCGCCGTACCGTGCCGCATCGTCGATCTTTCCGTAGGACTCGACCATGCCGAGCCGCTGCGCAACATGGCACGCGCTCTTACGTACACGGCCTATTTCGTGTCCCTGTCCTTGTACGCGCTCGTGATCGTTTTCCAAACCACGTTGAGCGTGGCCGGCGAACGCGAGCAGGATACGCTCGTCTTTTTGTTGCTCATTCCCGAAAGCCGGACAGCAATTCTCTGGCACAAGTGGCTGGGGCCGCTCTGGCGCAATTGGCCGCTCTTGGCCGTCGCCTACCTTGGAGTTCTCTTCGGTCTGGCATGCGGAATCTACTCGGCCGGGACGGCGCTCATCCTCTTCGCGTTTCCGTGGCCCTGGCTGTTCCTCATCAGCCTGGTGGCGCTGTTGCTATCCGTATTGTGCCGGCGGGTCCTGATCGCCAACCTCTGCCTGATAGGGTTCCTGGTGCTGCTCCTCTTGGGTCATGTCGCGGGCCAGCGCTTCATCGGCATCGTCTTTCCGTTTTATGCGTCCATCCTCTTCGAAACGAATCTCTTGAGTCTGCTACGCGATGTCTCGTGGTCGGAGACGATGTGGAAGGCCCTCGCCCATCAAGGCGCGTTCTTGCTCGTCGCCGGCGTGTGCGGGCTGTTGGCGTTTTGGCGGTTCCAGAGAAAGGAATACGCGTCGGCATGATCACGATAATTTGCTTCCGATGTGGCAGACCGCTCGCGCTAGAGGAGGAAAACACGGCGAAGAGAATCCTCTGCCCCGATTGCCATAGCGTATTGGACGTGCCGCCCCAGTCTCGTCGGCAGTCGGCGGAGATCGTGCAACAAGCGCCAGGTCATACAGCGCGCGCGGACGTCGAAGCAGAAAACGAAATCGAATCGTCGAACTACCTGAATTCTCCGCTTGGGATTTTTATCGTTAGCGGCACCTTCCTCCTTCTGGTTGTGGCGGTGATGCTTTGGTTTCTATTGCCAGTGGACTAAAGACATTCTCTTGGCGCCATGGGAGTTACGAATCGGCGAATTTCGAGTATTCTATGATGGGGTGGAAGATGTCGAAATCGCTCACGCGCCGGACTTTTCTGGGCCGCGCCTCGCTTGGCGTGGGCGCGGCGGCGCTGTGGTCGCTTTTGGCGCGCAAAGCACAAGCGAATGTGCCTGGTTTGCCGCACTTCACGCCGCGCATCAAGCGCGTCATCTTCCTGTACATGTCCGGCGGCCCGTCGCACCTGGAGACATTCGACCATAAGCCAGCCCTCGTGCGACTCAATCGCCAGCCCATGCCCGAATCGTTCACGCGCGGCCAGCCGATCGCGCAGCTTCAAGATCAAGAGCTGCGCATCATGGGGCCGCAGATCGCCTTTCGCCGACACGGCCGTTCGGGCCAGGAAATCTCCGATTTTTTGCCAAATATCGCCCGAATTGCCGACGATATCTGCATCGTCCGTTCGCTGCACACGGACCAGATCAATCACGATCCGGCGCACATGGTCATGAATACGGGCACGGCGATTCCGGGCCGGCCCAGCCTCGGCGCCTGGGTGCTCTACGGTCTCGGCAGCGAGT
>JAKEHV010000263.1 GCA_022614915.1 Gemmataceae bacterium | reverse complement strand
TCGCGATCCAGCGCGCAGTAAACAACGACGCGATTTTTGGAGTTGCCGCAACCGGCCGGGAGCAGCAGGAAGACTGCGATCAGAGCATAAAGAAACAGTCGCATTGGCTAATCGACAAATTCTACTTGTTCGACGCCAACCACGCTGAAACATTCAATTCTTCGCGTCGGTCTTGGGTGGGAAGTACTTAACGAGTTGAACTTCGTTGCCGGTCTCGTTGTATTTGAGTTCATCGACGAGCCCGCGCGACATGAGGATGCCGAAGCCGCCTTCGCGGATGCCAAGAGCTTCCCGAACCATCATGTGAGCGACCGGATCCTCATCGGAGGCGGCGTGGGGCATTTTCTTGGGGTCAAATCCGGAACCAGTATCTTTGATGATAATGGTGACTTTCTGCGCATCGATGCGGTAATCGACCGTGACAATGCGCTCGACCTGTTTCTGATGGCCCCACTCGATGGCGTTGGTGCCGAGCTCGCGCACCGCCGTCGTGATTTGCTTGACTTGGGTTTCGGAAAGACCGCTAAACAGGAACAACGAGCCCAAAAGGTGATTGAGCTCTTCGAGGAACTGCGTGTCGCTTTGCAGTTTGAAACGAATTTCTCCCTCGGCGCCGTTCTTTTTCAAATCCTCTTGCCAAGTGAAAGCGTCGTCAATGGCCCTATGCAATTCATCGGCGGTAAAAGGTTTGGTCAGATAGCGATTGGCGCCGACTTGAAGCCCTTTGAAGCGATCCTCGTCGCCCGAAAGCGCGGTGACCATGATGACGGGAATGAGGTTTGTTTCACGGTCGAGCTTCAACGTCTCGCAGATGGAAAATCCATCAATGTCGGGAAGCAAAAGATCGAGCAGAATGACCGCGGGCCGATGGTGCCTTACCCAAGGCACGGCCGGCTTGCCTTCGTTCAAGACGGTTGGCTCGTAGCCCCAGCGTTTCAAATGCTCGCCCAGGAGCTGGCCCAGTTCCTTTTCGTCCTCGACGACGAGTGCTTTGCGAACCATGACGCCACCCTCCTGCGAGAAAGTGGGACGGATTCCGTCCTACAGGATGCTTCCTATTTTTCCCGCGCCGCCGCCCAAAAGCAAGCTTTATCGCGCGTACCCCGGTCGCTTACGCTCCCGGCTCGCCCGCGTTATTGAAACGAGTGGTCCGGTCCGGGAAAAGCGCCGTCGCGCACCTCCTGGCAATAGGTCTCGACCGCTTCCAAGACGGCGCGGCCCAAGTCGGCATACTGCTTTGCGAAGCGCGGGTGAAACTCCTGGTATAGTCCGAGCATATCATGGGCGACGAGCACCTGGCCGTCGCAGTGCGGCCCGGCGCCGATGCCGATGGTGGGAATGCGCAGCGCCTCGGTGATTTTTGCCGCTGATTCGATCGGCACGCATTCGACGACTACGCTGAACGCGCCCGCTTCTTGCACCGCCAGCGCGTCTTCGAGCAGTTTGGAGTCGTTCCGCTGCACACGAAATCCGCCCAGGCTGTGCACCGACTGCGGCGTCAATCCCACGTGACCCATGACCGGGATGTCCGCCCCGACGATTGCGCGAATGGCGGGCACGCTGCGCATGCCCCCTTCCACTTTGACCGCTTGAGCGCCCGCTTCTTTGACGAATCGGCCGGCGTTTTCCAAAGCCTGCTGCGGACTGACCTGATAACTCATGAACGGCATGTCGGCGATTACCAGACAGCGGCTTGCGCCCCGCGTTACCATGCGCGTGTGATACACCATTTCGTCCATCGTGACGCCGAGCGAATTCTCCTGTCCTTGCACGACCATTCCCAAGGAATCACCGACGAGCAAGGCGTCCACTCCGGCGGCGTCCAAGATGCGCGCCATCGTGAAATCGTAGGCCGTCAGCACGCACAGGCGCGTGCCTCTGGTCTTGGCGGTTTGGAATTCCGGCACGGTGACGGGCCGAAGCTCCTTGGCATGCGAGGTTGTGGCCGGGGCAGTCATGCGCGCGTTCCAGCAAGTAATAGAATGGGGATACGGTCTTTACCATTATAACATTAGCCCGACGCGCGAGCGAGGGACTGTTATAACACTAGCCCGACGCGCGAGCGAGGGACTGTTATGACACTAGCCCGACGCGCGAGCGAGGGACTGTTATAACAGCAGTTGTCATTTGTCGTCACTAGCTACTATGCCCGCACCCATTCGCATCGGCATTATCGGAGCAGGCGCGAACACGCGCGCGAAGCACATTCCGGGTCTGCGCGCCCTCGAAGCGGTCGAGATTGTCGCCCTATGCAATCGCCGGCCGGAATCGACGCGGGCGGCGGCGCGCGAGTTTAACGTGCCGCGCACGTACGCGCACTGGGAAGAAGTCATCGCCGATCCGGAAGTGGACGCCGTCGTTATCGGCACCTGGCCGTATCTGCATTGCCCGATCACGCTGGCGGCGCTGGCGGCCGGCAAGCACGTGCTCACCGAAGCACGCCTCGCCATGAACGCGGCCGAGGCGCACCGCATGCTCGCGGCTGCTAAGGCGCATCCCAAACTGGTTGCCCAAGTCGTGCCCAGCCCGTTCGGCCTCAAAGGAGATCGAGTGGTGCGCGAGCTATTGGACGGCGGCTATTTGGGTGAGTTGCGCGAAGTGCACGTACACGGTCTCAATGCCGCGCTGGCCGATCCTGCGGCGGCTTTGTCGTGGCGGCAGGATGCCGCCTTGTCCGGCTTCAACATGCTGACTTTGGGCATCGTGCATGAGACGCTCTTGCGCTGGACGCCGCCGCCGGTGCGCGTGCTCGCACAGGTTCACGCTCACATTCCGTCGCGCATCGATCCCGAAAGCGGCGTGCGCCGCGCGGTCGGCACGCCGGACAGCGTGCAGATTCTGACGATTCTCGAAGACGGCGCTCGGGCCTCGTATCACTTCAGCGGCGCGGCCCTGTTCGGGCAGAGCATGGGTATCGAACTCTATGGCACTCAAGGCGCGCTGCACTACGACCTGGTGAACGACCGCATTCGGGGCGCGAGCAGGCAAACGGGCAGCAAAGGCGTGCGCGCCGACGAATTAGAGGAGATTCGAATTCCCGACGACAAGGCCGGCGGCTGGCGCGTCGAAGCCGACTTCGTAGACGCCATTCGCCTGGGTGCGCCGGTGCAGCTCACCGACTTCGCGACTGGCGCAGCCTATATGGAATTCACCGAAGCCGTGGCGCAGAGCGCCGAAAGCGGCGCGGCAGTAGAATTGCCGTTGGATCCTTCGGCCACAGCTGAGTAATGCGTTATCGTTCTTGAACATGTCGACCGGCACGCGTCCTACCATTTTCTAAGACCAGCCTCAATAGTTCGTCGACATTCAGGAGAGTGATTCCCTTTGATATAGGCGAGCGACCGGCGGATTCGCGCGCGCTGGCCGGCTTGTCATTGTTGCAGAGGCGGCCGGCCAATGCGGACTTTCCTGTTATCGGAGCCGACGTCTCGCGGTTCAGGCAGCAGCAACGGACTGGAGAACAGGTGATGTATGACGTGGCCGTCATTGGGGCGGGAATGGCGGGGATGGCGACTGCGGCACGGCTTCAGGCAGGCGGTCTTGCCACCATCGTCTTCGAGGCCCACGGACAAGCCGGCGGTTGCGCGGGATTCTTCCGGCGAAACGGCTTTGCCTTTGACGTGGGCGCGACCACGCTAGTCGATTTCGATGCCGGCGGCGGCGTCGGCGGCCAGTTCCTGCGCGATATCGCCATGCCTCCGATTAACGGCGATCCCTTACCGGGTTACGTCGCCTGGCTGCCGGATCGCCGTGTCACCTTGTTTCGTGATCAAGCCTCCTGGGTCGTGGAGCGACTGCGGGCACTCGGCGATTCTCCCGTCCATCGGAGTTTCTGGCAATGGATGGACCGGCTCGCCGCAGTGTTCTGGAAGGCCAGCCGAAACGGCGTCAAGCTGCCGATTCAATGTGCCGGCGATATCGTCCAGGCGGTGAGGGCAGTGGGACTTATGAATCTGCCGCTGGTTCGCTACGTCGGTTGGACAATGGGCGACGCGCTACGGAGCCTCGGCCTGCGCCACGATCAGCCGTTGGCAGGGTTATTGTCGATGCTCCTCGAGGACACGGTTCACGCTCAAATCGATGACGCTCCATTGATCAATGGAGCGCTGGGGATCACCATCCGCGGCGCGGGGCTAACGCGGGCGCGCGGCGGCATGTACGGCTTTTGGCGAAGCTTCGTCGCCCATTATCGCTCGCTCGGAGGAATCCTCCGCGTCGGCTGCCGAGTCAGCAAAGTCGAAGACCTGGGCGCAGGGGACGGCTTCCGGCTCCGGACTCGTCGCGGCGATTTTGCAGCCCGGCAAGTCGTCAGTGCTGTGCCCGCGGCGCTAACGGCTCGCATTGCGCCGAAAGCCGTGGCCCGGGCGCTGAATCCCTATCTACAGCGTGATGCAAGCGCATTGGGCGGCGCGGTCGTCGTGTTCCTCGGAGTTCCCGACGACGAGGTCGCCGGACAATCCTTTACGCACCATCAACTCTTGCACGATTACAGCGGTCCGCTGGGTAATGGCAACAACATGTTCATCTCAGTGTCGGCGCCGGGCGATACTCTTTCAGCTCCCGAGGGATACAGGTCAGTGATGATCTCCACGCATTGTGAGCTCGAGGAATGGGAAGGGCTGACCTCAAGCGAATACATGGCGCACAAAGAACGAGCCGGCACACGTTTGATCGCGTTAGCCCGGCGCGTTTACCCCGACTTGGGCAGGAGCGCCGTCGTTCAAGAAGTGGCCACACCGCGCACCTTTGAGCGTTTCACACTGCGCCCGCGCGGCGCGGTCGGCGGGGTACGCCAAAGTTTGCTCAACAGCAATCAGCGGGCCCTTTCATACGACATCGGCGTGCCCGGCTTCTGGTTGGCGGGAGACACGACCTGGCCCGGGTTGGGAACGGTCGCGTGCGTACTGGGCAGCCGTATTGTGGCTGAAGCCGTCCTTTCCCAACGCCTACGTGATCTAAGCCGTCGAGCGTTCCTCATGAATCCGTGCGCTTCACTCCATCATTAGATGAAATGGACACGATGACTCATGCCCGTTGTGGATGATCCTACGATTCCCAGCCTGAAAAGCCTTGGGAATGATCTCTTGGTCACGACACGCCGGCAGCGCTGGCTGGCGTGTCTTCGGCCATTCGCCGGATTGGCCGCCTTCGCCATCGCCGCCAATGTCGGTTTGTGGTGGTTGACGCCGATTATCGTCTTTTTCATTTTTGTCGCCGTGGTCACCGTCACACACGATGTCGTCCACGGCGCGCTGGGATTGACGCCGCGGCAGTCGGAGTGGGCCCTTTTCATATTCGGCGCCATACTGTTGGAGAGCGGCCACGCATACAGGACTTCCCATCTACAGCACCATCGCGTCTTTCCCGGACCAGACGATCCGGAGGGCGAACCGGCGCGCATGAGCTTGTGGAAGGCAATGTTGTATGGGCCGGTCTTTCTGCCCCGATTGTGGTGGTGGGCCTACACCCGGCAGCGTGGCCGACCGGACCAACGCCGCTGGCTGCTCATCGAAGCCGCCTGGGCCGTCGCCATGCCCCTTGGCGGCATCATCCTCTGGCAATGGACTCCTGCTGTGATCCTATTTGTTGTGCTCGCCATTGTGGGAAGCTGGGTTTATCCTCTCTTGACCGTCCACCTTCCGCACCACAATTACGGCGACCACTCGCTGACCCAAACCAGCTCCCTGCGCGGCTGCGTGATCCCCGCACTGTTTCTGGAATTGACCTATCACCTGGAGCATCACCTTTACCCCAGCGTCCCGAGCCACCACCTTCCGGAGCTTTCTCGGCGGCTCGATCCGTACTTGCGCGACGCCGGCGTGCAGCCCCGGCGAGTGCTATAGCTTTTCGTGCCCCAAAAAAACCTGTTACGGGCCGCTTTCAGGGGACTATATAAATGGAGCATCAGAAGCGCTCCTGTGAAATCCACGGCATGATTCAAACGACGTCATCACGGATACTGGGCTACGTGCGGGGCCTAGGCGCGAATGCGAAGCTCAAAGACGCGCCGGACAATGATTTGCTCGAACAATTTACCGCCCACCACGATGAGACCGCTTTCGCGATGATTGTCCGCCGTTATGGCGGCATGGTCCAGCAGGTCTGCCAATGCTTGCTTCGCAATCGCGCCGACGCGGACGATGCATTTCAGGCAACCTTTCTCGTGCTGGCGCGGAAAGCAAGCGCCATACGCATGAAAACCTCTTTGGGCAGTTGGCTTTATGGCGTGGCCTATCGCACTGCACTCAAGGCGAAGATTGCCAGAAGCACGCGCAAGCGCCATGAGACGCAGGCGCGCGCCCAGGCGCAAATCGAGGCGGACGAGCTGACCTGGCGCGAAGCGCCGTTACTCACGGAAGAAGTTCTCCGCTCCATGACTACCAGCAAGATCAAACTCGCCATGTGCGGACTTGTGGTGGTTGCTGCTTTGGGATTTGGACTTTGCCAACGGCAAGAACCAATTGTTCTTACCACCAACCAAATGCTTCCGAGCCGCGCCCGTGAGGAAGCGGGTTTGGATCGCGCGCGCGTGCCCGCTTCCTTACGGGCTGATCAATTCACCTTCCACTTGAGGTCTTTGTTCACGCGAAAGACGTAGTGGTGCGGCCGCAAGTCGCGCGTCAATCCCGGCTTGTAATGGAAGACCACCTTTTGCGCCTCCTTGTCTATTTCGAAAAGCAGGCGGTCTTGTCCGGAGCCGGACCAGTTGAAGTAGAGCACGCGGTGTTTTTCGAAATCGACTTCTTTGCTGATTTGCCGGCGCACGTCGTTGTCAGGAAACAATTTCGCGAGCGCCTTCTCGTTTTCGACGACGGCGGGCTTTTTCACGTCTCCTTCGGCAGGTGTCTTGATGCCTTTGACGTCCAGCCGTTTGACAGCAGCCTCCTGGTCCTGGGCGGCCGAAGAGGCCAAAGTCAGCGCTGCCGCGACAAGCGCGGCTAGTCCCATGCGTGCGTTCATGGCTTGCCTCCTGTTACTCCTTCTTCGCCGCCGGCGCTTCTTCACGCGGCGTGACGGCGACGCCCATGCTTTCCAGCGCCTCCGGATGGATGCGCACTTCAGAGTCCTGGTGCATGTGGAAGCCGGTGCCGGCGGGGATCAAGTGGCCGAGGATCACGTTTTCCTTCAGGCCGACGAGATAGTCGACCTTGCCGGACAGTGCGGCCTCGGTCAGCACCTTGGTGGTTTCTTGGAAGCTGGCGGCGGAGATAAAGCTGTCGGACTGCACCGCCGCCTTGGTGATGCCCAAGAGCTGCGTGGTGCAGGTCGCCGCCTCGGGGCGCGAGTAGTTGGGCGGCGTCTTATCGTCGGCTTCCAGAGCGGCCTTCACTTCCTCAAAGTTGTCCTTGCTGACGAGTTTGCCCGGCTCGAACTTGCTTTGGCCCGGGTTTTTGACTTTGACGCTTTCCTTGAGGCGGTCGTTGACCTCGCGGAAGGCGAATTTGTCGATGACCGAGCCGGGCAATAGACCGGTGTCGCCCATCGTCTCCACTTTCACCTTGCGCAGCATTTGCGCGATGATGATCTCGATGTGCTTGTCGTCGATATCGACGCGTTGACTGCGATATACGCTCTGGACCTCGCGCACGAGATAATGCTGCACGGCTTCGGTGCCGCTGATGCGCAGGATGTCGTGCGGCACGAGCGGGCCGTCCACGAGCGCGTCGCCTTCCTTGACATAGTCGCCCGTGTGCACGCGCAAGTGCTTGCCGTGCGGCACGAGGTGCTCGCGCTCGACGCCGGTGGCTTTGCCGTTGTCGTCGACTTCCTCGACGATGATGGCGCGTTTGCCCTTGCGTTTTTCGCCCAGGCGGATGCGGCCGGCGATTTCCGCCATGACGGCGGGCTCGCGCGGCCGGCGCGCCTCGAAGATCTCGGTGACGCGCGGCAGGCCGCCGGTGATGTCCTGCGTGCCTTCGACCTCGCGCGGCGTCTTGGCCAACAGCGAGCCGGCGAACACCGTCTGCCCCTCGCGCACTTCCAGATACGCCTTTTCGGGAATCGGGTGTGTTTCCAAGAGCTGGCCGCGCTCGTCCTCGATGACTAGCTGCGGATGCAATTCGCCCTTGTGCTCGGCAATGACCCAGCGCTCGGTCTGCATGTGGGCGTCCTTCTCCTTGCGGAGCGTTTCGCCCTCCACGATGTCTTCATAGCGGATGCGGCCGCCGCGCTCCGCCAAGATCGGGATGCGATGCGGGTCCCAGCGGCAGATGATCTGGGCGGGATTGATCTGCTGGCCGTCCAGAACGAACAGCTCGGCGCCGTAGGGAACTGAGTATTCATCCAGGATGCGGTCCTTGCCGCCCAGGATGTGGATCTGGCCGTTGCGGGCGAGCGACACCGTCTCGTTTTTGTCATTGGTGGCGGCGGTCATGCGGATGAATTTCACGGTGCCGGTCTTCTTGGCCTTGATCTCGCTTTCGACCACCACGCGCTTGACGGTGCCGCCGATGTGGAACGTGCGCATGGTGAGCTGCGTGCCGGGCTCGCCGATCGACTGGGCTGCGATAATGCCGACGGCCATGCCTTCTTCGACGAGGTTGCCGGTGGCCAGGTCCATGCCGTAGCAGAGCCGGCAGATGCCCAGGGCGGCCTGGCACGTCATCGGACTGCGGACAATGATCTTGTCCAAGCCGAGCTGCTCAATCTTGCGCGCCTGCTCCCAGGTGATCATTTCATTTTCTTTGACGATCACCTCGCCCGTGATGGTGGAGATGGTATTGCGGGCGACGCGGCCGCGGACAGATTCCGCCAAGGGCCTTTCGATTTCTTCGCCCTTATAGATGGCCCCCTTGGTGACGCCTTGCGTGGTGCCGCAATCCTCTGAAGTGATGACGACATTCTGGGCGACGTCGGCGAGCTTGCGCGTGAGGTAACCGGAATCGGCGGTCTTGAGCGCGGTGTCGGCCAGACCTTTGCGGGCGCCGTGCGTGGAGCTGAAGTATTCGAGCACGGACAGGCCTTCGCGGAAGTTGGCCTTGATGGGCGTCTCGATGATTTGCCCGGACGGCTTGGCCATCAGGCCGCGCATGCCGGCGAGCTGGCGAATCTGCTCGACGCCGCCGCGCGCCCCGGAGTGCGCCATGAGGAAGATGGGATTGAGATAGGGCACGCCTTCCCGAATGTCGTGCTGAAGGTCGTACATCATCTGCTTGGTGATCTTGTCGCGCGCCTCGGTCCAAAAGTCGATGACTTTGTTGTAGCGCTCCAAGTCAGTGATGAAGCCGCGCTGGTAGTTCTTCATGACCTTGTCGACTTCCTTTTCCGTCTCCTTGATAATGTGCTCCTTGTCGGGCGGCGTGCGCAAGTCGTCGGTGGAGAAGGACAGGCCGCTGCGGGTCGATTCGCGGAAGCCGATTTCTTTCATGCGGTCCAAGAGGTCGATGGTCTCGCGCCGGCCCAATTCCTGGTAGCAATCGGCAATGATGCGGCTTAAGCGCTTGCCAGTAAGGGCCAGGTCGTAAAACGCCATCTCGGGCTTCAGGATGTCGTTGAAAACGACGCGGCCGACGGTGGTGTGCACGAGGCTGTTGGCGGAGCGCGGCACTTCCTCGTCTTTTGCCTTGTCCTTGTCGATGCGCGTCTCGGTGATGACGCGCTTGTCGATGGGCAAACGCACTTTGATGCGGGCGTGAATGCCGAGCTTTTTCTGGGCGAAAGCCATGAAGACTTCGGCGGGACTGGTGAAGGACATGTTTTCGCCCTTTAGATTCTCGGGCAGCCTATTGCGGTAGTTCTTCACGCGGTCGTCCACAACGCCGCCCACCGTGGTGAACATCGCCAACGGGTCCGCCGTCAGATAAAAGCAGCCCATGACGATGTCCTGGCTGGGCGTGATGATGGGCTGGCCGTTGGCGGGGCTAAAGATGTTGTTGGTGGACATCATGAGCACGGTCGCCTCGACTTGCGCTTCGATAGACAGCGGCAGGTGGACGGCCATCTGGTCGCCGTCGAAGTCGGCGTTGAAGCCCTTGCAGACGAGCGGGTGAATGCGGATGGCGTTGCCTTCGATCAGCACCGGCTCGAACGCCTGGATGCCCATGCGGTGTAGCGTGGGGGCGCGGTTGAGGAGCACCGGATGGTTGGTGATGACTTCTTCGAGAATGTCCCAAACCTCCTCGGCCTTGCGCTCGAGCATCTTCTTGGCCGACTTGATCGTGTCGGCGTGGCCCAATTCCTTAAGCCGGCGGATAATGAACGGCTGGAACAGCTCCAGGGCGATCTTTTTGGGAAGACCGCATTGGTGCAGCTTCAATTCGGGTCCGACGACGATGACGGAACGAGCCGAGTAGTCGACGCGTTTGCCTAAGAGGTTTTCGCGGAAGCGTCCCTGCTTGCCCTTGATCATGTCGGTGAGCGACTTTAGGGGGCGGTTCGAGGAGCCGAGCACGGGACGCTTGCAGCGATTGTTGTCGAAGAGGGCATCGACGGACTGCTGCAGCATGCGCTTTTCGTTGCGGATGATGACTTCCGGCGCGTTGAGGTCGACCAGCTTCTTGAGCCGGTTGTTGCGGTTAATGATGCGGCGATAGAGGTCGTTGAGGTCGCTGGTGGCGAAGTTGCCGCTATCCAGGAGAACCAGCGGGCGCAGATCCGGCGGAATCACCGGAATGCACTCCAGGACCATCCACTCCGACTTGTTTTCACTGTCGCGCAGCGACTCGACCACCTTCAAGCGCTTGGTGAGGTCCTTTTGCTTCTGCTTCGAAGGCTTTTCCCGGGCGCTGTCCTTCGCCAGGTCATCGCGAAGTTTGTGGGAAAGATGCACCAGATCGAGCCGTTCGAGCAGCTTCTTGACGGCCTCGGCGCCCATGTCGGCCTCGAAGCCGTCGCCGTAGGCCTCGCGCGCCTTGCGGAACTCGTCCTCGGTCAGGAGCTGCCGTTCCTTGAGCGGCGTCTCGCCCGGCTCGACGATCAC
>JAKEHV010000262.1 GCA_022614915.1 Gemmataceae bacterium | reverse complement strand
GTGTTGGAGCAAGTGTTGCCGGCCCTTGAGAAAGCGCTGCCCGACAGCAAAACGCTTGAGATGCGCATGCGCATCCAGCGATTGTTGGACAAAGGCCAAAACCCTCACGCCGATCCGCGCGTGCTGCGCGAGCTCCGGGCGCTGGAAGCTTTGGAAAAGATCGGCACGGCCGACGCCCGCCAAGTGATTCGCGCCTTGGCGGCCGGGGCGGCTGCGGCACGTCTTACGGTTGCCGCGCAAGAGTGCTTGCAGCGGCTCGAGGCGCGGTAGTGATGGTTAGTGCGGGAATCCTACAGGCGTAGATTGCAGGAATTGCGGCGGGCCCAGTTGCACTTGCGGCGACGGCGGCACCGTGATCGTCGGCCCCGCCACCGGATACACCGGCTGCCATTGTCCGGGCGGGGGCGGCGGCGCGTTGCCGAAGACTTGTCCCTGTTGGTCGCCCTGCGGCATCGCCCCGCGCGCGACCGGGGCGGCGTCCAACGGCTGTGTGGGCGGCACGGTGGTGCGGACCAGATTTCGGCTCGCCAGGGTCGCGCTGGGCTTGGTCTTGTTCTGGGCCACCAGCGTGTCGCGCTGTTTGCGCGTTTCGCGCAGGTTTTGCAGCCAGGCTTCTTCCAAATCTTCCACGCTGCGATGGCCGTAGAAGCTGGCGCTGGCGCTGTCCCAGCCGTGCATCATGCCGTGGCCGACGAACGAGAGAAAAGTCTTGCGGTCGCCGCGCTTGACGAGAAAGTCGCAAATGGAAAAACCCTGCGCGTACAAGCACAAGACGTCGCGCGGATAGTCTTTCAAAGTAAAAAGCCGGCGCATGGGGATTTGCCGGCGCTGGTTCAGGATATCGCGGGCGAGCTGGTCGTGGCGGGTTCGTTCCAGGTCGTCCTCGGAAAGGACGGAGCCGCCCTCGTCGGCCCAGCGCGGCACCGGTTGGCGGAAGTGAAACGCAAATACCGTGTGCGTGATCTCGTGCGGCAACACGCTCTCGATCAGCCGGTCGAGCGGGCCTTGGATTTCCATGGTTTGGCTGAGCACCTGGCCCTGTCCAAAATGAAACGAGGTCGCCCCGCTCGGCCCGTCCATCGTCACCTTCACGTGCAAGGGACATGGCTCGCGCCACTGCGGCATCTCGCGGCCCAGCCAGAGCATGGCTTTTTCGCGGCGATAGTGCTCGGCGTATTGGCCGACGCGTTCGGCAATCTGGGCGTTTGGGGCATGCACGATAAAGTTGGGCGTCCGGTGCTGCGCGCCCAGACTGGTGAAAGCAAGAAGCGCGACCAGCACGAGAAGGCGACGACGCATGCCCGCAAACCTCCATGAACGACCGGAATTCTTGCGAATTCCGCTACGCAGCTGAATGGACCGCTTACTTCGTGCGCGGCTCTTCAATTCAGTGCGCGCGGATTCGTGCAGAGGTGTCTGCGACAACTCTAAAGGCAAAAGACAGGCCAAGCCAACGAGCGGCGGCGTTTTCGCGAAACGAAGCGGGCCTAATGTGCCAGCGGCAAGGAACTTCGGGAGAAGACAGAGCGCAACGATTGCACGGGCGCGGAGGAATTGGCAATTGTAATTTTTTCAAACCCCAATCCGTTTACGTTTCGCGCTCGGAGAATGCCACGCCGCGGCGGGGCATGCTGCACATGCGCGTGTCATGCTGATTGCAATGCCAGAAGCAAGTTGCCTATAATGGCGAAGTTGACAGAGCCGCGCTAATCTGAAGCACTGAGTCAAACTGTATGGCGACCAAAGTAGAAGAAATGCGGAAACTTGCTTCGGCGCATTACCGCGTCGAAAAAGGCATCACGCACATTTTTCACATTACAGGGGACGTCGAAGAAGAGGCGCGCGCGGAAGAACCGATCAAGCTTTTGGAAGTCAATCGCTATACGATTCCAACTGGAATAATGCCGCTCAGCTTTGGACCGGCCCCGGCGCACGGCATTCACTACCCTTCCATCATTGTTGAGGTCACGCCGGACGAATTCCAACGAATCAAAAGGCGCGAGCTGCGCTTGCCGAACGGTTGGACGCTCGGAGATCTTTTGCCGAAACCGCGACGGAAATCTTGAGTAATGAGTGTGTTCGTCAAGTGGGCCAAAGCCTATGCCCGGCAGGCGGGCGCTGATCTACGCACCTGGGACCAGCTGGATGAATTGACCGAGGTTCCCGAATGCCACAAGCGTATGCGTGACCTAACCGTGCACATTGGAAGCGTCACTTGCCGTTAGCGTCCTCCTTCGCCTTTGGCCGTGGCGGCAACGGCGGCTGCCGGCGGCGCTCCACGTCCCACAGGCGAAAGTCGACACGGATGAAGTTTTCGTCGAATTCCTCCAGCCGGTCGAGCGCGTCTCCTTGGTAGTTCTTGTTGGGGCCGACGGAGTAGATCACGATGCCGTCCTTGGTTCGACGAAAACGCAGCGGCTGGCCGTCGAACTGGTCTTCGGGCACTTCCTCGAGTAACTTCTCTAGCGGCACATTCTGGAAATCGGACGAAAGGAGTTCTCGCCAGTTCTTCGGCAGCGCCTGACGCGCAGAGATCAAAACGAGTGCGGAATTACTTTCGTCCGGC
>JAKEHV010000261.1 GCA_022614915.1 Gemmataceae bacterium | reverse complement strand
GCGCATGTATTCGATGTTTTGGCCAAAGCGCTCGACGGCCGCGAGGTGGCTGTAGCTGTATTCCGGGCCGAGATAGGCGACTTTGAGAACTTTTTGCAGTGCCCGCGACCCGCTCATGATTTCCCGATAGATGGCGCGAATCGTTGCCGGATCCAAAGGTCCCTTGTTGGCTTCCAGGACGTTCTCCAGAACTTCCTCTTCTCGTGCCGGGGAAAAGACTTCGGCGCCTTGATCGTTCTTGACTCTGCCGATTTCGCCGGCCAGCGCGGCACGTTCGTTCACTAGCTTGAGGATTTGCAGATCAAGCCTGTCAATAGCGGATCGGAGGCTTCGCAGGGCGGCAGCGGATTTGGCAGGTGATGCCTGATCGGAATCGGATTTGCGGCCCATGAGTTGTTGTCTCGGGTGGGATTTGGGAGCAGTTTGACCTCAATTTAGCCAGCGCGCATAAAGCCGTCAACCAACTCAGACCAATATTGTCCGCTTTCTCGGGCTATTTCTTTGGCTATTACGGAAAGCGCTGCTATGCCGTTTGCCTCCTGCCAAAATGACATTGTCTCGTCTGGACTTTGAATCGTTTGGCCCGCAGTCGGCTCTAATAATGAGTCGTAAAAACTATCTATGTATGTGTTTATGATTCAGAAATTGCCGTGGAAGAACCCGGCGGCATGGCAGTTGCTGCGCCTAACCACCAAAACGCCATGGTTCTCAGTTCTACTTAGCAATACTGAATATCTGAATACATAGTGCAATTGTCTCTGCCTTGATTCGGCGTAAAGGAGCTTGCAATGGCGGAAGAGAAAATCATCGGCATCGACTTGGGCACCACGAACTCCGTGGTTGCGGTAATGGAGGGTGGCGAAGTCAAGGTTATTCCCAATCAGGAAGGCCACCGTTTGACCCCCAGCGTGGTGGCGTTCACCGACAAGGGCGAACGGCTCGTCGGCGATCCGGCCAAGCGCCAGGCGGTCACGAACTCGCGCCGCACCGTCTATTCGATCAAGCGCTTCATGGGCCGACGCCATCACGAGGTAGAATCCGAAGAGAAAATCGTCCCCTACAAGATCGTCGGCGGTTCCGGGGAGTTGGTCAAAGTCGATATCGACGGCAAGCAATACACGCCGCCCGAAATCTCCGCCCTGGTGCTCCGCAAGCTCAAAGAAGCGGCCGAAGCCTATCTGGGCCACCGCGTCAACAAAGCCGTCATCACCGTGCCGGCGTACTTCAACGACGCGCAACGTCAGGCGACGATCGACGCGGCCCAGATTGCCGGCTTCGAGACCGAATGGGACATCGAAGATCCCACCACCGGCAAGAAGACCAAGCAGCGCATGCGCATCATCAACGAGCCGACCGCGGCGTCGCTGGCCTACGGCTTGGACAAAAAGAAAAACGAGAAGATCGCTGTTTTCGACCTGGGCGGCGGCACCTTCGACATCTCTATCCTCGACGTCGGCGACGGCGTCTTTGAGGTGAAAGCCACCAACGGCGACACGCATCTGGGCGGCGACGATTTCGACCAGGTGCTGATCGATTACGTTGCCAGTGAATTCCAGAAACAGAACTCCACCGACTTGCGCAAAGACCCGATGGCCTTGCAACGGCTCAAGGAGGCTTGCGAGCAGGCCAAGAAAGACCTGTCGCAGCAAACGACGACGACCATCAATCTGCCGTTCATTACCGCAGTGGACGGCGTGCCCAAGCACTTGCAGATGGACATTACGCGGGCCAAGTTCGAACAACTGGTCTCTCATCTGATCGAGCGCTGCCGCGGCCCGGTCATGCAGGCGCTCAAGGACGCCGGTTACAGCCCACGCGATATCGAAGAAGTCGTGCTCGTCGGCGGCATGACGCGCATGCCGCGCGTGCAGCAGATGGTCAAGGAGATCTTCGGCAAGGAAGGGCACAAAGGCGTCAATCCCGACGAAGTGGTCGCGGTCGGCGCCGCCATCCAGGGCGCGCAGCTCCTTTTGGGCAGTAAGTCCGATGTGCTCCTCCTTGACGTGACGCCGCTATCGTTGGGCATCGAAACTCTGGGCGGCGTGTTTACGAAACTGATCGAGCGCAACACGACCATCCCGACGACGAAGAAGGAAGTCTTTTCGACGGCGGAGGACAACCAGCCCGCGGTCACGGTCAAGGTATTCCAGGGCGAACGGCCCATGGCGGGCGATAATCGCCTGTTGACCAGTTTCGATCTGGAAGGCATCGAGCCGTCGCCGCGCGGGACGCCCAAGATCGAGGTTTCGTTCGACATTGACGCCAACGGCATCTTGAACGTTTCCGCCAAGGACATGAAGACGGGCAAGGAAGTGAAACGGCGCGTGGAAAACTCGAGCGGCCTCAGCAAAGACGACGTCGAGCGCATGCGCCGTGACGCCGAGGCCAATGCCGGCGAAGACAAGAACAAACGCGAGCTGGCCGACGTCCGCAACGAAGCGGACAACCACATCTGGCAAGTGGAAAAGCTGATGAAGGACCAGGGCGACAAGCTGTCCGACGCGGACAAAGGCCCGGTGCAGGCGGCCATCGAAAAGCTCAAGCAGTCCGCCAGCGGCACGGACGTGAACGCCATTCGCCAGGCCCTCAACAACCTGCAATCGGCGGCCCACGCCATGGCCCAGCACCTAAGCCAATCCGGCGCGACACCGCCCCCTTCGGACCGACCGACAGCGGGCGGCGAGGGCAAGAAGGATGACGTGATTGACGCGGAGTTCGAGGTGAAGAATTAAGTGCTGCGGTCGCAACCAATAGAATGCCCCAATGCACATTTGCCTCTTTGACATCGACGGCACGCTGCTGGCCAGCGGCGGGGCGG
>JAKEHV010000260.1 GCA_022614915.1 Gemmataceae bacterium | reverse complement strand
GGAGCGACAAGCGACACACACTGGCAGCGTGGCAACGTTGCCACTTTTTGGCCACCTTAAGAAAGTAAGAGGGCCACTTTTTGGCAACGTTGCCACTTTTTGGCGGCTATATTGAACGCAATTCACTTCCTGACTTCCGGCAAGAAGCGCTGCAGCACGGCATGCATCGTTTCCACCATTTTCTCCCGAGTCTCTTCCGTCGGCGCTGGCTTCGATCGATCGAGCAACAGGCCTTGCCAGTACAACCTGGCCGGCCAACCCGCGTTCGCCGCGGAGCTATTGAACTGTTCGCGCACGCGCTGCGCCCAAACCAGTCCATAACGATTGCGAAAATCGAGCCACAGCGCATCGAACTGCGACGCCGGCGCTGGACGCGAGACTGCGCACAGCCATGCGATCCACGGGGCGCACAAGAACGATAGATGAATCGCCGCCACCGCATTGGGCGTCGGTTCCCAATCGGGATGAAACAACAGGCCTGCCTCCAAGCCGCAAACGACGCCGACGTATAACGCCGCGGGTCCGAAGCGCGTCGGCAAGTAGTTTCCCAGGCCGACGAGCAACGTGCCCAGGACAAAGACCTGGCGCAATACGTCGAGCGAAGGCGCGCCCAGGAACAGGCTTTCCCCAAGCGGCAACAGCAGCACCGCGAGCAGGCCCAAAAGCACGAGATTCCATGCGCCGACGTAGGGCCGCCGCGCTCCGAGCACCGCGATGCCGGCGGCGGCGGTCAGGCACAGTGCAATGTAGCGCGCCGGCTCCAGACCGAGTTGCTCCGGTTCCCCCGAGCATAGCGCCAGACCCCACGCCGCCCACGCCGCCCACGCCCAGAGCGCGGCATGTGCCAAACTGTAGCCGCGATTGGCCTGCCAACAATAGAACGGCGGCCAGATCCCGAGGAGAAACAGGGCAAGATACGCAACGATCATTCCGAGTTGCATCCAGTTGTAGGATGGGCATTCTTGCCCGTCGGGTCGGACTGAAATGTTCGACCTACTTCGAATTACCCAAATCCCGCTGCTTGTCAATTTGTACCGTTTTTGACGGAATAGGCTGAGGCCCAAGCGCCATTTCCGTGCGAACAATCCGTGCCGAAAAAACCGATTGGTCGATGGATTCCGTAGGCCAAGCCGCCTTGCTTGGCCATGGTTCGCGCCGGCGAAGCAGGCTGCTTCGCCTCCATTGGCAGCCGGAGGACACCATGCAGCGACGCGCGTTGTTCGTGACCTTGGCGCTGTTGCCCGCCTTGGCGCTGTCGGCTCAGGCGGACGGCATCTTGGGCTTGGGCTTATTCAGCAAGAAGCCCAAATCCAACCCAGCGCAGCGCGTGCCGGAACTCATCGCAATCCTCAAAGCGGACCAGAACGAGCGCAACCGCGCCGGCGCAGCGGAAGAGCTGGGCCGCTATGAAGCCGCCATGTTCGCCGAGTTGCCGGGCGTTCTTGCCGATGCGCTGCGCAACGACCCAAGCGCCAGCGTGCGCATCGAGGCGGCATCGAGCCTGGCAGCACTGAGGCCCGTGACGTCCCTGGCGGGCCAAGCGCTCGACAAGGCGGCTGCCAGCGACGAATCCTGGCGCGTGCGCTGGCACGCCAAAGGCGTGCTCGTGCGCTACCGGCTGGCAGGTTATTCGAGCACTAAGGTCACCTTGGAACACGGCGCTGGGATGAAGACCGACGAACCGCCGTTGCTGGTCGATCCGGGCGTGCCGCCGCCGGCCCAGTTTCCTGCGGGCACGCCGGCCAAGAAGGGCCCGGCTTTGGCGCCTCCGGTCAAAGGAAGCAACGCACTGCCCCTCGTGCCGCCAAAAGGGATCGAGAAAAAGGACACGACCGTTCCCGATTTCCGCAGCGTGCCGCGGCCATTGCCGAAGGGACCGGGTTTTTCGACTGCAGAGCCGCAAAAGTCGAACGTAAGCCCGCCCGGTCCTTTGCCCCTGATTGAAGACGGGCCAGTGCTCGTGCCGACGCCGCCGCCCATGAAAAACGCGGCGCCGATGCCGGACAAGTCGCCATTCTGATCTTTGACCACCAATCGTTTAACTGTGAACGCTGAACGTTGACCCCACAACGTTCTTCTGCTTCCGCAAAGTCATTGCACTCCCCGCGCGCGCAGATTCATGTCCGTCGTAGTTTTCGATTCCAGCGTATTCTGTTTTTTGAGAGAATACTGTGGGACCCAAATTCGGGAAAGCTCGCTTGGAGTAAGTCATGGCTTGCCGCTTTGTTGTTTCGCCGATTCTCCTGCTCGCCTTGCCCCTCGCCGCGGCGCAGGCCGATTACCGGCCCACGCCTTTGTCGAAAGCGCTGGCGGCGCACGAGTTGGTCGTGGTCGGCGAAGTAACCGAGCGCGCCAATGGTGAAGTGAAGGTCAAGTCGATTGCTGTCGTCAAGGGTGAGGCGCCAGACAGTCTGTTGACGCTTCCCGATGTCTGGCGGCTGGAGAGCTTCTGCCCAGGGCCAGTGCCGCTGGAAAGGGGCAAGACCTATTTCTTGATGCTCCAGCGCAAGCCAGGCGGCGGTTTCGCGCTGTCGCCGAACAAATACGCGGACGGTGTCGTGGGCGTTTCCTCGCGCGACGCTCCGTTGGTACGCGCCGCCGTAATCCTGCACGCTTTGTCGCAACAGAATAGGATTGAAACACGCGTGGCGACACTGGCCCAGGCATGGGCCAAGGAATCCGACGAGACAAAGTTGCGACTCGTTGAGGCGTTCGCGCAGAATCCACCCGACGTGGCCACGGTCCCATTCCTCGTCGAAGCATTGAGCACGGAAGACAAGCACTTCAGCCTAATCGGGATGTCGGCCCATGCCATGCAAAAGCACAAATACAAAGAAACCGTCCCCGCCTTGCTCCGAACCGTCAAGAGCAAAGGACCAGGCTGTCTGGATGCCGCCAAAACGCTGGGCCTTATGAAGGTGCGCGAAGCCTACGAGCCGATCATGGCGCTCATTGACGATCCGGCGATTGGCAATCGGCCCTATTTCATCGAGGCGCTCGTCTATCTTGAGGACAAACGAGCTATTCCGTTCTTCCTCAAAACGCTCTATCGCAACCTGCACGGCTCGGACCAGAGCGGCGAAAAGATCAAGTCGTGGAGCATTCAAGAGAATGAGTTCGCCGCGTTGGGCCTGGGCCGATTGCGCGCGCCGCAAGCGATTGATCCATTGCTAGTGCTGCTAGCCAAAGCAGGACACAAAGACTTGCGCGTTCGCGCCGTGCAGGCGCTCGGCGACATCGGCCCGCCGGCCCATCGCGCATCGGCTATGATCCTAGAGCTTTTGCGCACCGAGCAAATACCTAGTCATGTGGCCGATGAGGCGCTAAGAAAGATTGGGGTGCGTCCGAACTGACACGTTCTAAAGTAGGACATTCGCGAATGCCTTGTCCCTAGGCTCAAGCCCAAAGGCAGATTGCATCGCAATGACTGGCCCAATTACAAGCCAATTGCAAGACCATCTGGATAGGCTTCGCCGTGGCGATTCTGCGGCGCGGCAGGCTTTGTTGCAGAACAGCTGGGAACGGTTGCGACTTTTGACACAGAAGATGCTCAAAAGCTATCCCGGCGTTAAAAGATGGGAGGAGACGGACGATGTCCTGCAAAATGTGTTGCTACGGCTTGACCGAATGCTGCGCGCGATTGAAGTGAATTCAGTCCGGGACTATTTCCGGCTGGCCGCTACACACATCCGCCGCGAATTGATAGACTTGGCGCGACACTACTTTGGGCCAGAAGGTCTTGGCGCCCAGCATGCCACACCTGGGGACCGAGACCCGACACCGGAAGGACCGACGCCCGAGCGGCCGGCGCGGAATTCCGCCGGCAATCTTGAAGGATGGTGCGAACTGCACCGCCAAATCAGCCTTCTGCCCGACGAGGAGCGCGAGGTTTTCGATTTGCTCTGGTATCAGGGAATGAGCCAGTCTGATGCAGCTCAGTTGCTCCAGGTGTCGATTCGGACGGTCAAACGGCGTTGGCAATCAGCCCGGCTTGCTTTGATGAAAGCATTGGGTGGGGACTTGCCTTTTTGAGATTAGTTGTCCCTCTTGGAAGCCCGGTTCCGCTTTTCATGTTGAGGCGGGGCGTGTGGAGGCATTCATGCCCGAACGAGTTTCATTGGATGAACTATTAGTGGAATGGGAGAGCGCGCGCGAGAGAGGGCATGCTCTCTCGCCGGACGAATTGTGCCCTCATTGGCCGGAAGGGCAGGAGGAACTTCGCCGCCGCATACGCCTATTAGAGAAGCTGGAGCCGGTGCTCGATTTGGTAGAAACAACACTAGATATGCAAAAGGCAACCGGCCTCGAGGCGAAGCCTGTGCCCGAATTGCCCGTCCTCCCCAATTATGAAATCCTTGCGCATATTGGGTCAGGCGGCATGGGGGTCGTTTTCAAAGCACGCGACCTACGCCTGGGTCGGCTGGTTGCTGTGAAATTGCTGCCGCCGGGCCGAGCTCGGCCTGAGGCGCTCCAGCGCTTTGCTCGCGAGGCCCGCGCGCTGGCGCGTCTGCGACACGACCACATTGTCCCGATTTTTGAAGCCGAGTTGCATGGAGGGCGACCGTACTTTGTCATGGAATTCGCGACCGGCGGAAGCCTTGCCGCGCACTCGAAGAAATTGCCTGGGCAACCGACGAAAGTCGTCGCTCTGATGACGAACGTGGCCCGCGCGGTTCACTATGCTCACGAGCATGGCATACTGCACCGCGATCTGAAGCCGGGCAATATCCTGTTGGACGAACACGGCAAAGTGATGGTTGTCGATTTCGGTCTCGCCAAGATGTTTGACCAGCGTGAAGGAGACCAGACGGAGTCTGCAAGCGACGGCAGCGATTCGAGTTGTTCCAGCCCGCCTGATGAAAGCCTAACTGCAGTCGGCGCTTGGCTCGGCACTGCGGCGTACATGGCGCCGGAACAAGTTCGCGGGCAGTCCATGCAGGTTGGTCCTGGAGCCGATCTTTGGGCATTGGGTGTCATCCTCTACGAGCTTCTGGTTGGCAGGCTCCCTTTTGAGGGGAACAATTATGAAGTTGCCACAGCAATTTGCGACGCGGCGCCGCCAAGCCCGCGCCACATTCACCCACATCTAGACCGGGCCATTGAGGCGATCATCCTGAAATGTTTGGAAAAGAAACCCGCATTGCGCTATCCATCTGCGGCGGCGCTGGCGGACGACCTGGAAAAGTGGCAGCGCGGGGAGGCGCCCACGGTTTTGAAAGAGAACCGCGCGCGCCGAGCATGGCGCTGGGTCAAAAGGCACCCAGCCCTCAGCGCGGCCGCTGCGCTTCTTATTGCCTTCGCATCGATAATGGTGGCGTTTCCACCGTGGGCGTCAAGCCTTGAAGTGACACTGGATAGGAAATACCGCGCCGCAGTTGCTCCCTTTGAGGAAGAACTAGCCGCAGGCCGGGCCGTAAGTCTAGTTGGCGCGGATTTGGAGTTTCCTTATCGTTCGCGAATTGGAGATGCAGTGCTCCGCTTCCCCGAAAATGCAATCGAGAAGGGAACTGTGACGATCACAGCGGCAGTGCCGAGTCTAGTGGAATTGCTCAACGATCCGCAAACTTCAAGTTATCGTCTTCGTGTCGAGATGCGGCAAGACGGCCTGGTGCGACAGAGTCCCGCGGCGGAGGTTGGCGTATATTTTGGCTCTGTTCAACGAACAACAACCGAAGGACTGCAGTTCTTCGTTGGCAGAGTGAGTTTTGCCGACCTTGGACATCGCGCAATGCTTTTCAAAACCAAGGCCGGCGAGTTAAGGAGCTTATTCCAAATTGGGTTTTTGCACCGGGGGGAATCCGCTAACGCACCATACCAGCGCACCTACGCATTCGGGGGTGCAGGAACTTTTTACGCCGTCGAAGAGCCTGACAAGGTTCCGGGTCCATGGCGTCAATTTACCATCGAAGTGCGGCCTGAAAGAATCGAAGCATCCTGGGATGGACGGACAGTGGCACTGATTCCCGCCGTTGAGTATCCTCAAGCGCTGGCAAGCATTCGGAGAGAGTACTCCGACCTGGAGTCCATTCCGCCGGTGTGGTCGGTGCGAGCGCCGCTTGGGGTTTATGTGGATGCAAGTGTTGTTTCCATTCGGCGGTTCGTCGTTGAACCGCTTGTGACACCAGAATGAACTGTTAACCAATGAAAGGAGATAGCCATGTCGGTTGTAATCACCTTGACTACCAAAATGGGAAGCACTATCCACGCAGAGGCATCATCCGGTTTGGCAGTTTCGTGGAAGCTGCGGCGCTTTGGCCCACAGGGCAACCTTCTTAATGAACTTCCGCCAACAAGTTCAAGTTTCAATCCCGCGATCAACCTTTATGTGGCTGATTGGAATGCAGTCGAGGAAGCCAACAGCTATCGCGTCGTAGCCACTACAGAGATGAAAACGGATGACCAAGGTGTCCCGTTTGGACCTGTTGTGGTATAGCAGAGTACTCCTATTCCTCCTGCTTGATTGGCTTCAATTGACGATGCAAGCGGTAGGACGGAACGGATTTTGGACGGCGCAGGCGTGGTTCCAGGTTGTGCGGAAGTGCCCCGCAGTATTGCTGGTTATTGGCCCGCACGCACGACCGTCGGGCTGTGCGCTAGATTGCGTTCGGTATCGCCTTTATGACAATGGGCGCTGAGGGTTTCGAACCCCCGACCCCCTGGGTGTAAACCAGGTGCTCTAGCCGCTGAGCTAAGCGCCCTGCGAAAAAGCAAGCGGTGAACAGCGACGTTTTTGCCGCAATTCACCACTCACGGCTGACTACATGGAGAACGAGCTGCCGCAGCCGCAAGTCGTCTTGGCGTTGGGATTGCTAATGCTGAAGCCACGGCGGGCGATTTCGTCGTGAAAATCGACGGTCACGCCGTCCAGGTACATCAGGCTGCGCTTGTCGATGGCGACCGGCACGCCGTGCATCTCAAAGATTTCATCCAGTTTCGGATTCACTTGCGGGTCCAAGTCAAGCTTGTGCTGGAAGCCGCTGCAACCGCCCCCGACCACGCGCATGCGCAGATAAATCTTTTCGGGCAACTGCGCGTTGGGCTGCTGTTGTTGCTCGGCGACGATGCGCTTCACTTCGCCGGCGGCTTTTTCGGTCAAGATAATGGGCATGGCGAACATCTCCTTTGGAAGAAGGTTATTGGTTCAAGGACATTTGAAAATCGGGGCTCATTAGCCGCAAACGTTGCACGGTCTGCGTTACTTCTTTTATAGCAAATTCGATCTCCTGGGCGGTAGTGAATCGGCCGATGCCGAAGCGAATGCTGCTGTGCGCCAAGTCGTCGGACACACCTAAGGCCCGTAGCACGTAGCTCGGCTCAACGCTGGCTGACGTGCATGCCGAACCGGAACTGACCGCAATGTTCTTCAGCGCCATCAAGAGCGCCTCGCCCCGGACCTGGCCGAAGCTTACGTTCAGATTGCCGGCCAATCGTTCCGCGGGGTGGCCGTTGAGAAAAACACCCGCCAGGTTCTCACTCAAGCCATTCCATAAGCGCTCGCGTAGTGCGCGGCAGCGTCTTGCTTCGTCCGGCATCTCCAAGGCGCAAAGCCTGCAGGCTTCACCGAGCCCCACAACCAACGGCACCGGCAGCGTTCCGCTGCGCAAACCGCGCTCATGGCCGCCGCCGTCGAAGAGCGGTTCCAAGCGCACATGCGGGTTGCGACGCCGCACAAAGAGCGCTCCCACGCCTTTAGGGCCGTACATCTTATGCCCGGAAAGGCTCAATAAATCAACCTGAAGCGCTTCCACGTCGATCGGGATTTTGCCGACCGCCTGCGTTGCATCCGTGTGCAACAGCACCTTGCGCTCTTTGCACACGCGTCCGATTTCGGCGATGGGCTGGAGCGTGCCGATCTCGTTGTTGGCCGCCATCACGCTGACGAGAATCGTCTTGGCCGTGATCGCCGCGCCTACCTGTTCCGCGGAGACCCGGCCAAATCGGTCCACCGGCAGAAAGCTCACCTCAAAGCCTTCGCGTTGCAGGCGACGGCACGGATCGAGCACTGCGTGATGTTCCGTCTGTACGGTGACAAGGTGATTGCCTTGACGCCGGTACATCACCGCCGCGCCTTTGAGCGCCAGGTTGTTGCTTTCCGTGGCGCCGCTCGTGAACACGATTTCCTTCGCATCGGCGCCGATCAGCTCCGCCACTTGTTGCCGCGCTTCGTCAACCGCCTCTGCGGCCTTCCAACCGTAGGCATGATGCCGGCTGGCCGCATTGCCATACAACTCGGTGAAATACGGCAACATCGCTGCCACAACGCGCGGATCGCAGCGCGTAGTGGCGTTGTTATCCAAATAAATCGGCTGTTGCGGCATCTTTGTCCAACGTGGGACAGGTTTTCAACCTGTCCGTTTGTTTTGGCGGACAGGTTGAAAACCTGTCCTACGCTATATTACAGCACAGCCGCCGCTTAGGCCGGTGTACAATATGTTAGAGAGGAATCCGAACAGAGAAGGTTCAACCGAAAAGGGACTACTATCATGACTTGGGATGCGCTTGCTCCAATCCTCGCCATTGCCGGGCTGGGATTGCTGTGGTTGCTGATTTTTCCGAAGCTTAAAGGGGGCGCCTGAGGGAGCGGCTCGTGCCAGTTGGGCACGTCGCTGCACGGCAAGGATAGCACAAAGGATCCGAAAGATCGCGAAGACGTTACCTAGCCGCATGTTGTTCCGAGCTTGAAGTCGCGCTCCAAAAATCCAAAAGCGGTGACCCGTCACCGCACTCCAAAATCCTAAAGCGTATGCGCTGCTCCATCGCCTTGACCGCACTTCTTGGGTTCGCACTATTCCCGCCCAAACATCACGCGGAACCTTTTGGCACGAGCCCGACGCGCGAGCAAGGGACCGTCGGCGGCGCTACGTTTACCTTGCCGCCGGGCTTCGTCATCGAGAAAATCGCCGGCCCGCCGTTGGTCGAGCACCCCATGATGGGCGGCTTCGATCCGGAAGGTCGCTTGTTTCTTGCGGAATCCGCAGGACAAAACCTCAAAGCACAGGAACTGCTTAAAGACTTCCCCAATTTCATTCGCGCCCTCGAGCCGGCGGATGAGCAAGGTGTTTTTCGAAAAAGCCGCATTTGGGCCGACAAAATGACGTTTCCCATGGGCGCGCTCTGGCATCGCGGCGCGCTCTATGCTGCCTCGCCGCCGAGCTTGTGGCGTTTGCTTGACTCCAAAGGCGCCGGCATAGCCACCATCCGCGAAGAGGTAGTCGCGAAATTCGGCTTCACTGGCAACGCCGCCGACATCCACGGCCCCTTCCTCGGGCCCGACGGCCGGCTGTATTGGTGCGACGGCCGCCACGGCCACGAGATAACTCGGCCCGACGGCACGATGATGAAGGGCAAGGCGGCCCGCGTTTTCCGCTGCAAACCGGACGGCAGCAACGTCGAAGTCGTTTGCGGCGGCGGCATGGACAATCCCGTCGAGATCGCCTTTACGCCCGAGTGCGAGCCGTTTGTCACGGTCGACATTCTTCACACCCAGCCGGCTCGCAATGACGCAATCATCTTTGCCTTGGAAGGTTCGGTTTACCCCTATCACGAGGTTTACAAGGAATTCCCGCGCACCGGGGACCTCTTGCCCGCCGTTGCCGACTTGGGCTGGGTTGCGCCATCGGGACTCATGCGTTATCGCGGAGACATGTTCGGCAAGGAGTATTACGGCAACCTTTTCTCCGCCCAGTTCAACCGCAACCGCATCCAGCGCCACATCGTCGAACGTCAGGGCGCTTCGTTCCAAGTCAAGACGGAAGATTTTCTCACGTCGAGCGACCGCAATTTCCATGCGACCGATGTTCTCGAAGACGCCGACGGCGGCCTGCTCGTTATCGATACCGGCGGCTGGTTTCGCATCGGCTGCCCCACGTCGAAGATCGCTCAACCGGAAATCAAAGGCGGCATCTATCGCATCAAGAAGCAAGGCATGTCGCCGGTCATGGACCCGCGCGGCTTGAAGGTTCAATGGGACAATCTGTCGCCAACCGAATTAGTCGCCTACTTGGACGATGCGCGGTTTATGGTGCGCGATCGCGCCGTGGACCAATTGGCGCAAGCCAGCGAAAAGGCTATTCCGGCTCTCCGGAAAACCATACTTAAGGCGAAGTCGCCTCGTGAATGCCGCAATGCCGTCTGGGCGCTGACGCGCATCGAGCATCCCGATGCGCGGGCGGCGGTTCGGCTCGCGCTCACCGACAAGGACTTGAGCGTGCGGTTGGCGGCGCTTCACTCCGCCGGTCTTCTTCGGGACGAAGAAGCCTTGCCGCAATTGCTCAAGGCGCTGGGCGCCAAGGAGCCGGCGGTAGTTCGCCAAGCGGCGACGGCGTTGGGCAGGCTACGCCGCGCGGCGGCGGTTCCGGCGCTTATGCAAGCCATGGAAAAGGGCGGCGACAGGTTTCTCGAACACGCCCTCGTGTATGCGCTAATCCAAATCAATGATCCCGCCGCCGTTGCCGTGTACTTGAAGCAACCCAGCCCCGCCGTGCGCCGCGCCGCGCTCGTCGCCCTCGATCAGATGCCCGCCGGCAATCTTAGCCGTGAACAGGTCACGCCGCTCTTGGCCACAGCCGATCCGGCGCTTCTGAAGGCTGTGCTGGCAGTTATCGCGAATCGACCGGCTTGGGGCTCGGAAATTGTCGATCTCGCTAAGAACTGGCTGGCCCAACCCAAGGCGGAACCAAACCGCCAGGAGTCCCTGCGCGGCTTGTTGATCGGACTGGGCAAGGACAAAGCGATCCAGGCATTCGTCGGTCAGACTTTGGCCAAGCACGACACTCCCATCTGGGCCAGGCTCGTGTTGCTCGACGGTATCGCGCAAGCGCCCGTGGAGAAGATGCCGCAAGCTTGGATCGAGCAATTGCGCCAAAGCCTGAACCACTCCGACCCGCAGGTTGCCCTTCAAACCATTGCCGTGATTCGTCAGCGCAATCTCGTGGAGCCAAAGCTCGAGGTCGATATGAAGCGGCTGGCGGCGTCGGCCGATCACACGCCGGAGTTGCGCATTGCCGCGTTCGCCGCGGTCGCGCCGCGGTGGGAAATGCCCGGCGACAACGTGTTTCAGCTCTTGACCGAGAATGTGCACCCCGAGAAGCCGCCGCTTTTGCGCTTGGCCGCTGCCAGCGCTCTGGGCCGCATGAAGTCATTGAGCGAGCACGAACTGGAAGCGCTGACGCACGTGCTTGCTTCGGCGGGACCGCTTGAGCTGCCGCATTTGTTGGCGCCATTCGAAAAAGCCAAGGACAAAGCTCTCGGCGAAAAGCTTCTGGCGGCACTGGCCCGCGCCCCCGGACTCACCAGCGTAAGTCCCGCGGCTTTAGAGAAAGCGGTTGACGGCTTTCCTGCCCAGATCAAGGAACGCGCCAAGCCGCTCTTCGCAAAGCTGCAGGTCGACCACGACAAGCAGCGAGCGCGCTTGGAAGAGCTGGACGGTACGCTCACCGGCGGCGACGTCGAGTTGGGCAAGAATGTATTCTTCGGCCCCAAAGCCTCTTGTTTCGCGTGTCACACCGCTCAAGGCAAAGGCGCTCACTTCGGTCCCGACCTTTCCAAGATCAGCGCGGTCCGCTCCGGCCGCGATTTGCTCGAAGCCCTGGTGTTTCCTAGCGCCAGTTTCGCGCGTGGTTATGAACCCTTCCTCGTGGAGACTAAGGCCGGCCAGCTCCATACCGGCATCCTCGCACGTGAAACCGGCGACGCCCTGTTCCTCGTCACTGGCGACCGACAGGAGATCCGTGTTCCGCGCACACAGCTCGAAAGTCTCGCTCCGGGCCGCGTTTCCATTATGCCGCAGGGGATGGACGTAACTCTCACGCGCGAGGAGTTACGAAATCTGATGGCCTATTTGCAATCATTGCGGTGATGGATCCGAGCCGACTGCGGTTGGTCTGGTGAATGAGGGATTCCGACGGGCCAACTGCAAGCACACCGATGCCGCGCATTTTTCTTACTGCAAACTGGCGCTATCTCATCATGCTCAACTACGCGGTGGACCCGGCGGCGCTTGCACTTTTTGTTCCCGGAGGGACAGAGCTCGATTTCTGGAACGGCAAAACCTATGTCAGCGTCGTCGGCTTCCGGTTCGAAAGAGCGCGTGTCTTTGGCGTACCGATCCCGTTTCATTGCAACTTCGACGAAGTGAACCTGCGCTTCTATGTCCGTCGCCGTGACGGGTCGACGGATGAGTATCGCCGCGGTGTATGCTTCATCAAGGAAATCGCTCCGCGCCGGCTCGTCGTGTGGGGTGCGCGGCGGTTCTACAACGAGAACTACGTCGCGCTGTCCATGCGTCATGTGGTCGCGCCGCCGCAAAACGGCGAAGTCGGCGCTTTCCGCTACGACTGGCATTTCGGCGGCCGCTGGAACGGCGTCTGGGCCGATGTCATCGGCCGGCCGCAAGCCAAGATTCCCGGGTCGGAAGAAGAATTCATCGCCGAGCACTACTTCGGTTACACGCGGCAAAAGGACGGCTCCACCGTCGAGTATCAAGTCGAACACCCGCCGTGGCGCGTCTGGCACACCGTCGACGCCGGACTCGATTGCGACATTGCCCCGCTCTACGGCGAGCGGTTCGTTCCGTTCCTTCAGGCCAAGCCCACTTCCGCCTTCGTCGCCGACGGTTCCGCCGTCCTCGTTCGTCGCGGGCAAACCGTGTGGCGGCCCGGCGAATCTCTGCTATAGTGACCGCCATGGAACGCAATCATGTTCCGGAACCGGCGATCCTCGTCATCTTCGGCGCTAGCGGCGACCTCACCTGGCGCAAGCTGGTGCCGGCCGTGTTCAACCTCAGGATCGACGGCCACCTGCCCGGCGAGTTTGCCGTCCTGGGACTGGACCGCAAAGAGATGACCGATGACGAATTCCGTGACCGCATGCGCGACGGCGTGGACCGCGCCAGCCGCCGCGGCAAGACCGACGACGCGGCCTGGAACCCGTTCGCCCAATCCTTGCACCACATGCTGGCGGATTTCGGCGACGCCAAGTCCTACGAAGTGTTGAAGAAAAGACTGCAGGCGCTCGCTAAGGACTGGAAAAGCGAGCCGAATTACATCTTCTATCTCGCCGTGCCCCCGGAATTGTTCGGCCCGGTCGCGGCCCAGCTCGGCCAGTGCGGCCTCGCGCGCCTGCGCAATCGCACCTTCCTGGTCCTGGAAAAACCGTTCGGCCACGACCTGGAATCCGCACGTGAGCTCGACCGGCAGCTTACAGCCACTTTCCACGAATCGCAGCTTTATCGCATCGACCATTACATGGGCAAAGAGACGGTGCAGAACATTCTTGCCTTCCGTTTCGCCAATAGTCTCTTTGAGCCGATCTGGAACCGACGTTACATCGATCACATGCAGATCACGGTCGCCGAGTCCAATGGGGTAGAGCACCGCGGCGGCTATTATGACAAAGCCGGTGCTCTGCGCGACATGGTCCCCAACCATTTATTCCAAATCCTGTCGATGGTCGCGATGGAGCCGCCCATTTCCTTCGACGCCGACGAAGTGCGCAACAAGAAAGGGGACGTGCTCAAAGCGGTGCGGCCGATCCCGGCGGACCAGGTATCGAAGTTTGCGGTCCGCGGGCAATACGACGCCGGTTGGACCAAAGGCCAAAAAGTTGCAGCGTATCGCAAGGAGCCGCGTGTCGATCCCAAGTCCAACACGGAAACGTTTGTCGCCGTCAAGCTGTTCGTGGACAATTGGCGCTGGCAAGAGGTGCCTTTTTACCTTCGCACCGGCAAACGCCTCGCCGCGCGCTACTCCGAGGTCGTCGTCTATTTTCGACCAGTGCCGCACAGCACATTCCCCACTTCGTGCCAGCCCAACTGGCTGCCCAATCGACTGGCCATCCGCATTCAGCCCGAAGAAGGCATTCAGCTTCGCATCATGGCCAAGCACCCTGGGCTAACGATGCGTCTTGATCCGGTCGAGATGAAGTTCAGCTATGCTGCCAGCTTTCAAATCCAGTCGCCTGAAGCTTATGAAGCGCTATTGCTCGACGTGATCGAGCACGACCCGACGCAGTTTCTGCGCGACGACATGATCGAAGCCGGTTGGTCGCTCGTGCAGCCGATCTTGGACGCATGGGGCAACGACCGCATCACCGATTTTCCCAACTACGAAGCGGGCAGTTGGGGACCGGACGCCGCGACGCACTTGTTGGCCAACGACGGCCGAAGCTGGAGCCGGCCGAAGGTGGAGGAGTAGCCTTGTTTCTTGGGCATTGGGTTTTCTCTAAAGCCCTTATTTCAAATGGCGAAAAAGTGAAACGCCCAGCGAAAGATCGTAAAGACTTTACCGAAGACATGTTATGTCGAAACATTGGGTGTCACTTTTCAGATTGTGTGTCAGTCTGCAAACTGAAACGCGGGCGATGACATTTGTGATTGGTAGTCAAACGGGCGGCGTAAGCCAAAAAACGAGAACCGTTTATGAAAAGCACGAACATGATTCCCGTTTTCGGACCAGTTCCGACTGGGAGTCTAATGCCAGTAGTGCCAGAGAATGTAAACAGGTGTTCGATTTCGCCTTGCCAACGACCAATGATGATGCAGCACTAAATGGAACCAACGGCCGTCATGCCACTGCAAACCCTGTATGCTGCCGAATCTCCGGCGCCTTAAAGGCCAAGACGATGTCCTCCTTGGGCACGCCGGCTTCCACTAGCTCGTTGGCGATGCCTTCCTCGGTGCCGTCGTGCTGAATATAGATTTTGCCGTTGCGGATATCGACGTGCAAAACAGACCCATGGACGCGATTGTCCTTTACCCAGCCGGAGTGCATCAATTCAAAATGGTTGTTTGCTTCGTCGATTATCGCTTCGGTTTCAATTTCCCCAACCGATGGCTTGAACGCGGCGTACTTCAGAATGATGTCACGAAGGAGTCGGCGATAAAGTGCTAGTTTATCCATTTGACAATCTCCTCTTTCTTTAGATCAAAGCCAATCAGCAGCACTTGGAGATCTTCAACCGCCGGCCGGGCAATTGGCTCAGCAAAAACTGAGTCGAGCACCTTATTACGCGCACCGAAGGAAAGAGTGAATGGGTCGTGCGTAATCGTCCATCCATCCTTGATGAGGGCGTTCTTGACAGCACCGTGGTACAGATCCCTGGCAGGCATGATGGGATTCTACAACAAAAAAGCCCCGGTCGAAACCGGGGCT
>JAKEHV010000259.1 GCA_022614915.1 Gemmataceae bacterium | reverse complement strand
TGGTGACGACGTCCTCAGGGGACAATCCGGCGTTGATTATCTCTATGGAGGCCCTGGAGTGGACAACCTAGACGAGGGGAACGACACGATATACGCGGCCGATGACTTCACCAACAACATCTACGGCGATGCCGGGAACGACTACATAGTTGGTGGCGGGGCTCGCGATTTCTTATTCGGCGGCTTTGATGACGACACAATTCTTGGTGGAGGCGGCAACGACCTTATCGAAGGCAATAGCGGAAACGACCAGATATATGGCGAAGGCGGCAACGACGAAATGATTGGCGGGGATGATGAAGACTTCCTCGTCGGAGGCGCCGGAGCAGACATTTTCAATGGCGGGAACGGCATCGATATTGCTTATGATTTTGACCCACTCGTCGACACACATAACGGGACGATTGAGTTTTTCGGTCCTCCCTGAGCGAAGCTCCCAGGACTTCTACTCATGAAGCCCTCGCTTATGATTGTACTGGGCTGGCTGGTTGCGGGATCGTTCTCCGTTTTGGATTCGATTCAGGGGGGGCAAGAAGGACTTACGCAGGAGAAGCCCAGTCTTCTCCGATTGAAGCCTGCGCGCCACTGCAATTTCAGATTCCTAGTGTATTTTCCCGACGGCAAGATGATTGCAGCTGCGGGTGAAAGGTCGATTCACTGTTGGAACCTGAAGACAGGCGCCGAGCGTGTAATACGTCTAGCGACGGAATTCAGCTGCATTTCCATATCTCCCAATGGAAAGGCCCTTGTTTTTGGCCAAGGATTGGAGGTACGGTTCTGGGACTGGTTCGCCGATGCCGAAATAATGACCCTTAAGGCCCATCAGACGAGAATCACTGGCGTCTCCATTGCGCCGGACGGGAAGCGGTTGGCATCAACGTCAGAGTTCCCCGAAATGATCGGGCGTGTTTGGGATATCGACACGGGTCAGTCTGTCCTCAAGATACCGTTTGAACAAAGTGACGCGAAGGCGATTGCTTTTTCCCCGGACAAGAAGTTTCTTGCCACCTCCCATGGCGGCCTTGTCTGCGTTTGGAACGCCGAAACTGGCGAAAATGTGTCAAGGATTCAGAACGAACACTGGATTGAGTCAATAACCTTTTCAGCCGACGGGAGCCTCATGTGCGGGGTTGAAATCCGCGGTGTATACGTTTGGGAAGTGCCCCACGGCAAACAGCGGTTTCGAAAGAAATCAGAGTTGGTACGTGCAGGCAGCATTTCTCCCACAGGCAAGCATGTGGCCCTCGCTACTACTATAGAAGGACTGCAGATCTGGAGCATTGGTCTCCAGCGCGAGGTCCTAAGAATCAATGGAAGCTATCCGGCGGTTGCGTTCTCCCCGAATGGTGACGCCATTGCGTATGTGAACCCGCGCGGAGTAAATGGCTCTTTCGATACCGAGATTATTGTGAGAAGCCTAGAAAGTTTGAAGAACGGCAGCAACAAACCCTAACTTAAGCTGCTGCATGGCACGACAATTCGTCAACTATGCACCTTGTATTTGTTCACCCTAACTTTCCCGCTCAATTTGGAGCAATCGCCCAATACTTGGCCAAGGTGGATGGCTTTCGTTGTCGTTTCGTCAGTGAACGCGAGCCAGGCGTTCACGCGCGAGTTGAGCGTATCCAATATCGTCCCCGAGGAAGCCCAACGCCGCAAAACCACTACTGCAGCCGAACTTTCGAATCGGCAATCTGGCATACTGACGCTCTTTACCGGGCCCTAAGGGCTCGCCCAGATGTGAAACCCGATCTTGTCGTGGCTCATTCGGGTTTCTTGACGAGCGTGTTCTTGCGCGAACTCTATCACTGCCCCATCGTAAACTACTTTGAGTACTTTTATCGGCCGCATGGCTCGGACATGGACTTCCGCCCCGATTTCCCTTCTTCCGAGATCAATCGTCTTCGGGCGCGGGCGCGAAACGCTGTCCTATTGCTGGATTTGGAAAACTGCGACGCCGGCTATAGTCCGACGGTCTGGCAGCGTGACCGCTTGCCGAGCATCTTTCACGACAAAGTCCGGGTGATCTTCGATGGCATCGACACGACGCTTTGGAAGCCTCAAACCGGCTTGCCGCGCCGGCACGCCGAGCGCGACATTCCGCCGGACATGAAAATCGTGACCTACGTTTCGCGCGGCATGGAATCCATGCGCGGCTTCGACATCTTCATGAAGGCGGCCAATCGGCTGTGCCAAAGACGAAAAGACGTGATCTTCGTCGTCGTCGGCCAAGACCGTGTCTGCTACGGCGGCGACAGCCGATTCACCGGCGGAAAATCCTTCAAGGAATGGGTGTTGGCGCAGGAGCAGTATGACCTGTCGCGGTTCATCTTTACGGGGTTGCTTCCGCGCAAGGCGCTCGCCGACCTCTTGGCGATCACGGACCTGCACATTTACTTGACCGTTCCGTTCGTGTTGTCCTGGTCGCTCATGAATGCCTTGGCTTGCGGCGCGACGGTGCTTGCGTCCGACACTGCGCCCGTGCGCGAGATGATTGAGCACGGCAAGAACGGCCTTTTGTTCGATTTTTTCGACATCGAGGGATTGGTCGAAGCAGCTTCGAAGGTATTGGATTCTCCTCAAGACTTCAAGCATTTGGGCAAAGCTGGGGTCGAAAGGATTCGCTCACGGTACAGCATGGACGTGTGCTTGCCGCAAATGCTCGATCTTTACGAAAAGACACTGGCAGCGCGCGCATGAAGATCCTCGTCACCGGCGGCTCCGGCTTCATCGGTTCCGCCTTTGTCCGTTATCTCTTGCAGTATTACTCCAAGCAACATTCGATCCGTTGCCTGGTCCGCGATACCAATCAGCGCCACTGGAAACGGCTCTGGGCCTTTGACCACGTTCGGGCCGCCGAGAGCGACGGCAGCTTGCACGTCATCAAGGGTGACTTGCTCGGCGATCTTTCCGATCTGTGCGAATACGTCGATTGGGTCGTCCACTTCGCGGCCAAGACGTTCGTCGATCACAGTATTCGCGATCCGTTGCCGTTCATCGAAACGAACGTTATCGGGACATATCGGCTTTTAGAGGACGCCCGCCGCAACCGGGTCAAACGCTTCGTTCATGTTTCGACAGACGAAGTCTACGGCTCGATTCCGCTCGGCAGCTACGCGGAGGATGCGCGCACCAATCCCACGAATCCTTATGCGGCTTCGAAGGCGGGCGCGGACGCTTTGGTCCTCAGCTACGCCCACTCCTTCGGACTCCACACGACCGTCACACGGACCGAGAACAACTACGGCATCATGCAGCATCCCCAAAAGGCATTGCCCGTTTTCGTCAAGGCAGCGTGCGAGAACCGGCCACTTCCGGTTTACGGCGACGGCCAGCATGTCCGCCAATGGCTCTGGGTCGAAGATCATGTGCGGGGAATTCTGCGCCTGCTGGAATCGGACTATCCGCCAGGAGAAGTCTTCCATATCGCTGGGAACCAAGAGCTGACTAACTTGGAACTGGCCAAGCGAGTACTTCGCATCTTGGGCAAGTCCCAAGACAGAATCGAGCTTGTTCCCGACCAGGACATTCGGCCCGGCCATGACAGACGATACGCGCTCCAGTGCGACAAGTTGAAACAGCTTGGTTGGGCGCCACAGGTGAGTTTGGATGAAGGACTGCCGATGGCCGTCAATTGGTATGCGGACAACCGCTGGTGGCTGGAATGACATGGTGCTGCCGTCGTCTTCTTATTCAGATAGGTATTATCGGAACCCCACCCTCGGCGAGTTGGCCAAATCGTGCGCGATCCGTCTTCTAAACGATTCTGCAATAATGACTTGTGCCGTCCCAACGATTTGGCCAACTCGCCTTTTCGACTTGGCCAAATCGTGTCGAGCATTCGTTCGAGTTCGCGGCTTTGTTACAATAGAACAATCGCTCGTTACTGACGCGCGGCACGTTACCGGCCTGCCTTGCCAAGGGTCGGTGCGCATCCGCGCAACCAAGCCGAAGAACCCATGCCCGACCAGACCGGAAAATTGGTTGGCATCGATCTGGGCACGACGTTTTCCGCCATCGCCACGCTCGACGAGCATGGCCAGGCGCTGACGTTGCCCAACATCGAAGGCGAGATGCTGACACCGAGCGCCGTCTTTCTCGAGGACGGCGCGGCCGTGGTCGGCCAGGCCGCGCGCGACGTGTCACTGGAGCAGCCCGAGCGCGTCGCCTTGATCATCAAGCGGGCCATGGGGCAAGCGTCGTTTGGGCAGCCCATCGCCGGCCGCGATTTCCGGCCCGAAACCCTGTCCGCCATCATCCTCCGCAAGCTCGTGCAGGATGCCGAGCGGCGCATTGGCCCCATCGGCCGGGCCGTCATCACCGTGCCGGCTTACTTCGACGATACACGCCGCAAGGCCACCAAGGATGCCGGCCGCATCGCCGG
>JAKEHV010000036.1 GCA_022614915.1 Gemmataceae bacterium | reverse complement strand
AGGAAGCGCGGACGGGCCGGTTGCTCGAAGCGGCATTCGATCAAATCGTTGTCCAAACAGAGGACGGCGAAACTTTGCAATGGACGCCGGAGCAGATCCGACACATGGATGCATAGCGAACTCCAACAACGATGACTGAAGGACGCCTGCAGTAAATGAACGATCATTCATAAATGCCATGGAAGACTTGTCAGAGCCGCACTCGTTAGGAAGCGGGGCACTATTAGGAGCCGGCATGGCCAAGAGAAAGCCGCTCAAAAGTAAAATCGCCCTGGTCGCCGGCGCTACCCGCGGCGCGGGCCGCGGCATCGCCTGCATGCTCGGCGAAGCCGGCGCGACCGTCTACTGCTCGGGCCGGAGCGTCCGCGGCGAGCCCAATACGACCGGCTATTTCGCCGGCCGTCCCGAAAACATCGACGACACCGCCGACATGGTTAGCGCTTACGGCGGCGTCGGCATTCCGGTCCGGACCGACCACCTCGTCGAGGAAGAAGTCGCCGCCTTGGTCGCACGCATTAAGAAAGAGCAAGGCCGGCTCGACATCCTCGTCAACGACATCTCGGAGGGCGATGTCTACGAGTTCAAACCGTTTTGGAAGCTCACGCTCGCAAAGTGTTTCCAGATGTATCAGAACGGCGTGCACACGCACATCATCACCTGCCGCCACGCCGTGCCGCTCATGATTGAGAAACGCCGCACGTCGCCGGGGCTGATCGTCGAGATCGGCGATGGCGACACCTTGAGCTATCGCCAAAACCTCTTTTACGACCTCGTAAAGGTCACCGTGAGCCGGCTCGCATGGGCGATGGCCCAGGAACTCTACAAGCACAACGTGGCGGCTGTCGCGCTCACGCCCGGCTACATGCGCACCGAGTCGATGCTCGAAGCCTTCGGCGTAACCCAAGCCAACTGGCGCGACGCCGGCAAGGAGGATCCGCACTTTCTCGCCTCGGAAACTCCTGGTTTCGTCGGCCGGGCCGTGGCGGCCCTCGCCGCCGACCCCAAAATCATGGACAAGTCCGGCGGCCTCTTTGGCGCTTGGACCTTGTCCGACGAATACGGCTTTACCGACGTGGACGGCAACAGGCCGCATTGGGCGCGTCACTTCGCCAAGGACAACGCAACGGTAGGCGCGTCCAAGACTGCGTTTTTTTGGAACATCACGCACAGGGCGCCGACGGCAGCCGGGAAGAAAGGCAAACGCCGGCCATCGGCAGCGAAAAAGCGATAGTGGTCATAACAATGCACACTGGGAGGCGCGATCATGTCGAAGCAAAGGCCCAGGTGCGGCGCGACCACGGCAAGCTGCACGTATTGGCCAACGCGGTCTGGGGCGCGGCCGACGGGTACGAAACCACCGAGCAGGCGCTGGCGGCCTGGAACCAGCCCTTTTGGGAGCAGCCGGTCCGTCAGTGGCGGCACATGATGCACAGTGGACCTTGTCCCGTGTTTCAATCCCTTCGCATGACTTTATTTGGAGTGCTGAGACTCGTCTCAGCTTTTGGATTTTAGGAGAGGGCCTGCACGCTTGCAAAGGTGAGGCCACGCTCCAAAAATCCTAAAGCGGCGACGAGTCGCCGCACTCCAAAAGCCAAAGCGGCGGAAAAGCGCCGCACTCCAAAACTAGTTGGAAGTGTGGTCGTGGATGATGCGCCACCCCGCAGGCAGTTTCTTGAAGATCAGCGTGAAGATGCCAGTCGGCGAATCGTTCTTGAGCGTCAGTTGATAGCGGCCCTTGACCAGAGCGTGGTCAGCGCTCAAGAGCTCAATCGAGATCTCGCGAAAGGCGAGCTTGCCCATTTCCTTGTCTTCGCCCTGGTATTTCTTCTGGTAGCGCTCGAGAGTCTGCTGCCAGCCTAGCGTCTTAGAATTGCCGGAAAAGAAGCTGAGCTTGGGCGACTGCCAATAGCCTTGCATGAAAGCCGGCAAATCGCCTTTGTTCCAGGCGGCGGCCTGATCGTCCAGGACCTTTTGAATCTGTTTTGGGGCGTCGGCCTCCTGGCCGGAGGAAGCCGCCGCGACACCCGCTATCACCAAGAGAGCTAGCAAGCGGTGCATGATGTGTTCGCCCTAATGCGGACAGGTCGAAAACCTGTCCAACGAAATGCCTCGCGCCGAAGCGCTTCGGCGGCCGCTCAGTCCGCGTCGCGCGCTTCCGACTGTTCCTTCAGCCGCTCTTCCTCACGCTCGCCGGCCACTTGTTGGGACAACGCGTAACCCCAGACGACGTAGTGCATGAACCCCACGACCGCGATGCCGAACAGCGCCGCCAGCACGTGGAACGCATAGCCCATGGTGGCGAGATTCAGGAAAAAGATGAACGCGCCCCCAAGAATCGCCACCAGAACGAGCGTCAAGAGGGTCTCGCGGCCTTTACGCCGGGAAATGTCCGGTTCCTGATCCATGGCTGCCTCGCGGGGTTTGCTGCTCATCCCAGATTTCACATTTTACTCAGAACACACTCTAATCTACGCAATTTGCGAAATCTGCGGATGAAATAGATCGGCGATTGATCCGTTCCCTGCCTTCATTGTAGATTGAAGCGCGTTTTCTTTCTCTCTCTTTTCGAGGCAGCGTATGGAATTTCGCAATCTGGCTGAGCTGCTGCGTCGGCAATCCGAGCGTTTGGGGCCGCGCGTCGCGCTGCGCTACAAAAAGCACGGCCTCTATCGCGACCTCACCTGGAGCGCGTACTACGAACAGACTCTGTCCTGCGCCTCCGCGCTCGTCGCAGCCGGCGTGCGGCCCGGCGACCGCGTCGGCCTCCTGGCGGAGAATCGTCCGGAATGGCTGCTCGCGGACATGGGCATTCTCGCGGCCGGCGCGGTCAACGTGCCGCCGCATGCGCCGTTGACCGCGGCCCAAGTTCAATATCAGCTCGCCGACGCCAGCGTGCGCTGGCTGTTCGTCTCCAGCGCCGCCCAACTAGACAAGATCCGCCAGGTCCGCGCCCAGCTCCCCGAGCTTCGCGGCGTCGTCGCTTTCGATGCACAACCCACAGCGGACGATGCCCAGTCCTGGTCGGGCTTCGTGCAACGCGGCCGGCATCAGCTGGCCAAGAACCAACAAGAGCTGCAACGCCGCGAACATCGCCTGGGCCCGGACGATCTCGCCACCGTGATGTACACTTCGGGAACCACCGGCAATCCCAAGGGCGTCATGCTCACCCACGGCAATCTCCTCAGCAACGCCCTGGCCTCGGATCAGGCGTCGCATCGGCCCCCGGGAGCGGTGCTTCTCAATTGGCTCCCCTTAAGCCACATTTATGCCCGCACCGTCGACCACTATCTGCAACTGGCGGGCGGTCTCGTCCTATGTCTTGCCGATTCTGCGGAAACGTTGGTGCAAAACCTGGGCGAAATCCAGCCCACGCACTTGTCTTCGGTGCCGCGCTTTTACGAAAAAGTGTTGACCGCGGTCGCAACCTTATCGCCGGAAGATCGTCGCAAACGCCTGAAGGCCATCTTCGGTCCGCGCATCGACTGGCTCGGCTCGGGCGGCGCGCCGCTGCCTCTGCAAGTCGCCCAGGCTTTCGCCGAAGCGGGCCTCTTGATCCTGCAAGGCTACGGGCTCACCGAAAGCGCGCCGGTCATTTCCTTCAATCGCAAGGAATCCTACAAGCTCGATAGCGTGGGCCAGGCCATCCCCGGCGTCGAGATCCGCATCGGCCCCGACGGCGAAGTGCTCACCCGCGGCCCCCACGTCATGCGCGGCTATTGGAACAACTCCGAGGCCAGCGCCGAAGCTGTCCGCGACGGCTGGCTGCACACCGGCGACCTTGGCCGGCTCGACGAGCAAGGCTTCCTCTTTATCACCGGCCGCAAGAAAGAGCTGCTTGTCCTCTCGAACGGCAAGAAAGTCGTCCCGACGCACATCGAAGGTCTGTTGGTCGGCGATCCGTGCATCGATCAGGCGGTGGTGCACGGCGAAGGCAAGAATTTCCTGTCCGCGCTCATCGTCCCCCATTGGGCCAACGTGAGAAAAGAACTCCCAGAGCTTGCCGACGCCGAAGAGAAAACACTGGCGCGCCATCCAGCCATACAAGCCTTCCTGGAGAAGCGCATCGCCCAAGCCGTGAAAGACGTGTCCCCATGGGAACAGGTGAAGAAGTTCATCGTGCTGACGGAACCCTTCAGCGTCGCGGCTGAGGAATTGACCGTGAGCCTCAAACTGCGCCGCAACGTCATCTTGAGCCGCCATCGCGAGGCGCTGGAGGCCTTGTACCGCGAGTAGGGGGAGTGAAGCACCAAGACACAAGTCACAGAGAACGTGCGTGATTCTCATTAAACTTGCACAAATCTCAGGGAAACTTCTGGCAAATCTGCATGAAATGTCATTAGAATGCCCTTATAGCATTCATCATTCTTTTGCACGGGAGGTTCCATGAAACGGTCATTCAGAACGGGATTCACGCTGATCGAACTCCTCGTCGTCATCGCCATCATTGCGATACTTATTGGCCTGTTGTTGCCCGCAGTGCAGAAAGTGCGCGAGGCGGCGGCGCGACTGCAATGCTCGAACAATTTGAAACAAATCGGCTTGGCGGCGCACAATTACCATGGCGTCTTCAAGAAGCTGCCGCCCGGAGACCAGTCGACCAACCGGGCCAGCGCTCTGGTCATCCTGCTGCCGTATGTCGAACAAGCCAATAAGTACAATCAATTTGATTTCAAGTCGGACATCAATACCAGCGCAAGCAACGCCGCCGCACGCGCTCAGGACGTGCCGATTTTTCTTTGCCCCTCCGATCCTTCGAACGCCCAATTCACCGTCACGGTTGCCGGCGTGACCCAGACCGTCGGCCGGACCAATTACCACTCGAACCTGGGGAGCCGCGGCTGGTTTCGCAATAACGATCCCAGCACCGGCGGCATGTTCTATTTCAATTCCCAGGTTCGTCTCACCGACGTATTGGACGGCACGAGCAATACCGCCATGTACGCCGAGGTCAAGCGCGGCAATCGGCAGGGGGCGGCGGATCCCTTGAAGGTCGTCAGCGTTCCGTTTGGAGTTTGGGATGCGGCACAGCCCGCCAATGATCTGAACCCAAAGCTCCCCGAATGTAACACCTCGACCCCGCAATTCGATTACACCGGGCTGCAATATTATCGGGGCCTCATGTGGACTTCATTCTACACCCACACAGTGCCGCCCAATTATCAGGGCTTCGATTGCGTGCGCAGCTTGCCCGGCGTGGACAAAGGACACCAGGCTGCTCGTAGCTGGCACACCAGCGGCGTCAACGTGCTGATGGGAGACGGCTCCGTCCAGTTCATCAGCAACTCCATCAACATGATTACCTGGCGCGCCATGGGCACGCGCGCCGGCAGCGAAGTCCTCGGTGCCTTCAACTAGCCGATGGCCGCGCTCCAATGCCGTTTAACCGCGACCCGAAGGGGAGCGGCCGTCGTCGCCCCGCGACGATAGATGCTAGACGCTTGGGCGACAAGTCCGCGCTCCCCTGCGGGTCGCGGTTAAGCGACGCGCGAACGGTTCGCCGCACTATCGATTTCCCCGCAAGGAGTATTCGCTTTGAAGCCGCTCGCTGTCTTACTCTGGGTCGTGGCCGCCGCTATGCTGCCGTTGGCCGGTTGCGGCGGCGCCAGGAACCCGCCGATTGCCGCGGCGCAAACGATGGAGGAGAAACTAACTAGGATAGGTTCGTTATACCTTCATTATTCGGGGGACAAAGAACAAGCGCCGGGCTCCGCGCAGGATTTGCGCTTGATACAGGAGCATGCCGCCGATTTGACGCCGGTGGACGCCGGGGAGATCGTGGTGATTTGGGGCGTGAAGATCCGCGACGACCCGCAATCCGGGCGACTGATCTTGGGCTATGAGAAAGACGCGCCCAAGTCCGGCGGCTTAGTGCTGATGGCGGACGGCCAGGTCAAGCAGATGTCCGCCGCCCAATTCGCCGCCGCGCCCAAAGCGAAACGTTGACACCGTGCGAAGAGTAGTCCATTTGAGCGGCGCACTTCTGTCTTTCAGCAATACGCAAGGGAAGATAGTGCAATCTGGCTTTGGCGCGCATTGTATCTGATTCTTTGCGGGATTTTCACCCATTCGCGCTTCCCACTAGGCATCGCGCCCAAATCCCAAGTCAAATAGCGAGTTCGAGCGCCACCAAAACAAGACGAATATCGCGGAGTTTTTTCTTGACAGTGCGGGGGGCGCACGGCTTCCCTCCCACGGGAATTGCCAAATACAAATGATGTCGCAGCTGACAAAGGAGGTAGCCATGGTTTTTCGAAAACTTAACTATCCGCCCACCCTTGAGATTCTTGAGGACCGAACCGTCCCGGCGACACTTTCTTGGGATCCTAATCCTGGTGGGGCTGGGTTTTACTTGTTCGAAGCGGCAAATCCGGTGGAAAACGGGACCAGCATCGCATGGACTCCGGGGGGGCTTGTAAGCATAGGCGATGCCGCCGACATGTTTACGTCTGGCCCTGCGTCTGTCCCTGCAGGTTGGACTATTTCGGAGGATCTGAGCACCGCGACGGGGCCGCTGCATGCAGATTGGACCCTGACCAGTTTCTTCAGATTCAACCTGCGGGACGAAGCCGACTATTTTGACGGCTCGAACTTTGACCGAATACTTGATGTGATGGGGGGACCTGGGAACGACATCATTTACGGAGGCACCGCCAATGACCTGCTAAACGGTGGATTCACCTGAGACGGCTGCAACAACGGCGATGACCGCCTGCACGGCGGTCCTGGGAATGATCGAATCTTCGGCCAATTCGGGAATGATGAACTTTATGGCGGGCCGGGCGATGATTTTCTTAGCGGGTCTTGGGGGAATGACTACTTTGATACAGGTGACGGGAACAATGAAGTTACCCCGGGTCCGTCCGGGCAGAACTCGATGGTAGGTGGCGATAACGACACCGTACTGTGCGGAATCGGCAACGACACAGTCAATGGATCGTGGGGAGATGATTTGATATCTGGAAATGCAGGTAATGATAGGTTATACGGCGGCCCTGGAAACGATTTGATATACGGCGACACAGGCACGGATGAGATCTATGGTAACGAAGGAAATGATTGGCTCTACGGCGGCGATGGTGGAGACTACATTTACGGTGGTCAAGATCACGACGAATTGTACGGCGAATTAGGGAACGACGAATTGTTTGGTGAAGCGGGCAACGATAAGCTCTGGGGTGGGGCGGGCACCGACCGCTTGACAGGCGGAACTGGCAGTGACGGCTTCTTCAATTGGGGCGGCTTTGATATTGTGATCGACTTTAATGCTGCAGAGATGGATTACTGGCTGCTTCCATAAGGAACTTCACTCCCAAGGCTGCAAGACACGGTCCGATGGCGGCCCTGTCCCCCGCTTCGCTCAGGGCGACATCAGTGACGTCTATAAGTCGGCATGAGAAACGCACTCCAGTGGTGTCGGCGCCATTCTGTTTCCCCAATCAGCGTCTGCGCCTGCACGCTCTTTTTCGTTTTCACGACGGAGTCTGACGACAGGGACTTTGACCGCAGAAACCAGCCAATCATTGATCTGATAAGGAACTGCGGCGGCGAATACCGCATTAGCCAAACGGGTGCTGTCGAGATCTCCCTTCGAGATTCGAGCCTCGCCGACGACGACCTGGTGCAACTGAAAGGAACTTTCGGGCTAAAAAGGCTTGTCCTCGGCCCGAACAACACCGATCGAGGCTTGGATGCCGTCGTTTTGTTGCACGACATTGAATTCTTGGGATTGCAATGGTCCAAAGTCTCCGCAAAGGGAATCGAGAAGCTAGTCGCCTTCAAGAAGCTCAAACAAGTTGTGCTTCCGGATCTTTCAATTGATGATGCACTAGTTAACTCGATCTCACGCATCGCGACCTTAGAGACAGTCGCGTTTGGCAGCTTCGACTTCAACGACCACCATCTTACGCTGCTCGCCCGGCTGCCTCAGCTTAAAAGGTTGTCCATTCACAGGACCGGCGTCTCCGATGAGGGATTCGCCGGACTCAAGCAATTTCCAGCGTTGGAAGAGCTTGTTATTGGCTCGGACCGGATTAAAGGAACTGGCCTGCGGCACCTTTGGGAAGCTCGACGGATAAGGACTTTAGCCAGTCCTGATGGTGGCTGGTTTTCCGAGCAAGGCTTCGACGCGATCGGGAACCTCACAGGCCTTGAAAAGTTGTCGATCGATGGCCGTTCGATTCCACTCGTCAAGAGTGGAAAGGGGCTCAGCTTCCTTAACAAACTCAGAGCCTTGCGAAGCCTGTCTTTCACGGGAGCACAGCTCAGCGACGTCGATTTGGCTGCGATTGAGAAACTGACACGACTAGAGAGTCTCGACTTATCCAGGAACGCCATTCGAGGAACGGGTTTTGCGATGCTAGTGGAATTGAAAAACCTTCGGGGGTTGAATCTGTTCAGCAACCCGGTCGATGACGAAGGCTTAGACCGCATCAGAAGTCTGCCGAAACTGACCGAAATCGATCTGCGCGGCACTTTCCTTTCGGACAAAAGCATCGACAAGCTGAAGGAAATGATTCAACTGCGCGAACTGGCTGTGTCGGGCAAGAACTTCACTGGAAGCTCGATTGGCGAATTCGCCGCGCTTGCGAACTTGGAAACGCTGAATGTGAGTGGCGCCAAGGCAGTAAGCGATGACGACCTATCGGCGCTCTCGCGCTTGAAAAGACTGAAGCAACTGGACCTGAGTGGGTGTCCTCTTGTTACGGACTCGGGAACAGAAAAACTGCATCAGTTACAAGAACTCGAATCGCTGTCGCTATATGGAACACAAGTGACGGACAAGACAGTGAACCAATTGCACCGCCTAGAGCGTCTGCGCCATCTCATGCTGGATCGCACAAGAGTCACCGACAATGGCCTAAAGCTCTTGCATGCTCATCCCACCTTAGAAGTGCTTCACCTAACAGGGACCAATGTGAGTTTGGATGGCATCCAGAAACTGCGGAAATCAATCGCCGGCCGGACGTTGACGGTCTATGCCGACAAGAAATCCCTGAACTGACATGGCGCGGACTTCACGCCATGGTGATCTTAAACGCAGCCGAACCGACTACAACTTCTGCCGCCACTTAGCGATTTGCTTCTCCACCTCCGCCGGCGCTGTCGAGCCGGCGCTCCTAAACGCGGCCAAGGCGTTGGCGACGCCGAGCACGTTTTGCGCCGTCGCGCTCAGTCCCGGCCGGATCGCGTCGAAGGCTTCCGCGGGCAGTTGCGCCAGCCGGCAGCGGCGTTCCTCGCACGTCTTCACGAGTTTGCCGACTGCCTCGTGCGCGGTGCGCAGCGGCACGCCTTGCAAAACGAGGTGTTCCATCAAGGTCGTCGCGTCCAGGAAGCCGTCCTCCAAACGAGAGGCAATCACCTCCTTGCGAAACCTGGTCTCGCGCACCAAAGCGGCGGCCAATTCCACCGAGGCGCGCACCGTGTCGTAGGCGTCGAAGAGCGCTTCCTTGTCTTCTTGCAGATCGCGGTTGTAGGCCAGGGGCAACCCCTTGAGGAGCACCAGGAGCCGTTGCAAGTCGCCGACCACGCGCGCCGACTTGCCGCGGATGAGCTCGAGCACGTCCGGGTTCTTCTTGTGCGGCATGATGCTCGAGCCGGTGCAAAAGGCATCGGGCAATTCGAGAAAACCAAACTCGGTCGTGGACCAGAGAATCCATTCCTCCGCCCAGCCGCCCAAGTGCAGCGCGATGAGGGAAAGGTCAAAGACGAATTCAAGGACGAAATCGCGGTCGCTCGACACGTCCAGGCTGTTGGCGGCAACGCCCTCGAAGCCGAGCTGCCGGGCGACGCTGGCGCGGTCGATGGGCAGCGACGTGCCCGCCAATGCCGCCGCCCCCAAGGGCAGTACGTTGGCGCGCTTGCGGCAATCGGCGAGGCGGCCGCGGTCGCGCTCGTATTTTTCCACATAGGCGAGGAAGTAATGCGCCGCCAGCACGGGTTGGGCCCGCTGCAAATGCGTGTAGCCGGGCAGCACCAGGTCGCGGTCGCGCTCGGCGGCTTCCACAAGCGCCTTTTGCAAGTCGTGCATAAGGGCGTCGAGCGCGTCAATGCCGTCGCGCACCCACAGCTTGACGTCGGTAGCCACCTGGTCGTTGCGGCT
>JAKEHV010000258.1 GCA_022614915.1 Gemmataceae bacterium | reverse complement strand
GCTTGGCTTCTTCCTCGTCAGGCTGCAGGCGGCGGTGGATTTCCTCGCGGCCAAGCTCGTTGTAGACGGAGATGTGCCGCACCCGGGCCCGGCTCAACAGGTCGTAACGCTCCTCCATCTTGTCCACGGCCCAAGCGAGGATGGCTTCGGCCTTCTTCATGTCCTTGACGACCGGGTGCATGAGGTGCGGGATCTTGCCATACTCGGTTAGCTCGGTCATCTTGGGGTCGATCATGATCATCTTGATTTCGTCTGGCCGGCGCGTCATGAGCATGGACAGGATGATGGCGTTCATGCACACGGATTTGCCGGTGCCGGTCGAGCCCGCGATCAAGAGGTGCGGCATGTCGGCCAGGTCGAAGAGAAGCGGCCGGCCTTCGGTGTCCTTGCCGAGGAAGAGCGGGACCTTGAACTTGGCGGCTTTGCGTCCCGCGCCCAGGAGCACTTCCTTGAGGCGCACGACGGCGCGGTGGTCGTTGGGGACTTCGATGCCGACCGTGTTTTTACCAGGAATCGGCGCCACCACACGCACGCTCGGAACCTTGAGGTGCACGGCCAGGTCGTCGGCCAGGGTCGTGACCTTGTTGACGCGCATGCCGGTTTCGAGGACGACTTCGTACTGCGTGATGACGGGCCCGGTGTTGATGCCGACGACTTTGACGTTGAGGTCGAAGTCGGTAAAAGTTTTTTCTAAGAGCGTAGCCCGCTCGCGCAGCCGTTGGTCGTGTTCCTCGTACGGGAACGGCTCGGGATCTTCGAGTAACGACAGAGGCGGCAATTCGTAGTTGTCGAAGCGATGCTCGTCGTCGGCGGGCGGCAACTCGTGCTGGTTGCGGACGATGGGCAGAATGGTAGGCTCACCTTCCGCGGGTTCTTCCTCCACGGTTTCCGGATCTTGCTCGTTGCTTTGCAGGTAGTGGATGGGGATGTCTTTCGAGTCGAACGGTTTTTCCTTGGCGCGGGCGCGACGGCGCGCGCGGCGCGATTGGGCGATTGCATTGAGGCCAAGCCATAGCCGGCCAGCGGCGAGCGCGAAACGATGAATCAGATACTGGATAATCGACCAAATTCCGAGGACGACGAAGTCGAGGGCGAGCATGAGGCCCAAGCCCAACCCGGCGGCATAAAGAGCGATGCCGCCGACGGGGGAGCATTCGTTTTTGAAAAAGGCGTGCAGCCAGGCGCCGGCAGCGCCGCCGTTGCTGATGGCGCTATGCGGCCAAATCTGGCCGGCGAAGTCGGCGGCGATGGCAACGCACGGCACGAGCAGCAACCAACCGAGCAAGCGGCGTGTCCAGGCGAGCCAGTTTTTGCGCACGAGCAGCATGAGGACCAGGACAAAGCAACTCGCCAAGAGGATGTGGACGGCGTTTCCGAGGCCGGCGAACAGATACTGCGCGAGTTGGTCGCCGGGCTTGCCGAGGAGATTTGAAGAGCGGGCTTCGCTGGGCGGATAGAAAACGCGTTCAACGGGGCCGTAGCTATATACCGCGAGCGCCACCAACAGGCCGCACAGAAAGAGGGCCAGGGCACAAAGATCGAAACGCGTTGTGGCGCGGCGATCGGCCATGGCCGGGGTCTCCGTGGGACAGGTTTTCAACCAGTCCTGTTGCGGGCGCAGAGCGGACAGGTTGGAAACCTGTCCTACGGATTCGCGCGCAAGCCGGGCGCGGAATCTGTCCTATCCTAAAGGGGGAAGGCACGGGCTGAGGAGGTCGGCTTGAGCCAATCACGCGCGAAACTTCGAAGTGAGGCTGGCGGGTGCGGAAGAATCGACATAACCGGCATAATCGACAAGGTCGCAATCCAGTTCGTTCATGTTGCACATCTGTCTCTACGAACCTGAGATTCCACCCAACACCGGCAACATCGCCCGGCTGTGCGCGGCCACCGGCGCCGCGCTGCACTTGATCGGACGGCTGGGATTTCGCCTGAACGATCGCGCGCTGCGCCGCGCCGGACTGGAATACTGGGACGAAATCGAAAAGCATCGCCACGACTCACTGTCGGATTTCGAAGCCGGCTGGGTCAAAAACAATCACGACCCAGAGCGCATTTATTGTTACAGCGCCCATGCGACGCGGCTGTATACCTGTGTGAAGTATCAAGCGGGCGATGCGCTCTTGTTCGGCGGCGAAACGGCGGGATTGCCGGATGAAGTAGTGGCCCGTTATGGCGAGCGCGCCTTACTGATACCGATGCCGCAGAGTTCTCCCCACGCGGAGCGTGGCGTCTACGTGCGCAGTCTCAATCTGGCCAACGCCGTCGCCGTCGTTTTGTACGAGGCGTTGCGCCAGTTGCACGACTGGTAAGTCCGCCACTTTAATCCTTCTTAAAAGACCATCTCTCGTACATCTCACGCTTTCGCTGGTCGATAAAGTTACGCGGGAACGCAGCCGCGGCAGAATGCGGTGACTCAACTCCAATTTAACATTCCCTCGCTCGCGCGTCGGGCTAGTGTGTCCAGCCCCTACTTTCATTGCGGAGGTCGCCAGGTCGTATGAACCGCGTGGCCAACTTGCCTACCTTGGAGGAATTGACCAACCATGTTCTGGAAAAACTCTGCGAAACCGACAAACTCGACCCCAGTCAAACGCCGCTGCGTCAGTCCTTAATCCTGCGCCGCGGCCGCGTGTGCGGGCTCTTCTTCCTCGTTCAAGGGCCGCGCTTGCTCAAGAACTACGCCGTCTGGGCCGGCGAAGAAAACCGTATCCTCTTTTACAATTGTTCCGGCGAGCGCGTCGCGGAAACCCGGCTCAGCGAAGCCCCCGATCCGCGGGGGCTGGAAGAGTAGACCCGCTCCACGAATAGTCCCCACGCTCCGCGTGGGGTTGGGCAATCCCCACGCGGAGCGTGGCGCCTTCGTTTGCGGCTCTACTTTTTCGCCAGCACCCCTTTCTTTCCCATTTTCTCTCTGCCATAATGGATTCCGGTTGAAGCGTGAGCCATTTCGGAGAAATTGCCGTTGACAGCGGTTTGCCATGTCGGCATAGTCCGCGCCTCACTGTCGGGCAAAAGGTAGTGTTGGCTCTGCGCTCCAGAAGCGTTCGCGGGGAAGCCCCCGCCTCCAACCCCTCTCCGTGAGGGGAGGGAGCTCGAACGGGGCTTTGACGCGCTGGAAGAGGAACAGACCATGAATACCATCGGCAAGATCCTGGTGATCCTCAATTTGGTGTTCGCGCTCGTCGTCGGCGGCTTCCTCGTCGTCGACTATGCCACTCGCACCAATTGGAAGGACGCTTTCGACAAGCTCAGCGCGGAGATGAAGACCGCTGGCGCCAATGCCAGCGTGTCGGGCGACACGCTAACGGACCTCAATAAGCAGGTCCGGCGTATGGAAGCCGACCTGGCAACGGAAAAGCAGAAACTCGTCGATTACCAGCAACTCGCCAAGGCCAAGGAAGATAGCCTAAAACTGGCGCTCGACGAAGAAAAGGATCGCACCAAAGATGCGGACTTGAACTATAACAAGGCGCTGGCCGAGAAGGATCGCCTCAAGGATGAAGTCAAGAACCTGGCCGCCACCATCGCGTCGCGCGAAAAGACAATCCTCGCCATGCAGGACGACAACAAACGGCTGCGGACCGAGGCCATCGCCAATGAAAACATCGCCAAGAGCATGCAGGAGCGAAACGAGAATCTCTTGGGTCAAATTCAGGACATGACACGCAAGCTGGCGCGGCTGGAATCAGGCGGCGGCGACTCGCCGCTCGGCCGCGACCCCAACGCCGCCAATCCGCCCACGACCTTCGTCAAAGGGCGCGTGGGCAAAGTCGGCGGCGGCCAAAACAAGAACTACGTCGAAATCACGGTGGGCAGCGACCACGGCTTGGCGAAACACCATACCCTCGAAGTCTATCGCCTGACCCCGCGGCCGGAGTACTTGGGCATGATCCGCATCGTGGACGTCACTCCTCGTGGAGCGGTAGCCCAACTGGTCCGCACCGGCGTGGGCGGACCGAAAACGTTGCAGGAAGGCGACATCGTCGCCAGCTCGCTGAGCAACAATCCGTAAACACACAACGTGGCGGCAGGCTGCCAGCCTGCCGCACAAGCAGCAAGCTGGCAGCTTGCTGCTACGAGGATTCAGCCATGGCCAAAAAAGACGATTCCGACAGCTCACCCGCCCTGAACGACGCCTACACCGGCATGCTCGCCATTTCCCTGTTGGCGTTGATCGTCGGCTGCGTCATGCTCTGGCTCGACTACAGCCAGTATTCCGGCACGCCGCCGACGTCAGTGTCCAAAGCGCCCCTCGTTCCTCAACCCCAAAAATAAGTTGGTATTTGGTGCGTTGTAAGTGGTGAGTGGTAAGCCACACAACTCACCACTCACAACTCTCCACTTCCGCTACAATAGCAGGATGAAACCGCGTGTGGTATTGGCCATGAGCGGCGGCGTGGATAGTTCCGTCGCCGCTTGGCTTTTGAAGGATCAAGGTTACGACGTCGTCGGCTTGTTCATGCGCACCGGAGTGCATGCGGCGGAAGACGGGCGGGCGGAACACAAGAAGGGCTGCTGTTCAGCGGTCGACGCCGCCGACGCGCGCCGCGTCGCCGACCGGCTCGACATTCCCTTCTATGCTCTGGACTTCGAGAATGACTTCGGCCGGATCATGGATTACTTCGTCGATGAGTACTCGGCCGGCCGCACGCCCAATCCCTGCGTCGTCTGCAACACCTGGCTCAAATTCGGCAAACTTTGGTCGTACGGCAAACAGCTCCGTGCCGACTTCGTGGCGACCGGCCATTATGCCCAGGTGGACCGCGACGACGGCGCGGCGCGGCTTCGCAAAGGCGCCGATCCGGCCAAAGACCAGTCCTATGTGCTGTTTGGCCTTAAGCGCAGCTTATTGCCGCACTTGCTTTTCCCGATCGGCGGCTTCGCAAAAGACGAAGTGCGCCAGATCGCACGGCAAGAGGACTTGGGCGTAGCCGAGAAGCCGGACAGCGTGGAAATCTGTTTCGTCCCGGACAACGACCACGCGGACTTCATCCGCAAGAAGCGGCCGGAACTCGCCAGCGCGGGCCAGATCGTCGATACGACGGGAAAAGTGCTCGCGCCGCACGACGGCATTGAGAACTTCACGATCGGCCAGCGCAAGGGCCTCGGCTTTGGCTCCGCGGCCCGGCGCTATGTGCTCGAGATCATGCCCCAGACGAATGCGATCGTCGTCGGCGACAAGGAAGAGCTGCTGGCGCCGGGACTCATCGCGTCGCGTGTCAATTGGCTGATCGAACCGCCAACAGGGACGCTTCCCTGTGAAGCGAAGATCCGCTACCGCCATACGCCTGCGGCCGCCGAGGTGTCCGCAGCGGACGACGGCAGTGCCCGCGTGACGTTCACCGAGCCACAGAGCGCGATCACGCCGGGTCAGGCGGTCGTTTTTTATGATGGGGAGAGAGTATTGGGCGGTGGCTGGATTGAGGAGGCGATCCGCTGTTGACGCGGAGTTGCTCAGGCTCTATGCTTCGCATTCCTCTTCTGCGGAGGGATGATGGAGCGTCCCGGCCAGCCAATTCGATGGCACACTTCGCGCCCCTTTCTCACCGCGGCCTGGATCGGCTTGAGTTTCTTCTTCGTTTTCTGCGTGGTGCAGGGCGTCGCCGATCGTGACAACGATTTCTTGTGGCACCGGCAGCTCGGGCAGCGCTTTCTGCAAGGCGACATGTACTCCGGCTACGGCGAGCACTACCTGCCGGCGCGGATCATGATCGACGCCTGGTCCGCGGGCTTGCCCTATCGTCTCGATCGCGCGCTCTTTTGTTTATTGGCGCTCGGCGCCTTGGCAGTCACCGTCGTGATTTGGGATCGGCTGGCACAGCGCCGGCATTGGCTGGAACGGCGCGCACGTGCGGTCGCGGCGGCGCTGGTCTTGACTCTCATGGCGTTCTATTTGCTGCGCGACTTTCAAGAATGCGGCTTGCAAATCCTACTGTTGTTTTTCCTGTCGGCGGCGCTCTATTCCGTGTATTTGGGTCGGCACTGGCTGTGTGGTTTCTGGCTCGGTCTCGCCTGCGTCTACAAAGTCACGCCGCTTCTCTTTCTTCCTTACCTGGCTTACAAACGGCAATGGCGTGCCGCCGGCTGGTCTTTGGTCTTCTTCTTTCTGTGGTGCCTGGCGCCGGCGCTATGGCTGGGCTGGAGTCAAACCATCGACAAACATCGCGAGTGGCTGACATGCTTCACACAGAACCTCGCGCTCGACGATCCCTCCGAGAACGGCATTGAACCGCCCAATCCGCGCAACCAAGCGCTATCGCTTGCCATCGCCCGGTACTTGCAAACCCATCCGCCCGGCCACCGCTTGCACCTGGAGCATCCGCTGTTCGCGCAATTCGGCGACTTGGAGCCTGCGACGGCGAAGGGCGTGGTAAAGGGCGTCCTTTTGTGCCTTGCGCTGGTTTTGGCCTGGCGCTTTCGCAAGCCGTGGAGCCCAGATTGGAGCGACTCCTCGCTGGCCCAAGAGTGGAGCGTCGTGTGCGTGCTGGCTGCGATTCTTTCACCGCTTTGTTGGCAGCAACACTTGGTGCTGGTGTTGCCGGCGGCGTTCCTTTGGCTACGGGCGTGCGTCGCGCAAGAGCGCCTGCCAAGCTGGCAGCTAGTTGCTGCCGCCCTAGCGATACTGATCATCATCGCCGTGCACCGCGATTTTCTGGGCCAGCAATTGTTCTTGGTTGCGATGTCGTATAAGGCGCACACCGCGGCGGCGCTGGTTTTCATTGGCTTGGTTTTGACATTGTCGAAAGAGCGTACTGTTGCTCGAGCGGATGAATCAGAAAGCGTCGGACTTCTACGACGTGTGGCGTGACAGAGTTGCTCCGCGAGCAGCAAGGAGGAATCATTTCGCGTGCGCGATTTCCCTAAGGTACTTGAGGTTATTCTTGCTCTTCTTGACCAGGCGAAGGTAATGGTCCATCGCTTTGTTTGGAAGCAAGCGACCTCTTTCCCAGCGTGATATCGTGGCTCGGCCGATTCCCGTTAGATCGGAAAACTCTTCTTGGCTAAGTCCAAGAGCTTCACGCAGCGCGACGATTTCTTTGGGAGTGAGCAAACCGAGCGCGCGGCAAAGCGCCGCGTGCTCGACTTGCGCTGCTTGCGGTCCGAAAAAGGTCTCCCCGCAGTGGCTGCACTTTTCCGCGGGTAACTTAACTTGGATTTTGAGCGCACTGCCGTCGTCGTTATAGTCTACCTCGCGCGACACCGTCACGGCGCGCAAAAGGCCCTTTCCGCAAACGACGCACTTTTGCTTATTCATTTTGGCGCGTTTCTCTCTTGCGTTTGCTGTGTTTGCTAATGTGAAAGCTGATGATCCATGCCAAATCATCTTCAATGACGAGTTCGATGTACAAGTCGTCCATTCCTCGTTTGCATACATTCATCACGTATCCAACACTCCGCGAACCTGGTGGTTCACCGCGCTGGATTTCGTGCATTGGCTCACTCTGTTTCAAGCAATCGGTCACAAACTCGACGATGGCGAACTGTGAGGCGAACCCCGTGACCAAACTCAGAATCTCCTTGCCATCCCTTTCTGCCTTGTTCGTTATTCTCCAATCATCGTTCTCGAACAAGTCAATTAACTCACTTCGAATGTCTTCGAGGTTCATTTCATGGTAAACTTTCTCCAGGTCGAATTTGAATCATATGATTCAAGCGTCGATCAGTCAAGTGCTGTTTGAAAAAATACGCGCACGTGAAGCTATGCGACAATCCCCAATTCCTTCCCCACCTGGGCGAACGCCGCGGCCGCCCGGTCCAACTGCTCGTCGGTGTGCGCCGCGGACAATTGCAAGCGGATGCGCGCCTGGCCTTGCGGCACGACCGGATAGCTGAAGCCGATCACGTAAATGCCTTTTTCCAAAAGCCGGTCGGCCAGGCGGCCGGCCAACGCCGCGTCCCCGAGCATGACGGGGAGAATGGGGTGGCTGCCGGGCTTGAGGCGAAAGCCCGCGCCTTCGAGAGCGGCGCGGAGTTTCTTGGCATTCGCGTGTAGCATTTCGCGCAGCGCGGCGCTTGTCTGGACCAGCTCCAGCGCCTTGGCCGCTGCGGCGACGATCGGCGGCGGCAGGGCATTCGAAAACAGATAGGGCCGTGACTTCTGCCGCAAGAACTCGACGATTTCCTTGGACGTGCACGTGAACCCGCCGGCCGCACCGCCCAGCGTCTTGCCCAAGGTGCTCGTGATGATGTCGATGCGCTCGAGCACGCCCAGTTGCTCTGGCGTGCCGCGCCCGCCCACGCCCAAAATGCCCGTGGCGTGGCTGTCGTCGACCATCACTAAGGCGTCATGCTTGTCCGCCAACGCACAGATTTCCGGCAGCGGCGCCAAAAGCCCGTCCATCGAGAAGACGCCGTCGGTCGCAATCAGTCGAAAGCGGCTGTCCTTCGCTTCTTGGAGGCAGCGTTCCAGATCGGCCATGTCGCAGTTCTTATAGCGGAAGCGTTTCGCCTTACATAAGCGGATGCCGTCGATGATGCTGGCGTGGTTAAGCTCATCGGAAATCACGGCATCGTCCTCGCCGAGGATGGTCTCGAACAGGCCGCCGTTGGCGTCCCAGCACGAGCTGTAAAGAATGGCGTCGCCTTTGCCGAGGAAGCGGGCGATGGCTTGCTCGAAGTT
>JAKEHV010000257.1 GCA_022614915.1 Gemmataceae bacterium | reverse complement strand
GCCAAGGCCCTGCCATGACCCCGCCCCTGGTTTCCATCCGCGGCCTGTGCGTCACGCTCGGCGGCAACGCCATCCTAAGGAGCGTCAACGCCGACATTGTCCGCGGCCAGATTACGTCCCTCATCGGCCTGAACGGCTCGGGCAAGACGACCTTGCTGCGCGCCGTCCTCAAAGAGGTGCCGTATACAGGCCAGATCAGCTTCCACTGCGGCCACGATCACACTCACCAAAATCCCAACCACGTCGGTTATGTGCCGCAAAAGCTCCGGCTCGAAGGCAACGTACCCATCACCGTGCGCGACTTATTGGCTTTGGCGCTGCAGAAGCGCCCGCTTTTTTTCGGCATCAACGCCGCCGTCCGCGCGCAAATGACCACAATGCTCGGCCGCGTCGGCGCCTCGCCTGCCCTCTTGGACCGGCCCGCGGACCGCATTTCCGGCGGCGAATTGCAGCGCGTGCTCTTGGCGTTGGCGCTCGAGCCCAATCCGGAGCTGTTGCTGCTGGACGAACCTGCCGCCGGCGTTGACTTCAAGGACCAAGAGAGCTTCTACGAGTTGATCGCAAGGCTTAATCGCGAACGCGGCGTCTCGATCTTGCTCGTTTCACACGACCTGTCCGTTGTCAGCCATCACTCCCATCACGTCTTGTGTCTCATGGACGGCTTAATTCAATGCCAGGGCCCGCCGTCCGAAATCGTCAACGACGCCATGCTGCGGCAGACTTTCGGTGCCGATCGCGGGGTATTCGCGCACGGCCACCATCATTGAGCTATTAAACCGCAGAGGCGCGGAGGAACGCAGGGAGAAAGACAGAAGGAAAGACGAAGCAGTGATTCTGCCTGCGTTTGACTTATGCCTTTCCTCTGCGGTTCTCTGCGCCTCCGCGATTATTCAACCACACTTGGATCGATGAGTTGGTTTTCCGCGAAGCCTTTCTGCCGCAATAAACACGCGTCGCAGCGGCGACAGGCTTTGCCGCCGGGGCCCGGATCATAGCACGAGATCGTCAGGCTGTAATCGACGCCCAGCTCCAAACCACGGCGAATGATCTCGGCCTTCGTCAGCCGGATGAGCGGCGTGTGAATGCGCAGGCGCAAATCGCCTTCCACGCCGGCTTTGGTCGCCAGGTTCGCCATCTTCTCGAAAGCTTCAATGTATTCGGGCCGGCAGTCCGGGTAACCGGAGTAATCGAGCACGTTGACGCCGAGAAAGATGTCTTGCGCTTGGAGAACTTCGGCCCACGCCAGCGCGAAGGACAGGAAAATCGTATTGCGCGCCGGGACATAAGTAATCGGAATGCCGTGGCCCATGTCGTCGAGGGAGCGGTCCTTGGGCACGGCAAGATCGGCGGTGAGGGCGGAACCGCCGAACACGCGAAGATCGATAGGCACGACGATGTGCCGGGCCACGCCCATGCGCGCGGCGATCTTTTGGGCGGCCTCGATCTCGACGGCATGACGTTGGCCATAGCGAAAGGTGATCGCGTGCGCCTCGAAGCCTTCATGCTGCGTGATCGCGAGCGTGGTCGTGGAGTCTAAGCCGCCGCTCAGGAGAACGACGGCTTTGGGTTTGGCGGCCATGCAGTCATTTTAGAAGCGCAAACGACTCCAAAAAGCTATTCGCCGCGCCGGAGTTGACATAGGAAGGCACGCCCATCACCAACAGTTGATAGAGCTTTCGATCCACCAGATAGACGCGGGCATGCAACTTCCCTTTGTTTCCAGGAAGATCGGCCCAAAAATCGCGGCCGGGATGCCTGCCGCCGAGCATAATGCGTTGCGAGGAAGTCATGTTCGCGCCGATGTTGCCGACCGCGCCTTGCTGCGAGCCATCAAGACGGTTCTGGATCTTGGCGTCTGGTTCCCCGGCTGGTATCAGGTGGGACATATCGGTGACCGAAACGATCATGGCGCCGTCGCGCGTCTCCAGAGTGTACATCGACGTGGCAGAGCCCAGAATATTCTGCGTCTGCTGCTTGGGATTGCTTGGGAACTTGACCTTGAAGTTATCCGCCGCCGCCATAAAGTCCGGACCGCCGCCGCCGGCAGCGCCGCCGCCCCCGGGGCCGCCGCCACCGCCGCTACGCGTAACGGCAATGATCACCACGACAGCGACAATGAGCAGCAGACCAACGGCGCCGGCAACGATGCCCTTTTTCGCGCCCGAGCTAAGGCCACGCTGTTCCGAACGTCGCCGCCGGCGCGGCCTGTGTTCGTCGTTGTCGCGCTCGGGGCGGCCGCGGCGTTGGCGACGATCTTGATCGTCCTCATCCCGGTCGAGAAGCCTTTTCGTAGCCCGTTCTTTCGGAGGCAGTTCGGACCTGATGGGTGCGGCTTTGCGCGGTCCTTCCGACGGACTGACGATGATTCCGTCTTGGGGAAACAAGCTCGCGCTGGTGCTCGCGCGCACCCACGCCGGCATGCCTTCGGTCCAGACCATATCGGTCGGCTTGAGCACTCCATTCGCGGCCAGCTGTTTCAGCTCGGCCTCGCTGACGGGCCCGGTTTGCTGGCCTTCACGCGTATAGAACCAAAGTTTCGCCATGGCAGCCTCTCGTGGATTCTACTTCAACAACAAAATCATAGAAAGTAAGCCACCGCGTTCTTGAACAGTCGCAATCCTTGTCCCTCCTCCGCCAAGCCGCGCCGGGTCCATTGCGGGTGTTGCGTCGGCAGCACGTGGCGTTCCGGGTGCGGCATCAAGCCTAGCACACGCCCCGTCGCGTCGCATACCCCGGCCACGTCGCCCTGCGAACCGTTGGGGTTGATCGGGAAAGGAAGCGTGGAGCGCGGAGCGCGGAGCGCGGAGCGCGGAGCGCGGAGCGCGGAGAGTGGAGCGCGGAGCGCGGAG
>JAKEHV010000256.1 GCA_022614915.1 Gemmataceae bacterium | reverse complement strand
GTCTTGGGCTTGGTATTTTGCGGCGTCGTCTTGGGCCAGATCATTCGGCGGGTGCGTTCGCTGGCCGAGGACTACGCGCGGCGGTTGGAAGAAGCGGACAAGAAAACACTGGAAAGCGCGTGATAGGCGTGCCGCTTTCGTGCTTGCTTGAATGTGGCGTTACTCGCGAAACGAGCGAGGCGACGGATGACTTCTCAAGTGCCACTTGCTTCCGCGCCAGTGCCGACCTGTCCCGAATGCGGAGCGGAGCGTATCGTGCTCGTTGAGGAGCCCTGTTGGCTTTGTGGGGCCCGATTACCCAAACTACTCAATGCTGGAAAAGAATCCCGATTGGCCGCGACAGGCGGAGGCGTCGTCGTCAGTATTGTCATGACAGTGCTGAGCTCGTTAATTGTGATTGGATTGTTATTTTCAATCCCCGGCCTTGGCATTCTCTTGGCGATCATGTTGACGCCGTTTTTGTGGGTCCTTTGGAGAGTGACAAGAAAAGAAGCGATTGTTCAACGTACTACTAACGTGGCCGCAAGCGTTACCACTGCAATTGCTGCGATCGCGGCCGGTGCAATTGCCTTTTTCGCTTCCTGCTGGGGCGGGTTCTATACCGGCGTTGCTGCTGGAAAACATGCTGGTGTAGAGGGCGAAGAACAGCTTGGGTGGGGAATCATTACCGGCCTTGTGCTGGGACCGATGTGCGCGGTGGTCGTAGCTGTGTGGATTTTCGAAAAGCTGTTGCCCAAAAGTCAAGGAGACAGGAGGGAATAGATGTCCCCGACAGTCCGAACGCCTCCGGGCGATTGGTCGAAGGGGCCGACCTGTCCCGCGTGCGGTGCGGCACGCATCACTTCGGCGGCGGAGCCGTGCTGGCTGTGCGGAGAAAAACTGCCCGAGCACGACGGCCCGTTGCCGAGAGGGCGGCGTCCGCTCGCCTTGCGCGGCGGCGAGACGAAATACACCAAAGGCAACAACGTCTTTCTCATCATCATGGGCGGGTTGTTCTTGTGTGTGTTCCTTTTGTCCATGACGACCGTCGTGGAAGCGCCGGGATTCGCCATCTTGCTCGGCATCGTCGCGTTGCCGTGTTTGTTCCGGACGTTGTACGTGGAGTCCGTGCGCGAGAAGATGGGCGCCCCCTATTCCGGTGGACAGTGGCTACGGACCTTTCTCGCCTATCTCGGCGTAGTAATGCTGGTGGCGGTCGCGGCCGGCGCGGCGTTTTTCGTAACCTGCGCCGCGATTTGTTTCGCGACCTTTCGGTGAGGCGTACCCGCGGGGGCAGAATGTAGAAGGCACACTCCGTGTGCCGTCCGCCCGCAACGGCACACGGAGTGTGCCTACTACATTGTGGAGGCCAACATGATTCCCGTGCCGCCGCGTCAGGACAAGCCGTGGGAGGAACTGGCGGCGGAAGAACGCGCACCGGGGCGGTGGCGTTGTTTTCATTGCGGGGCGGAACGGATCACACCTGCCCCCGCGCCATGTTGGTCCTGCGGCGAAATGTTGCCGGCAGATCTGAGGACCATTTCTAGCCCTTTTCAACAACGATTGACTGAGCGATCTTGGAAAAATCCGCTGCAGCCACTGTGGCGGGTCGCTGGTTTGATCGTGATTCCGTTGCTGCTGATTGCGTTGATATACTTGGTCAAAGCGCCGCTTTTGGCGATATTCATGCCTCTCCTTACCTTTCCAGCGCTATCCAGCACATGGTTAGGTCCAGTCGATGCACTCAACAAGGACTGCCCATGACGGGAAAGGAGTGGTTTCACACATTCTTAGGTTTCTTAGGGATGATTGTGTCCTTTGTGTTTCTTGGATTGATGGCTGTTGTGTCGTTTGTAGGCCTTATTAGTTGGATCGGAAAATCCTAATGCAACTTCGCGATCACACCTTCCTCGGCATGACGCAAAGCCTATGCCCTGAATGCCTCGCCCTCGTGCCGGCGAAGATCATTACCAAGGGCAGCCGGGTCTATTTCCGCAAGACCTGCCCCGAACACGGCGTGCGCGAGGATTTCGTTTGCTCCGATGTTAAGTGGTACGACCGCATGGAATACAGCCTGCCGGGGAAAGTGCCGTCGGTCATGGCAGTCGACCCCAAGCGCGGCTGCCCATACGACTGCGGCCTGTGCACCGAGCACGAGCAGCACACTTGCATCGGCCTCGTGGAGATTACGTCGTCTTGCAATCTCGAATGCCCGATGTGCTATGCGTCAAGCGGGCCCAGGGGCAAGCACCTTTCGTTCGCCGAGTGCAAACAAGCCATCGATCGATTGGTTGAGGTGGAAGGGCGGGCCGAGGTCTTGCAACTATCGGGCGGCGAGCCGACGATTCATCCGGACTTTCTAAAGATTCTCGAATATGGCTGTGATCAGTCAATCGACCTCGTCATGATCAACAGCAACGGTTTGCGTTTCGCACACGATCCATCCTTCACGGAGCAAGTCGCCCAACTCCGCAGTCGCTTCGAAGTCTATTTGCAGTTTGATGGTTTTTCCGACGAAGGCACAAAGGCATTGCGGGGCGAGCCATTAGTTGCGACCAAGCTGCGTGCGGTCGAAAACCTGGGCAAGCACGGCATTCGGGTGATTCTGGTGGTTACGCTGCATCCGGGAGTGAACGATCACGACATCGGCAGGATCGTGAATTTCGGTTTGGAACGGCCCTGGGTGACCGGGATCAGTTTTCAGCCGGCGACCTATTCGGGACGGCACGTGCTGCCCGAAGATTTGGAGCGGCGCATCACGTTTCCGGAAGTGATCAAAGCGGTGGCGGCGCAGACGGACGGCCTGTTTCGCGAAGACGACTTCATGCCATTGCCGTGCGCGCATCCCAATTGTCACAGTCTGTCATATGCATACCGGTCCGGCGGACGGGTCGTGCCCTTGAGCCGATTCATCGACGCCCGCAACCATCTGGACATTCTGGCCAACGGCATCACGTTTACGCGGCCGCGGGCGCGGCAGCTCATGGAGCAATATCTGGGAAAGTTGGGTTGTTGCGCGGGGGGTGAGTGCGGCGGGAAGAAGCAGTTGGATTTGGCCGGCGATGTGATTCCAATACTTGGGTTGGAGGCGCGAGCGCGAAACGGCAAGCCGGGCGCGGAGAGCTTGGAGTCGATTGCTGGGGAGTTTTTCGCGCGGGCGTTGGCTGAGGATTTGTCTCCTGCCGACGTATTTCGCATTACGATCACATCCTTCCTCGACGCGTACAACTTCGACGTGCGCCGGCTGATGAAATGCTGCATCCATCACGTGTTGCCCAGCGGCCACGTGATTCCGTTTTGCGCGTACAACGTTTTGTATCGCGAAGGACACGTCAGGCTGCCGGAATTGCGGCGGTCGCTCGAGGTGTTTTCAAAATAATGGACTGGATGTATCCCGCGATCATGGGCCTCGCCGTCGCCACCGGCTTTCTCGTCAGCCGGCGAACGCAGCGACCGTTGCCCTTGTCGCCGGGACAGCGTCTCGGCTTGGGCTTGGGCGCGTTCGTGGGCGGCATGGTGGGAGCGAAGTTGCCGTTTCTATTGATGGACTTCGAAGGATTCGTTTCGGGGCGGGCGTGGTTCGACAGCGGCAAAACGATTCTGGTCGGCCTGGTCGGCGGCTACTTCGGCGTCGAGATCGCCAAGTGGGCGCTGCACATTCGCCTGAAGACGGGCGACACGTTCGCGGCCCCGGTGGCGGCGGCCATCGCCGTGGGCCGGCTCGCCTGCTTCGTCGGGCCTTGCTGTTTCGGCACGCCCACCGGCATGCCCTGGGGCGTCGACTTCGGCGACGGCGTCAAGAGGCATCCGACGCAGCTTTACGAATTCGCCTTCCATCTTAGCGCCGCCGTCGTGCTCGCACAATTCTACAAGCGAGGTTACTTCCGCGGGCAGCTCATCAAACTCTATATCATTTCGTATTTGGCATATCGCTTTGTCACGGAGTTCATTCGGCCCGAGCCGGAGTTCTGGCTGGGGCTCACAATCTATCAATGGTGTGCCCTGGCAATCCTACCGGTGTTCGTGTGGCTTTGGCGCAGGGATGGACTTCAAAGGGACCGTTTACGTTTCGCGCTCACTGAATCGAATCCTGGATAGCATCCAGTGAGCGCGCAACGTAAACAAGGGGCTGGAATACAATTCCTTAATGAATGAACCCTTGGTTTTCCTCCACGGTCAGTTCTTGCCGCAGTCCCAAGCTTCTCTTTCGCTAAGCGACGCCGGTTTCGTCTGGGGAACGACCGTCACCGACCTATGCCGGACCTTTCACCATAGGCTCTATCGCTGGCCGGATCACTTGGAGCGGTTTCGACAGAGTTGCCGGCTTAGCGATATCGACGTGAATCGCACCGATGCGCAAATCACCGAAAGCGCCGCCGCGCTAACGGAGCAGAATTCCAAACTTCTAGACCCCGGACAAGAACTGTGTCTCGTCCTTTTCGCCACGCCCGGTCCAGTCGGGTACTATCTCGGCGAACCCGGCGGCGCGGGCGATAGCGCAGCCACGTTCGGCATGCACACATTTCCTCTGCCCTTCGCGCGCTACCGTCCGCTCATTCAGAATGGAGCGTCGCTTGTCATCCCCAGCGTGCGACAGATTCCAAAGGATTGCATCGACCCGCGCATCAAAATGCGCAGCCGCATGCACTGGTGGCTGGCCGAGCGTGAAGTCCGCAGAACGAACTCCGGCGCGGCCGCCTTGTTGTTGGACGCCGACGGCTACGTAACAGAGACCTCAGCCGCCAATGTCGTCGTCGTTCGCGGCAATACGATCCTGTCGCCGCCTTTGGACCGCATCCTCAACGGTATTAGCCTGCAAGTCGCGCGCGAACTGTGCGCGGAATTGGGGTTGGGCTTCAAAGAGCAACCTTTATTGCCGAAGGATCTTCTCGCCGCGTACGAAATTCTGCTCTTGAGCACGCCCTATTGTATCGTGAGCGTGAGTCGCTTCATGGGGCAGTCGGCGCCGTTTCGGGGACCGGTCTTTGCGAGGCTGTTGCGTGCATGGGACGCTCGAGTCGGCCTCGCCATCCATGAACAGATTTTGATGGGAGCAGGTGAATAAGATTCCCTTATTTTCACGCTGCCAGTCTTGCCGCGCAACTGGCTCATTCTTTATACCATCCTTTTAAGAAATTGAAAAAAAGGCAATCCGGGCAAGGTGTGCCGCCGGCGCGGGCCGGTGCCGTTCGCGGTGTTTTGACCGGATGGATCCGAAGCAAAGAGTGGAGCGTCATGAAGATTTCCAAGCTGGTTCTTTTCTCGCTTGTCGCGCTGTTTCTTATGGGAGGCTCGTTGCAGGCGAGCGAGGCGGACCTGGCCATTCCCGATTTGCATGTGGATGTATTCTTCGGCAATACGGTCAGCGCCTGGTGGTTGCTGTTTTGGGGCGCGGTCGTCATCACCGGAACGCTGAGCATCAGCTTGTATTTGCGGACGCAGATCCACAAGCTGCCCGCGCATCAGTCAATGCTCAACGTTGCCGAGACCATCTTTCAGACCTGCAAGACCTACCTCATTCAGCAAGGCAGATTCCTCTTAATGCTGTTTGTCCTCATTGCGGTCGCCATCTCGTATTATTTGCTCGGTTATGGGCACACCGGGGAGTATGAGTTCACGGATCGCACCCATCAGGAACTCCGGCTGTATCCAAAGGACAACAAGAAATTGCCGGATGAAGTGCTCAAGGCGTTGGAGCAGCTCAAGGGCGAGAAGGCCCACAGCAAGGACGAGTTTGTTGCGAAGCTTCGGACGCGACTGAGTCCGGAACAATGGGCGGCGCATGGGGAGACCATTACCTCGATCGCCGCTCCCACGCACATTGCACCCATCCTCAAGGTGCTGTTCGTTTTGCTTTTTTCGGTCGTGGGCATGGGGGGCTCGTATTGGGTGGCCTGGTACGGCATCCGCGTCAACACGTACGCCAACTGCCGCACCGCTTTCGCTTCCCTCAAGGGCGAGCCCTGGGACGTCGTCAATATTCCGCTGCGCGCGGGCATGTCGGTCGGTCTGTTTCTCATCTCGCTTGAACTAGTGATGATGGTCATCATTCTCTTATTTGTGCCGCGGCAGATCGTCGGCGTTTGCTTCCTCGGCTTCGCCATCGGTGAATCGCTGGGCGCCTCAGCCTTGCGCATCGCCGGCGGCATTTTCACCAAAATCGCGGATATCGGCTCCGACCTCATGAAAATCGTCTTCAAAGTAAAGGAAGACGACCCGCGCAATCCCGGCGTCATCGCCGACTGCACCGGCGACAATGCCGGCGATTCGGTTGGCCCGACTGCGGACGGCTTCGAGACGTATGGCGTCACCGGCGTCGCCCTCATCGCGTTCATTACGCTGGCAGTCCCGAGCATCGAGATTCAGGTCAAGCTCATCGTCTGGATTTTCACGATGCGGTTCCTGATGGACTTCATGTCCGGCATCTCTTACTTCGTCAATCAGGCCATTTCGGAAAAGCAATACAAGGGGCTCAAGGAATTCGACTTCGAACAGCCCTTGACGCGCCTTATCTGGATCGCTTCGATCCTATGCATCTCGACGTCGTTCCTAATGAGCAAGCTGCTGATCGGCGACTTGAGGGTGAGCGGTGTAGAGTTCGATCAACTTTGGTGGCAACTGGCGACCATCATCAGTTGCGGCACGTTGGCGGCGGTGCTCATACCGGAATTCACCAAGATCTTCACAAGCTCCCACTCCAAGCATGTCAATGAGATTGTCATTGCCTCGCGCGAAGGCGGCGCGTCGCTGACGATTCTCTCCGGCATTGTCGCCGGCAACTTCAGCGCGTTTTGGAAGGGCATCTTGATCGCGAGTTTGATGGCAGGCGCCTATTTCGTCAGCTTGCAGGGGCTCGACCGAATCATGTTGGTGAATTTGAAGCCCGGCCAGCCGCCCGAGGGCGTCGGCTCGATTTTCGCGTTCGGCCTGGTCGCCTTCGGTTTCTTGTGCATGGGGCCAGTCAACATCGCCGTGGATAGCTACGGCCCGGTCACCGACAATGCGCAGTCGGTTTTTGAATTGGCCCAGACCGAGCACATTCCCGGCATCAAGGAAGAGATCCAGCGCGACTTTGGATTCGATCCTGATTTCGAACGCGGCAAACATTATCTGGAAGCGAACGACTCCGCCGGCAACACCTTCAAGGCGACGGCCAAGCCCGTACTCATCGGCACCGCCGTTGTCGGCGCAACGACCATGATTTTCTCCATCATTCTGCTCTTGGGCAAGGCAGAGCTGCTGCAACTGGAACTCACGCAAGCGCCGGTGCTGCTCGGATTCATCTGCGGCGGGGCAGTGGTCTTTTGGTTTTCCGGCGCGTCGATGCAAGCAGTGACCACAGGCGCTTACCGCGCGGTCGAGTATATCAAGCGGAACATGAATCTCGATAAGAAAGAGGCCGATATCGAGGATGCCAAGACTGTGGTTCGCATTTGCACGGAATACGCGCAGAACGGAATGAAGAACATTTTCATCGCCCTGATGTCCATTACGCTGGCCTTCGCGCTCTTTAATCCGAACTTTTTCGTCGCCTATCTCATCTCCATCGCCGTGTTCGGCCTGTTCCAAGCGATTTACATGGCCAACGCGGGCGGTGCCTGGGATAACGCCAAGAAACTGGTCGAAGTGGACTTCAAGGAAAAAGGCACGGATGTGCACGCCGCGACCGTTATCGGCGACACCGTCGGCGATCCGTTCAAGGACACGACTTCGGTGGCGCTCAACCCGATCATCAAGTTTTCAACCTTGTTCGGCCTTCTGGCGGTCGAGATTGCCGTGGAGATGACCAAGGCGGGCCAAGGCGCGGTCACCGCGGTGGCCGGCGTCATCTTGTTCGCGATCGCGCTTTACTTCGTCTGGCGTTCCTTCTACGCAATGCGGATTCCAAAGGAAGAAGTCAAAACGGCACATTAAGCAGCTTATCCACGAAAGAACACGAAAGCGCACGAAAAAAGATTTCGTGTGCATTCGTGTTCTTTCGTGGACAGCCTTGTCGCTATCGCAAATCCAAACAAACGACTTGCCGCTCGTCACGCAAATACAAGCGCCCGTTCGCCAACGCGGGTACTGCCCACGATTTTCTCGCGAGCAGCTTCGGCAGTTCGGCCTTCTGACGGTAGGCCGCCGGCGTCCATTCGACGGCGCTCAGGTTGCCGTCTTGATCGAGGACGAGCAAGTGCCCGTCGGCGGCCAAGAGCGTGCTGCGCGATTGCAGACGTTCTTCCCAATGCGTTTTGCCGGTTTCGAGGTCGAGGCAGCGCAAGAAGATCGCGCCCAGGTCGCCGCTGATGCCGTAGATCTTGCCGTCCTTCTCGATGCTGGTGGCGTACAGGCTTTGCAGTGCCTTGATATTCGTCCATTTCGCGTTCACTTTCCATTCCTTGCCGTCCGGCTCGATGTCTAGCGCTGCCGCGCCGCCGCCATACGCCGCCGACACGAACAGCAGGTTGTTCGCCCAAACGGGATTGGAGCAGGTGGCGTTGAACTCGTTGCCGAATGGATAGCGCCAAAGAATGCGCGGCTTGACCGGATCGATGCCGAGAATCGAGCTTCCGGTCGGGACAATAAGTTGCATCTGCCTCTCGATTTCGAAGATCATCGGGGAAGCGTAGCCCAAGGTGTCGTTGCCCAGCATCCAAAGTCGCTTGCCGGTGTTTTTGTGAAACGCGGCGACAGCGTTGTTCTTGTCGCCGCCGGGCTGGACGATAATCGCGTCGCCGAAAACGAGCGGCGTAAAGGAAACGCCCCAGTAGTATTTGCCGCTGGGAGCGATAGCGCCGGCCTCTTTGAAGATGTTCTTCTGCCAAACTGGTTTGCCGTTCTCCGTTAGGCAAACAAGTTCACCGCCGCCGAACTGGCAATAGAGTTTGCCGGCGTGGTGAACCGGTGTAGCGCGCGGGCCAGCGCCCTGACGCTGAAAATCGAGATAGGTCGGAGCGGCGTCCGCTGCCCAAATCTCGTCACCGTTGGCCGCACTCAAACAGACAGCGCCGTCGCGCTCGCCGCGCTTGACCAGCGCATAGACGCGCTCGCCGACGATGGTCAAGGAGCCGTAGCCGCTGCCGAGCGGCTTGCGCCAAAGCTCCTTGGGAGGATTGGCCAGCCAGTTCCAATTCAGGTTCTTTTCGCTGGAGATGCCGTTGCGCTTGGGTCCGAGGAAGTCGGGCCAGTCATCGGCGCGGAGTGTGGATAGCGACAGGAGGACCAAGGCGATGCCCAAGGCATGTCTCATTTCTTTTCTTCCTTTTCGAACACGCGAATCTTGAGGGTATTGTCACTCGTGAAAACCATGGGCGTCTCTTTGCCCATGGCTTCGAGGACGATATCGCCTTTCATGTGGATCGATTTCTCGCCGCGCAAGAGCCGGCCTCTGCCGCTATCGAAGACATAGTGTGCCTTGCCGTCCTCGGCGCTGAGTCCGCCCTTTACGACACGGAACAGCTCGTGATCGGCGGCGGGTTTGGAATAAGTCATCTTGATCGCACATGCAATCGTGTGCTCGCCGTCCTTGTCGTCCTCCAAAACATATTCAAATACAGTCTTGAAGGAGCCAAAGGGCGGCGCCTGCTCGACGGACTCGCGCTTCCATTTATCGCTCTTGGCGACTGGTTTCTCCGGTAGAAACGCGAGCGTCTCCTCCAACCCTTCCTTGATCGTCTCCTCGGACAGCAACACCTTGAGCACTTTTTCGATCTCGGCATTCTTCTCGGACAGCCGTTGCAGGAACTCGTCGTAGCCGTGAAACTTGGCGATGCGGCCCGCGGGCGTGACCACGGCGCTAAACGTCGCCCCTTTCATCTTCGCGGCCATCTTGTCGTCGAAGCCGCCCGCGACCGCCGGCCCGCTCGACTTGTAAGTCACCGATTCGACTTTGAATTCCAAGACATGCCCCTGCACCGCTTTTTCCTTAACGGTCACGCGCGTGATCCAGGTGTTGCTGCTCTCCTGTTTGAACTGCTTGTTCTTGACCTCGATGACTTGCTTTTGCGCGTAGACACGCTCGGTGAAAAAGACGTCGCCGGGTTCGAATTTCCATTCCAGCTTCGTTTGCGCCCAGGCGACATGCGGCACAGCGGCGACGAGAATCAAGGCCCAAAAGCGCATCCGGAAAACCTCGGTAGGACACGTTTCCAACCTGTTCGCGCCCCCGGCCAACAAGCGGAAAACCTGTCCTACTGTATAAGACGCGGCTCACGCCAGCAAGCGATCACGCCGGCTTTCGTTACCGCCAATCCGGTCAGGCAATTTGAACGACATGTCTCGCGCTGATTAACCCTTCAAACCAAGCACTTTCTTCCGCTGTTCCAACTCGGCGGCTGCTTCGGCGCGAAGGACGCGTTCCTCTTCGTCTTCTTCGCCGGCGGTTCCTTCGACCTTGGCAATGTCCATGGCGACTTTGGCTTGGCCGCGGTTGACGTCGATTTGGCGGCGGATTTCGTCCTCCACTTCGGCCAGGCCCTCGAGATTGGCGGCGCGGACATTGAACTTCTCCGCCAGCTTGGCCGCTTCCGCCTCCGCCCTGCTCATCTTGAGTTCGGCATCCAACTTTTCCGCGTTGCGTTTGGCTTCCGCGATCTTGGCGCGCGCCTTGGTAATGCGCGTCAAGTTTTGCTGATAGCTTTCCTCATACGTCCTCAGCTGTCCCTGATTCTCTGCCAGGTCCGTTTGGGCTTTCTTGAGCTGCACCAAATACTCCTGAGCCTTGGCATCGTTGCCGCTTCTTATTTCGGCGTCCACGCGAACGTTGAGGCGGGCGATGTCTTTTTCATTGCCCTCGACCTGACGCTTGAGCCGGGCCACCAGCCCCTGATATTGCGCCAAGCCCTGGGTGGCCGCGGCGATTTCCTCGGCGGCATTATCCACTTCCGCTTGATAAACCGCGACTGGATCCGCGCTCCACAGGGCCTTGCTGGCCTTGCCGACCTGCGCCGACCCCGCGGCCCAGATTCGGGAGAACGCCGTGCGGTTCACGAAATACAGAATCGTGAGCAGGGCCGCAATGACCAGAACGGTGATGAGCACGCCGTACAGAAACCCCATGGAACTTCTCCTTTGCGAAACTCGAAACTCCCAATTCGAACTCATACGACGCTGACGCACTGCGGGTTGATGTCCTCGCCGCGCCAGATCTGGAACCAGCCGGACTCCTTGTCCATTTCCACGAACACGAATTCGGTCTTTGGATTGTTCGCCTCGTCGGTGGTTTCGCGCCAATAGTCCCAATTGTCGAGGCGCGTTCGTTGCACTTCCTCCGCGGTCGCCTGGCCGTCCTGGCCGGTGTCTTTCACGATGCTGACCGCGGCTTCGTAGGGCGTGCCCACATCATGGATGCGCCAGTACTCGCCCACCAAGACATCGTCCTGATGGAGCAAGAAGCGTTTCGACGAATCGTTGACGACCTCGAGAAACGCATTGTCATAGCCAAACTCGTCCCAGAGCGTCAGCAGAAGCGCATGATGGGCCAAACCGGCTTCCGAACCGACGGCCGGATTCACGCGCAGCCGGAGCAGCTTTTCGAGGCCGTCCAAAGGCCGCGCCGACAGCACATAATCTGCAAATAAGAACTCTTTGCCGTCGATCCGACGTTTGTATTCGCGGATCTCCCGCACAAAGAACGTATCGCCGCGATAGTCGATTGCATCAATCGTGACGCTGCTGCCGATCTTCGCCTGGAATGGGTTGAAGAATTGCTCCTCGATCTGCGGATTTTTCTTGCCGGTCAAGTATTCCCACAGAGTGCGGCCCTTGGCCATGGCGCTGTTCCTCCCAACCGAAGGACGGATTGCCATTCCGATCTGCGTCAGCCGACTATGCTGACGATGACGTTGGCGACCACGTAGCAGATGCCCAGGATAACGGCCGACATGGTGATGGCTGCGGCGATGTTGCCCTTGGACACTTCGGCCTCGAAGTCGCAGCGCGGCGTCAGCCAATCGAGCGTCTTGAAGCCCAGGACGACCAGCACAATGGCCAACACGCCAAAGGCGAAACCCGCCACCAGGTCGCCGAGAAAATGCTCGGGCAATGAGAATTCCATCAACACTCCCATTTGCGAAGAGTTCAGATATTCCAACGCTTGATGAACACCAGCCAGGTTACGAGCCAAATGCAGCAGCCAATCAGCGCGAGCAGAAACAACCAGAATAAGAACCGGCCGAGACCGCTTCCTGATGCGGAAGGCCGATGCGGCACGGCGATCGGCTGTGGATTGTATACGGCGTCCACGTACTCATCGGAATAGACCAGATCGGGGTCCACCCCCGGCGGCACATACGTCGGATCGCGCTGCAGGTTGGACTTTTCCAATTCGCTGACACGGGCGGCCAAGAGTGCATTGCGAGCCAACAAATCGTTGTAGCGGGCGCCGTCCATAGAGTGGCGATAATGGTACGCCCACAATGCTTGATACTCAAGTCTTTGATCGAGCAGCCACCACCAAAAGAAGGAACTGTAGGGATCGTTGTAAACAACGACTGGTCGTCCGTAGTAGGGGCCATAGTAGAATCGTTGCCGCTCCGGCCGATTGGCCCAACGCTCGTGATCGAGTTGCCGGCGCAACTGCTCGACCTGGCGGTCTCTTGGATCGATTGTGACTGCATCGCCCTTCGGAGTGGTGTAAGCCGGCTGCGGGTTCTGCGCCTGCTGGTACGCGCTCCGACTCTCCGTTTTCTTTTGCTGGTCAGCGGCAAGGCTGTCATAGCGGGGCGCGGCCGGCTTCTTGCCGGGACCGCCGTCACCGCTCGCGCCGCCGGCGGAGTAACTCTTGCCGCCGCCAGAGGAGTAGCCAGTGCTTCCCGATGGGCCGCTGGGGGCATTGCTTACGGAAGGAGCGCTCTTGTTGGCCCCTGATGAATAGCTCTTGCCGCCGCCAGAGGTATAGCCGGTGCTTCCCGATGGGCCGCCGGGAGCTTTGCTTCCCAAAGGACTTGGCGCTGGGCTGCTTGGAGGCTTGCTTCCTGATGGGCTGCTTTTGCCGCCGGACGAAAAACTCTTGCCGCTGCTGGCAGGCGACGACTTGCTGCCCGACGAATAACTCTTGCTGCCGCCGGACGAGCTTCTGCCGGCGTTGCCGCCTGACGATGCAGGTTTGCCGCCCGACGAGTAACTTTTGCCGCTCGCACCGCCGGTCCTTTTTTGGGCCTCGACGGCGCCGGCATTGCATATCAAGAAAGCGAAGGTGAAGAGCCCAGTCAGGACTCTTTTCATGGGGTCATCCTCTCGGATCGTCAAGCGAGCATGCTTTGAGCGCATCCTCACTCCCAAGATGTATTCGATCTGCTGTCGTTTGGATTTTGATCGACGTTATTCACCATCAATCAAATGACATACAGTCGCCGCGACGATTGCTGGGATTGTCGCAAGAACGTTTCGATTGTCAACAGCGCGGTTGACTCCGGAGTACGAACACTGCGCTCACTCTCCCGGCAGTTTCCCGCGAGC
>JAKEHV010000255.1 GCA_022614915.1 Gemmataceae bacterium | reverse complement strand
GACGGCGCGGTAAAGCGATTTTTTTCTTCTTCTTTTTCACGGCTTGCGCCAAAGCGTCTGCCTGCCCTTTACCGTGATGCGGCCTTCCGCGAGGGCGCCGATCACCGCGGGGTAGAGCCGCCTTTCGGCCTCCTGAATCCGCACGTGCAACGTTTCAGGGGTATCGCCCTCGAGCACGGGCACGGTTTGCTGCGCGATAATCGGCCCGCTGTCCACGCCTTGATCGACAAAATGGACCGTGCAACCGGTAACTTTCACGCCATGATCCAGCGCCTGCTTCCACGATTCCAACCCCGGAAACGCTGGCAGCAATGACGGATGAATGTTGACCACACGCCCGGCAAAAGCCCGCAGAAACTCGCCCTTGAGAATGCGCATGAAGCCCGCCAGCACGACCAGGTCCACCTCCGCATCGGACAGATGCCGGATATAAGCGCGCTCCGCGTCGTCATCGAGCTTGGTGCGATATTTCCCCGGAGCAATGAATTCTCCCGGCACGCTGTACTGCCGCGCGTGTTGCAGAATTCCAGCGTCACCGACATCGGAAATCACCACCGCTATCCGCGCGGGAATCTTTCCTGCCGCGCAAGCCTGCGCGATGGCTGCCATATTGGAGCCTTTGCCAGAACCGAGGATGCCAAGCCGGAAATCACGCGGTTGATTCACCCTGCTTTCATAGCCGCTTGCCACGCCGCCAAACAAGGACAAAGGAACCGCATCACAGACTAGACTAAAAACAAAAGCCCGTTCTGCAGAACGGGCTTTGCTGGTTTTCAATTGTTCGGGAGTTTACCTGGCCGCTTCGGCGGTCTCCTTTTCCTTCTTTGGAGCTTTGGCTTTTTTGGCCTTCTTGCCTTCACCCTCGGCCGCGGATTTGGTTTCCTTTTCCGCCTTCGGCGGTTCCGGTTCGGCAACCGCCACATCCACCCATTCGAGGATGGCCAGTTCGGCCGCATCGCCCTGCCGCTGATTCATGCGGATGATGCGCGTATAGCCGCCGTTGCGTTCCTTTTGGGTCGGCGCGATCTCGTTGAAGAGAATGCGCACGGCATCCTCCTGGTGCAGACGCGCCGCCGCCAGCCGGCGGTCATGGATCGTGCCGTTCTTGCCCAGGGTCACCATCTTTTCGGCCACCGAGCGGGCTGCCTTGGCCTTGGCCAATGTGGTCGTCACCCGTTTGTGCTTGATCAGGCTGCAAACGAGGTTCGACAGCATCGCGTTGCGGTGCTCGAACTGGCGGCCCAGTTTGGCTGTTCGTTTACGGTGTCGCATAAGGTAATTACTACTCGACGATGGATTTCTCTTCCTTTGGCGTCTCGAGCAGATCGGGCTCGATGTTCATGCCGAGGCTGAGCCCCAGGGCGGCGAGCTTCTCTTTGATTTCGTTCAGCGATTTCTTCCCGAAGTTGCGGTACTTGAGCATTTCCGCCTCGGTCTTCATCGCCAACTGGCCGACGGTCGTGATATTCGCGTTGTTGAGGCAGTTGGCCGCGCGCACGCTCAGCTCGATCTCGTTCACGCTCATGTTGAGCAGTTTCTTGAGCTTGGCGCGCTCGTCGTCCTGCTTGTCGGCAGCCTCTTCAAATTCGACAGCGTTCTTGTCGTAGCCGACAAACACATCGAGGTGGTGCTGCAGGATCGCCGAGGCCTGTGTCAGCGCGTCGTCCGGCGAGATGCGGCCATCGGTCCAGATCTCGATGATCAAGCGGTCATAATCCGTGCGCTGCCCGACGCGCGCGCTCTCCACACTGTAACGCACGCGCGTGACGGGAGAGAACAGCGAATCGATGGCGATAACCCCGATCGCCTGGTCCGGTTTTTTGTTCTCGTCACCGGGCAGGAAGCCGCGGCCGACCTTGACCTCAAGCTCCATCTCAAACTTTTTCTTCTTGTCGAGCGTACAAATGACCTGCTTCGGATTGACCAGCTCCACATTCTGGTTAAGCTGGATGTCCTCGGCCGTCACCTGGCCTTCCTTGTTCGCGGAGAGCAAAAGTGTCTGCGGCTCCCGGTTGTGAGCCTTGAAAAGAATCTTCTTCAGATTCAGCACGACCTCGGTCACGTCCTCCACGACACCTTCAATGGTCGTGAATTCGTGCATCGCGCCGTCGATCTTCACCGACGTGATCGCCGCGCCTTCCAGCGAGGAAAGGAGCACGCGGCGGAGCGAGTTCCCAATGGTGTGGCCGTAACCGGTTTCAAACGGTTCGGCGACGAATTTGGCGTATGTTTCATTCGCAGTTGAATCCTCTTTGGTCAACCGCTTCGGCATTTCGAATCTTCCTAGACGTACTGGCATATGCTTATGGCAATTTTAATCTGGCCTCACCGGCGTTTATTCCCGCATCCGGATCGGCCCGTATAATTGCGTTGTGCGCCTCTCCACTCGGAGAAGCGCTGGTTCATTTAGCGGGAATAAAATTCGACAACCGCTTGTTCGTTCGCGATGGGCTGGATCTCGTCCCGGCTCGGGATGCGCATCACCACGCCCTTGAAACCGTCCTTGTTGAGCGACAGCCATTCGGGCACCGGCCGGCTGGTCGAGATTTCCAGGTCGCGCGTCGCAAGCTGGCGCGACACATTGTTGTCCTTCACTTCAATGGTATCGTTGACCTTCAACGCGAAGGACGGGATGTCCACCTTCCGGCCATTCACCTTGACGTGGCCGTGGCAGACCATCTGCCGCGCCGCGGCGCGCGTGTTCGCGAAACCCAAATGAAACACAACGTTATCCAGCCGCGTCTCGAGAATCTGCAGCATCTGTTCGCCCGTGACGCCGCGCCGGCGCAACGCTCGCTCATAGACGTCGCGAAACTGCCGCTCCAGCAATCCGTAATAATACCGCAGCTTCTGCTTCTCGATCAGACCGAGCGCGTAATCGGTGTGTTTGCGGCGCGATTTCGGACCGTGAACACCCGGGCCGTAATTGCGGCGCTCGAGATATTTGGATGGGCCGAAGATCGGCACACCGAAACGGCGGCTGATGCGAACGCGAGGACCAGTATAACGTGCCATAGCTGAATCAAATCAATTGTTAGACGCGGCGCTTCTTGCGCGGGCGGCACCCGTTATGGGGCACCGGTGTGCAGTCCTTAATCACCGCGATCTCAAGACCGATCGCCTGCAGCGCGCGAATGGCCGACTCACGACCGGAGCCGGGCCCTTTGACCCGCACCTCGACTTCGCGCATCCCGTGAGACATTGCCTGGCGGGCGGCATCCTGGGTGATCTGCTGCGCCGCAAACGCCGTGCTCTTGTGCGAACCCTTGAAACCCACACGGCCAGCGGTGCTCCAGCCCAGCAAATTGCCGTGCATATCCGTGATCGTCACCTGCGTGTTGTTGAACGTCGCCAAAATGTGGGCGATGCCCGAAGAAATGTTCTTGGCATGCTTCGCCTTGATGATCTTCTTGGCGTTCGGATCTTCGCCAAGCAGTTCGGCGGCTGTGGGGGCCACCGGCACGGCGGG
>JAKEHV010000254.1 GCA_022614915.1 Gemmataceae bacterium | reverse complement strand
TGGAAAAGTACCTGTGCTGGAGCGCCATGGGCATCTCCGGCCTCTTACTTATCGTATTCATCCTCGATTTCGTGATCGGCATCCCGTTCGGAGGGTTGAGCCCCTTCGTCAGCATCGTCGCCAGCCTCGCCTGCGCGCTGGTTTTCTTTCTCGGCTGGGACGCCTACCAAGACGTGCGCTAATCCCCAATCGTCCGCGTCAAGCGCTACTGGTCGCGATAAATCACGCGCCGCGGCAACGACTCCAGAATCGACTTGAAGGGCGAGGCCGGCAGACACGCGAGTTGTTCCTGAGCATGACGCGCGTAGCCCTCGGCTCGGCGGCGGGCATCGTCGATGGCGCCGCTGGCGAGCAAGTCCGGGACCAACTGTTCGCGCTTGTGGTTCTCTGGACTCTCCAGGATCGCGCGATACCAGCTCATCTTCTCCGGTGTTCCCTGACGCAGCAAGTAGATAAGGGGCAGCGTCAGCTTCCCTTGCTCCAAGTCCGTGCCCAGCGACTTGCCGGCCGTGCGCTCCTCGCCTACCAGGTCGAGCAAGTCATCGGCGATCTGAAACGCCATGCCCAGCGAACGGCCAAAAGCGGCCAGGGCCTCGACCGTACGCGCCGGCACGCCCGCGTATAAAGCGCCGAGGCGGCAGCAGCACGCCGTCAATTCCGCCGTCTTGCCGTCGATCATTTCGAAGTAGGCTTCCTCGGCCAGGTCGAAGTTGCCGCGCTGACAGATCTGAAACAGCTCGCCGCTGCAAACGCGATTGGTGGCTTCGCCGATGAGCCGGCAGGCTTCGGCGTCGCCGAGCGTGCTCGTCAAATGAAACGCATGCGTGAAGAGATAATCGCCCAAGAGAATGCTGGCCTGATTGCCCCAGGCCGCGTTAATCGTGGAAGCATGGCGGCGCACCGTGGCGCAGTCCAAGACGTCGTCGTGCACCAGCGTGGCGGTGTGGATCATCTCGACGACGGCGGCGAGCACGTGGTGCTTGTGCGTGAGCGCGCCGCACGCCCGCGCTGTAAGCAACAGCAGAGACGGACGCAGACGCTTGCCGCGGTAGTGAGTGAGGTGATCGAGCAGCCGGGAGACGCCCGGGCGCGTGGAATCAATGGTGTCTTGCAGAATCCGTTCGGCGGCCTCGAGATCGGCGGCAATCGGCGCGAACAAATCCTCTGCCGTTCGGCCCGTGCGCATCATGGGTTTCGTCAACATTGGCAACTCCCGGCGGGCGCCCCAAGGCGACATCCATGGGGTTCGGACAAACCTCGAACCGTAACCCGCGGATCGGGATAACGCACCAAGTTTCTGAATTTTCAAATTGTATTGAAGCGAAGGTGAATGAGAAGACCTGAATGCCCTCGGTGTTCGTTCGCTGTTCATTCCTCATATGTTTCTTCCTCGTCCTCAAAAGTTCTTGCTGGCTTCGGCGACCGGCGAAACATCTTCCACACTGCCGCGACTAATATCAATACGCCCGGAATGGCGATGACCGACACGCACAGCCCTTTGCCGCCGGTGTTGTACAACCAAGCGACGAGCCAGTGAATGCGGTGCGGGCCCGGCGTCTGTTCCAGATTGCTCAGGTAGAACCATATGAAGATCGCGCCGCCCGTTAAGAACAGGCCGATGATCAACATTTCCCACCCAGGCATTTTCGGTGTCGGTTCCTCGGCCATGATAATTCTCCTTTCTGATTTATCGCTTCGCGCTCGCTTAAATGTCACGATTTCTTGTAGTCAGGCGGCAACAGAAACATGTCCAAATGCCCGTCAATAATCTGGTCCAAACGGCCGCTGGTTCGCCCGGTGCGTTGATCGCGCACCAGCGTAGTCGGACCCAAACGATAACGGCGCACGACGTACGGCTTTTCGGGGTTCTTTTGGGCGTCCAGGCGGGCACGCAAAAGCACCTTGTAACGCTCGATGGCTTCGGCCTTCGATCCGTCGCACCAGCCGCGCACGGAAGTCATCGTGGCAGCGTGAAACAAGCGCACGTCATGGTTGAGTTTGCTGAGCAGGCGGCCGCGCTCGACGGCGGGCGGGCGCACTTCGATCTGTAATTCGTCCGGCGCGAACTGCACGTCGCCCGCGGGAAAAGGCAGCACTTCCACGCGAATGGTCTCGCGCTCCGGCGCGCCTTTGCCTTCGCCCTTGCGTCCCTGACTGAATTGGTGCAACCCCGACTCGCCTGCCAAGAGAGCGTACGCGCCGGCACCGGACAATACCAGCGTGATCGTGTCTTCGTGCGGCTCGTTCGCGCGTGCCGTTTCGGGAGTTCCCCCACGCGGAGCGTGGGGACTACGTTTAGCATCGGCGGGCGGAGAAACGCGGTCGTCGAGGATTTGGATTTCCAGGCCGCGGCGCTCCGCTAAGTTGAGGTACATGCGCGCCAAGGTAAGAACGCCTGCCAGACCCTTGCCGTGCCGGCCCGTGAGCCGCAGCGTCAGGATAACGTCCCCCAGTGCATGCGGGTCGCGGCAACCCACCAGAAACGCCACGTGCCGCGCTTGGCTCTCCAAGCCGTCCAGGTGTTCGTCGATGCGCGCCAGGTCGCGGTCGGAGTGGCGCTGGCGCTGGGCCAAATCCGCCTCGCCTCTGATCTTTTTCTCGAGCGTCTCCAGGCTTTCGAGCACGCCGTCCAAGCGATACACCTCGTCAAACGCGCGGCGATTGGCGGCGTCTTCCCAATAGCCAGGCGCGGTCGCCTGCGCCAGAATCTCCGACTTGCGCGCGGCGAGCGGCGTCGAATCTTGCTTGATCTTTTGCACACGCGCCAATAGCTCCTGAGCGCGTTGGTTGACCGGCAGGGCGCGCAGCGCGGGCGGCGTGGGCGCTTCCGCCGACTCGGGCGGCTCCACCTCGACCTCGACACGATTGTGGCCCGCCACCAAGCGCAACAGCGACCCCGCCGGCGCTTTCCCCTCCGCGATCAACCGCGCCACCGGCAATAGCACCAGGCGCTCGATCGTGCGCTTCAAGGGCCGGGCCCCATAGGTCGGCGAATATCCTTCACGCAACAGGATCGGCAGCACGGCGGGATCGACATCGACGGCCAGGCTGCGCCGGGCGATGCCGCTGCGTTCGAGCACGCGGACGACTTCGCGCTGGGCGATTTTCTCCGCCGTCTCCACGGTCAGCGGCCGGAAGTTGACGATCCGGTCGAGGCGATTGAGAAACTCCGGGCGGAACCAGCGGCCCAGCTCGCGCAACATGGCGTCGCGGTCCGGCGCAGCCGCGGCTTTGCGGCCAAAGCCCACCGGTGCTTCCGTCGCTGCGCTCGAGCCGATGTTCGAGGTCATGATGATGATCGTGCGGCGAAAGTCGGCGGTGCGGCCCTGTGCGTCGGTGAGCCGGCCGGCGTCGAATACCTGCAGGCACAGGTTATAGATGTTCGGATGCGCCTTTTCGATTTCGTCGAAGAGCAATACGGAAAACGGCCGCTCGCGCACGCTAGCCGTCAACAGGCCTGGCTCCGCGCCGCGATAGCTGCCGCCGATCAAGCGCTCAAACGCTTCGTAGGTGGCGAATTCGCTCATGTCCAGGCGCACCAGCCGAGCCGCGTCGCCGAACAGGTGCTCCGCCAACGCCCGCGCCATTTCCGTCTTGCCCACGCCGGTCGGCCCGACGAAGAGAAACACGCCGAACGGCTTGTGCGGGTCCGTCAAGCCCGCCTTCACCAGCGTCACGAGATCGACCACCGCTTCGACCGCTTCCGGCTGGCCCATGACACGGGCCTCGAAGAACGCTTTCACCGACGCGCGATCGAAGGCAACGGCGTCGTCGAGAATGCCGACCGGGATGCCCGTGGACGTGGAGATGGTTTGCAGCACGTCCTGCTCCGTGATCGGCCCCTGGCGGCCGGAAGTGAGGCTGAGCACTTTGCGCAACAGGCCCACCGATCGCCCCGGCTGCACCGTCCCCGCTACGAAGTATTCCGCCAGTTCGCCGAGCCGGTCCAGCACCGCGTCGGGCACAACGGCGTCGGCTTCTTCCGCGACCTTTTGCAAGATGATGCGCGTCTCCTTGGCGTCGCAGGGCTGCACTTCGACCGCGTGGAAAAGCCGCCGCAAGGAGCGATTGGCGCCCAGGCCTTTGCGAAATGCCTCGACCGTGGTTTCGCCCAGGATCGTCAGATCGCCGCGCTCGATGTAGGGCGCGAGCGCGGAGGCGACCGAGGCCTCGCTTTTTTCCCAAGTGCCCATCCAAGCCAGCTCTTCGATATTGGGAATGTAAAGAATGACGCGGCGCGGCGGCTTGATTGCCGTGATGACGCTGCGCACCTTGGTTTCCCATTCGCCGATGAACTTGGTGCCCGCCAAAAAATCTTGCGGCGCCATTCTTAACACGTATCCCGGCTGCACGAAATCGTTCAGCAATCGATGGGTGATTTCCTGGACGATGGCTGTTTTGCCCGAGCCCGATTCACCGACGAGGACCACGGCCCGCGGCGGGGCGCCTTCCAAAAGCGCGAGCACGGAATCGACCGCCTGGTCGGCGCAATGCGCCCGCGGCAGCGTGCCTTGCTCGGCTTCCAGTGTCAGCACCGTGCCCAAGGCGGCCAACTGCTCCACATCGACGTGAGCGGCGAGCTGCTGATCGAGCCAGTTGAGCAAATTCGCGAACGAGCCGTACGTGAACGTGCCAACCTTACGGCGAATGGCGCTCAAGGTTTTCAAGGGCGGCCGGGAAAGGTCCGCGGGATAGGTGCGCAGGACGCCGAGATGTTTTTCCAGCGAATAGGCACAGGACTGCTGCACGCCCGGATCGACATCGTCGGCAAGGCGCGTCAAAAGCGCGGGCAACACGATTCGCGGGGCGCAATCGGCCAGCGCGTTGGCGATGTCATTGCGCACCCAGGCGCTGTCCTCGACGCCGAGGCGCTCGGCCAAGAGCGGCGTCAAGGCGGGCCGCGGCTTGGCGGCCCAGACCGCCGCCTGGCGCACATTCTGGTCCGCGTCGCCCAGCAGCGTTTCCGCGACCCGGTCAAGCGGCCAGGTTGGATGGTCGGTGAGCGCGTATGCGAGCGCCTGCCGGACAAAGGCTGACGGATCCTGCGCGAGCGCCGTAATCGCTTCCACGAGCGCCGGCTCGGTCCGGCCCGCCGCCGCGGCGATGGCGGCACGGCGTTTGAGTTCATCGTCCGCGCGTGCAAAGTCGACGAGGACGGTGACATCGTCCCGGCTCACCTCGCGCAGCATCTGCACCAGACGATGAAACGGATCCGGCTGACCGGGCCGGGCCAGATCGAGCAGTTTGGCAAGTTCGTCGTTCACGCCTTAGAGGATAATCGGCGGCGGGCGAAAAGGCAAAAGTGGGCAAGAAACAAGGCGAGACCTGGTACAAATGGATTGATATGGCGTTTGAGTTTCCATCGCGTTCAAAACGGCAAAAACACGACGCGATTCGCCCACTCTTCGGCTTCCGATGCCGCCCACAGCAAGACAATTGATTCGGCAACGGGGCGAGTCGGTTTGCTTTGGGCAGTTAGAAAAACACCCGCGACGCTCTGGCCTTGTGCGATACGTTGTTCCGCTTCTGCCTTCAAGCTGTTCACGTCGTGGGAGACGACCAAAAGACTCTGTGCTTGTGCAAATGCAAGGACTTCGGCGTCGCTCGAGCCCGCCCGTCCCAATTCGACCACCGTCGTAATGTCAATGGCTGGTTCCAGTCGCCGGACGGCGAGGACGATCTCGAACCGCAAGTCCTCATCAGCCAGAAACCGCGGCCGGCTCACGCGTCACTCCCCGTTGGTGTCGGCTGAATCCCGCTTCGAACGCGTTGCAGCAAAGGGCCATGTTGCGCGGCGCTTTGCTCTTGGAACTGCTGCCAGCGTGCGTCTTGTTCGGACAAGTATTGATCGATGGCCGCTCGGTGTCGCAAGTAGAACGCGATCGCGCCGTGAATCTGTTCCAAGCTCAGCGACGGAAAATCCGCCGCAATGGCTTCGGGAAGCCGGCCGCCCCAGTAGGCGTGAACGACGGAGTCGAGGGAAACGCGCGTGCCGGAGATTCGCCAACTGCCTTGCGGTGTTTGCGTCACATATTCGGTAGTGTTCTCACTCATGATTATCTCTCGTAGCGCTCATTCCATGATACCAGAAGCGGCCTTGGTGTCAGCGCGGGCGAAGTCGAGGAGGACGGTAACATCGACCTGGCTCAGCTCGCGAAGCACTGCACCAGGCGATGAAACCAGTCCGGCTGTCCGGGCCGGGCCAATTCGAGCACTTTGGCAAGTTCTTCGTTCACGCCTTAGAGGATAATCGGCGGCGGGGGAAAAGGCAAAAGCGGGCTTCGCTGGGAAGTATGCAGCAGAGGGAGAGCTTGACTCGTTTCCAAAGTCCCGTTTTGGGAACGCATTACCTCGAAACTCCGTTGCGGACGGCCCGACAGGACGCAAGGAACTCTTGGTAATCTTCCTCGGGAATGTCCGCCAACGAGCCCGACACCTGTTCAACCCAATTAGCCGGCGACGGAGCCAGCCCAAACTTGCGTTGAATCTGCGACAGGCTGGATTCGACTGCCGAAAGACGTTGCTCGAATTGGGCTATGTCAGTTGCCATATGGCGTCGTCCATTTCGGGAACTAGGGTTGAACCATTTTCCGCGTAACCAAGGCCGATAGCGCGTCAAGCCCTGTTGGCATTTACAGAATGTAAGCAGACTCATGGGCGATCCGGGTTATCCTCCACTTCTTGCCGATACGCCGCCATGGCCTCCTTCCATTCCTGAATAAGCGGATCACTAGGATCGTACATTCCCGCCATGGCCAGGGATTGTCCGCGGCGGACCCTTCAACCGCAACCATTCGCCGGCCGTTTTGCAGTTGCCGGTCCATGGCGGCGCGCAGATGTTCACGGCTTCATCCGGCGTCGCACCCTCCGCTGTGAGTGGCAAGGGCTCGCCCGCTTTGGCGCAGAAGCCGTTCTTGACCAATGGTTCGACAAGGACTGGGATTTGCACGGTTGTTCTCGTGGGAAACGTCCACTCAATCATTTCGCGCAGCCATTCGCGGAGCTGGCCAGCGATGTAGAAATCCATAGCTTCTTCAAGCCTTAGTCGTCGTCTGCGGGAACATAGCCACCGTCGTCTGCCCAGCGCAATAGTGCGATTTCGTCCTGCAGCGACTCTTGGGTTGCCTTCGCCGGCGACGACGACATCGGCAACGGACTTTTTTCGAATGCCGCCGGCTTGAGCTGACCGGGATCGAGAGGAATGACGTGTGAATCGGGCATTGCATACTCCTTGTCATTCGATCCTGCAGAGGCGATTCGCCTATCCACAATGAGCCGTTCCAGCGTATAAAAGCATTGGCTTTCTGGTGGTGGCAACAGCCTCTGCCAGTTCCCCGGCTCTGCCCCAAGACTGCGAATCGAGAGGGCAGAGCCGAATTTCCTCGCGCAGTTTGCGCGACTTTCACTATGCCTATTTTAGGTTGAGGCTGCAGACACC
>JAKEHV010000253.1 GCA_022614915.1 Gemmataceae bacterium | reverse complement strand
CGCGACAAGTGCCCCAGCTGCCGGGCGTGACAGTCGCGCACCGCAGCGCCGAGCTCGTCCAGCAATGCCAAGCCCGCCGCCGTAATGCCGATGCGCACCAGCCGGCGATTGTCCCGGGGGCGGTAGCGCTCGATCAGGCCGCGCTGTTCCAACTTGTCCAGAAGCCGGGTAATGTCCGGGGCCCGCGACACGAGCCGGCCCGCCAGGTCCAGCGTCGCAATCTGGTGCGGATGCCGGCTTCGCAAAAGCCGCAAGGCGTTGTACTGTTGCGGCGTCAGGTCATGCCAGCTGAACAGCTCATCCTCGAAGGCGCGCAGCCGGTCGTAGGTCCGCCACAGATTGAGGAAGACCTCTTGCTCGAGCGAATCGAAGCGCCGTGGCTGTGAAGTACGCGCGGTCAGTGATTTCATCGCCGTCATTATAATCAGTCCAACAATTGTTGTGCAAACAAATAAATGCGCGCGCATGTATTGCTTCCTCGAAAAGCAATGGCGAGGAAGGAACAGTAGGATAGAATGGACTTCCGAGGTGGCAATGACAGACATCGTCAATCGTGGGCGCGGACCGGAAATCGCCGGCACCCGAATCACTGTCTTTAATGTTCTTGATTACTACTTGGACGGCTGGCAGCAGACCGCCATCGCCGCCACACTGCGACTGTCGTCACGGCAAGTTCGAGCTGCGCTAGACTACGTCAAGGCCCATGAAGCCGAAATCATGGAGCAATACCGTAAGATCTTGAGCCGCATCGAGAAAGGGAATCCGCCGGAAATCCTCGCCAAACAAAGGGACACGCACGCACGATTCACGGCGATGAAACGAAAGCTTGCTCGAAAACGCCGGCGTCCGGAGAAGCTCCATGAGGGGAATTCTCGCCGACAATGACGTTGGCGGACATCTCGAAGCACTGCTTCGAATTTGGCAAGGCGCGGCTTGGCGCGAACTCTGGAAAGCTCTCAACATCGACGTCGTCACATTCACCGATCTCGATTTGGCAAGCGATTGCCCGGACGATCTCCTTTGGCAAACCTGTCAAGCTCACGAATTGGTGCTTGTCACAGGCAATCGCACGATGGACAGCGAGGATTCACTCGAAGCGACTATCAGGAAACACAACTCTTCAAGAATGCTGCCTGTTTTCACAATCGGCAGCACTAGCAAGATCTTCACCAATCGAGAATACGCTGCAAAAGTCGCGGAACGTGTGCTCGAGCTTCTTTGGGACATTGAAAACTATCGCGGCGCGGGTCGGATTTTCGTCCCTTGATCGGTTTTTTTGCCCCGCGTTGCGGCATGCATTACAATTCTCCTCCAGCACCGCCGAAGTTCTTTCTCCATGGAGGCCGCCATGTCCGGCGTCAGCACCCTGACCGTTTGTTCCTTGCTGGTATTGTGCCTTGTCGCTTTCCTCTGGGCCGCGCCGCCCGCCTTGGCCGATAGCGAACCCTTCGGCAAGACCGCCGACGGCACGCCCGTCCAGCTCTTCACGCTCAAGAACAAGAACGGCGTCGTCGTCAAGCTTATGACGCGCGGCACGACGATCGTGGAATTGCTCACGCCGGACAAGAAAGGCCAACTCGTCAACATCGCGCTCGGCTTTGACGACGTGGCCGGCTACGAATCGGACCGCAACCAGTATTTCGGCTGCGTGGTCGGCCGGGTCGCCAACCGCATCGCCAAGGGTAAATTCACCCTGGGCGGCAAAGAGTATCAGCTGGCCATCAACAATAAGCCCAACCACCTGCACGGCGGCGTCAAGCGCAACCTCGACAAGGTGATCTGGAAGGGCGAGGAAATCAAAAGCAAGCACGGCGCCAGCGTCCGCTTCTCTTACACCAGTCCCGACGGCGAAGAGGGCTACCCCGGCAACGTGAAGTTCGAGGTGACCTATTCGCTCAACGACAAGAACGAGCTGCGCATCGACTTCGAAGCGGAAACCGACAAGGCCACGCCGATCAACCTGTCGCAACACTGTTACTTCAACCTGGCCGGCGCGGGGGCGGCCACCGTGCTCGATCACGAGCTCTCCCTCAACGCTGACCGCTACACGCCGGTGGACGACACGCTCATTCCGACAGGTAAGATCGCGCCTGTGAAAGACACGCCGCTCGACTTCACTAAGCCGCGCAAGCTCAGCGATGAATTCGACAAGCTGATCGACACGTCGACAAAAGGCATCGACCACAACTTCGTCCTGAACCGCACGGGCGACGGCTTGACGTTCGCCGCCAAACTGCGCCATCCCGGTACGGGCCGCGTGCTCACCGCGCACACCACGCAGCCGGGCGTCCAGGTTTACTCCGGCAACTTCCTCCATGGCCAAAAAGGCAAAGACGGCAAGACCTACGCCCAGCGCAGCGCCCTCTGCCTCGAGACGCAGCATTTTCCGGACTCGGTCAACCAGCCGAGCTTTCCCACGGTGATCGTGCAGCCGGGGCAACGCTACCGGCACACGTGCGTGTACGCGTTTTCGACGGAGTAGTTGGTTCCGAATCTGCGAACTTCATGCTGGGTGGCATGCATGCCACCATGCCACCCAGCCGGAGTAGTTTTGATGAATCGTCCGGTGGAATTGTTGCGCCGGCGTTGGCGGCTCATCTGTGTAATCGGTTTCATCCTAACCGCCGCGCTCGCCTTCTACTTAGCCGTGTTTGTAGAATTCGGCCCGGTCACGCGCGCCAGCTTCCAGCGCCTGCATACGGGCATGACCATTGCGGAAGTACAAGCGCTTCTTGGTGAACCGACCGATCCGAACGCGCTGCACAAGTTCATTCGCGGAGAGCGCTGGATTTTGGAAGACTCCTGGGGACAAACCGTGCCCTTCGCCTTTGCTGCGGAAACCATGGCTAAGATGGAAGGCTGGTCGCTGGCCCGCTCGAGATTGCTCCGAAGGGACGGGAATTGGATGGCCTGGCGCGGCCAGCGCTTCTGGATCGACGTTTTCTTCGACGAAGCGGGCAAGGCCCGCGGCGCAACTCTCACGTATCCGGAACAACCTGCCTCGATCTGGGACCGGATAAGGCGCTGGTTCGGACATTAAGACATCAAGTCGATTCAGTCACACCTGTGTCGGCATTGGCGCATGACCGCCGTTATCGGCTTTCTATTGTTATCTTCCGTGCCTAACTGAGTCTTTTGCCCCAACGCGGTGCTTGAGGTATTTACGCTTGCGTGGCGCTTGGAGAAAGCGCTTGAGGCCTTCTATCACCTCGGTGCTCTCGCCTTTACGTTTGGCGGAGGCAATCTGTCGCTCCAGCCGCTGAATCGGGTTCTGGCCCTGCGACGCCAACGCCTTTTCAATCTCTTTTCGAATGGTGCTGAGTTTCTTTGTTCCGATCATAACTCGCTTCGCCCTGCGCGGATGCTGGGTCAGAAACTCCTGAGCACATTCGTGCGTGATCAGGATTTGAGGGAAAACCGTATTGCTAGCCTGGTCAAGTGCAACTCTTGGATCGGCCGGCCTGCTCGTGGCGCACGCCAGTCTCCAAAGCTTGTTCCAGCAACAACGCCGCTACCTGCATCGGGCTGGCCTGCGCCTGCACTGCGAGCTGCTCGAGTCTCTCCAGCGTTTGCGGAGAGAGCCGGATCAGGCGCTGCTCACTCCATGACGGATCAGTTGGACGCCCGCCGCCTTCCGGCACGCGGAAACGCGATGCGACTTCGGCAGCTAGCTGGAGAGCTCCGAAGTAGCCCGCCCGCGCCGACACCTTGCCGCGCCGCTCCGCTCCGAGCTCTTTTGCAATACGCTCCATGTCCAAGGTTGCGCCCATGACTATTCCTTTGAGAAATCTCTAAATGCCAAGTACTCATCACCTATCACGAGCCCTACTTCCCCTTGATCGGCCTCTCGTCCCATCCGTCGGCAGAAACTCCCAAGATGATTGAGACGGTCAGGATCGCTTATGTCTGCCGGTGTCGTGTAGCAGTGAATGACGACGGGCTCATCCTTGACCAGCACACCACCCATTTCGTCATCGCGCCACACACCTCGGGCCCGCGGAAACGCGGTGGCTCCGCCGTATAATTGACCGAGAGTCCCGAGCGCCTCGTCCACCCAGTACTCTTGGCTTATGGTCGTGACCCCGTCGCGCTTGACGCTCGGTACAAATAGCACAACCAGAATGGCTTTTCGACTGACTTGTAAGCCCGATTCTTCCACGCCCACCTCCATTAACGATATATATAGATCGTAGCAGGCGTTATCGCAAGACTAAGTCTTACGGTTCACTACTCAGGCTTCGCCTTGACGGTTCGCCTTGGCAAAAACTAGGATTACTCCATGGCCTATCAGCACCAATTCCGGCGGCACAAAACCCGCGAGGTCCGCGTCGGCAACCTCGTGGTCGGCGGCGACAACCCCATCTGGGTGCAGTCGATGACCACGCCCGACACGCACGACCTCGAAGCGACCGTGGCCCAAATCCATCGACTGGAGGAAGCCGGCTGCGAGATCGCCCGCGTCACCGTGCCCAAGCCGCAGGACGCCGCGGTCTTGTCCGAGATTAAGCGCCGCATCCGCATCCCGCTCATTTGCGACATCCACTTCGACTACAAGATGGCGCTGGCGGCCCTGGACCATCCCGTGGACAAGATCCGGATCAACCCCGGCAACATCGGCGGCTACGACCGCTATCGCCAGGTCATCCGCAAGGCCAAGGCCAAGCGCATGCCCATGCGCATCGGGGTCAACGCCGGCAGCCTCGAGCGCGAACTTGTCGAGAAACACGGCTTCCCCTGCCCACCCGCCATGGTCGAGAGCGCCTTGCGTTACTTGGAAATCGCCGAGTCGGAAGGCTACCACGACATCATCGTGTCGCTGAAATCGAGCGACGTGTTGACCGTGGTCGAAGCGTATCGGCTTTATGCCAAGCAGGCCGACTACCCGACGCACATCGGCGTGACCGAAGCGGGCAAAGCGCCCTACGCGGTGACCAAGTCGGCGTGCGGCCTGGCCCCGATCCTCCTCGACGGCATCGG
>JAKEHV010000252.1 GCA_022614915.1 Gemmataceae bacterium | reverse complement strand
CGGCCGGTAAGGAGGCTGGAGCGCGTCGGCGAGCACACGGGCGCGACGTAGAAGTTTTTCATGCGCACGCTTTCCTTGGCCAGCTTGTCCAGGTTCGGCGTTTTGATCTTGGGATTGCCGTGGAAGCCCAAATCGCCGTGGCCCATGTCGTCGGCGATGATGACGATGACGTTGGGCTGTTTCTTTGGTTCTTGGGCAATGGCCGATGCCGGCGTCAAGAGACAAGCCACGAGTGTCCAAAAGCGCGTCATGATTTTTGTTTCCTTTTTCCTTGCAGCGCCTGACAATCATTGCAAACATTCCTTCCTTGTCCAACGAAATCTCCCATTGCAATTACGAGGACGCCATGAGACCGATCGCGTTCCTGAGTTTTCTAAGCTCGATTGCGTTGGCCGGCGCCGCTGACGCGGGCGAAATGCTCGACCTTGCCGCCATCGCGAAGAAGCCGCTCTTGCCCAAGGGCCAGGCCATGCGCGAGGTGCAGGAGTTTCTGGAAAAGCGCATCCCCAAGCTGCCGGCGTTTCGCGACAAGGCGTCGTGGGAAGCGTACACAACGAAGCTGCGCGCGGATATCTTTGACAACGTCGTCTATCGCGGTGAAGCGGCGGCTTGGCGCAACGCCAAAACCAAAGCGGAATGGCTCGAGACTTTGCCCGGCGGTCCCGGCTATCGCTTGAAGCAAGTGCGCTTCGAAGCTATCCCGGGTCTATGGATTCCCGCGCTTCTCTATGAACCGGAAGAGCTGAAGGGCAAAGTTCCGGCCACGCTCAATGTCATGGGGCACGAGGGCGGCGGCAAAGACGTCGCCTATCAGCAAATCCGTTGCATCAATCTCGCCAAACGCGGCATGATCGCGCTCAACGTCGAATGGTACAACTTCGGCCAACTCCGCAATCCCACGGGCGGCTACCACCATGGCCGCATGAACCAGCTCGACCTGTGTGGCACGAGCGGCCTCGCGCCGTTTTATCTCTCGCTCAAACGCAGTCTCGACGTACTCTTGAGCCATCCCAATGCCGATCCGGCGCGCGTCGCGGTCAGCGGTTTGTCCGGCGGCGGCTGGCAGACCATCTGGATCAGCGCCATGGACACGCGCGTCACGTTGACCGATCCGGTCGCGGGCTATTCCAGTTTTTTCACGCGCGTCCGCCATCACGAAGACTTGGGAGATTCGGAGCAGACGCCGTGCGACATGGCGAAATACGCCGACTACGCGCACCTGACGGCCATGATGGCGCCGCGACCCACGCTCTTGACGTATAACGCGAAAGACCAATGCTGCTTCGCCTCGGGCCACGCGCTGCAACCATTGATGGAAGCGGCCGGCCCGTTCTTCCGGCTTTACGGCAATGAAAAAGGCTTGCGGGCGCATGTCAATCATGTGCCGGGGACGCACAACTTCGAGCGCGACAACCGCGAGGCGTTCTACCGGATGTTGGGCGATTTCTTCTACCCCGGCGATGCGAAGTTTTCCGCCGAGGAGATTCCCGCGGACAAGGAGGTGCGCAAGGCGGAGGAGTTGCGCGTGCAGATGCCCGAGAAAAATGCGGACTTCCAATCCCTGGCGTTTCAAGCGGCGAAGGACTTGCCCAACCTTGCCGCGTTGCCCAAGGAATCGGCCGGCCAGCGCGAGAAGCTGAATAAGATCGTTGCGTATCATGCTTATTCCGTTGAGGCGGAATCGCTCGGACAGATAGAGAAAGCCGGTGTGAAGATCACGTTTTGGCGTCTGTTTCTAGGCCGGGATTGGTCTGTGCCGGTCGTGGAATTGACGCGCGGCAACGCCAAAAAGACCACGCTCATCCTCTCAGACATGGGCCGGCGCGGCGCTGTCGCCGAGGCGGAGAAGCTGCTTGTGGACGGCAGTAGGATACTCGTGATGGATCCGTTCTATCTGGGCGAGCAAGAGCTGGGCGGGCGGGCTTATCTCTTTGGCCTCTTGGCGGCCGCGGTCGGTGAGCGACCGCTGGGGATTCAAGCAAGCCAGATTGCCGCCGCGGCGCGCTGGTCCAAGCAAGTGCACGGGATGCCGTGCGAGATTCTCTCCCTCGATGAGTTGTCGTCGCTGCAAGCGCTGGTGGCCGCCTCGTTAGAAGTAAAGGCCATCGGCAACGTGGAGACGCGCAAATGCCTCACCAGCCTCAAGCAGGTCATCGAAAGGAATCTGTACTATCAGCAGCGGCCGGAGTTCTTCTGCTTCGGGTTGTTGGAGTATTTCGATATTCCCCAGTTGGTGGCTTTATCCAAAAGATAACAGTTTACGTTTCGCGCTCAAAGAGTCCCTGCAAAAGCAATGATTTCTCGAGCGCGAAACGTAAATAGAATGCGCGAAAACAAAACAGTCTACTTCGCCAAACACAGATTTGCCGTCTTCGTGGTCTCCGCATCGTCGTTGTCCCACAGTGCGGCCAGATTCTGTTTGATGCGGCGGTTGGCCAGGCCAAGGAAATAATGGCCCGCTTGCAGTTCGCTTGCCTTGCCGGGCTCGTGGACCAACAGCCAATCGAGCCGGCTCAGAGTGCAGCTGGCGGCATAGAGGTCACAGGCCGCGTCGGCGATGCGCTCCTGCATGTACTGGCTTTTCAGGACCACTTCGGCGATGGCCAATTCCTCGTTGGCGTGGCCGTTGCCGTTGGCCAGCGCCTTCTTGCGGAAATGGGCCAAGGTTTGCTGAACGGCGATTCCAAAATCGCGGACGCGCGCCGCCAGCAGCTTGGCCTCTTTCTTCAATCCTGGATTCTGCACGGGCACCTCCGGACTGGTGAACCGCTGCGCCATTTGCGCTTTGCCGAAGCGCCAGAGCGTGCCGAACTGGCGAATGGGGTGCCGCAGCGCGCTCAAAACGGTCTTAAGCGACTCGCCGACGCCGCGCATGCCGACGACGGCGATGAAGGCCTTAAGCACTTCGTTGGCCCCTTCGCCGATCTGGTTGATGCGGGCGTCACGCATCATCCGCTCGAACGGAAGATTGGTGAAGTAGCCGGCGCCGCCATGGATTTGCAACGTGTCGTAAACGATCTGCCACAGCGCCTCAGTCGAAAAGACCTTGAGCATGGCCGTTTCGAGCATGTAGTCGTCCGCGCCGCGGTCGATGAAAGCCGCGCACTCGGCGGTCATCGCCTCCATGGCAAACGTGTGCGCAGCCATCCAAGCGATTTTCTTCTTGGTCAATTCGAACTCGCCCAGCGTTTCCTGAAACTGCACGCGGCTATTCGCGTACTTCACCGCAGCTTCGATGCAGGTCTTGGCCGCGCCGGTGCAGCTCGCGCCGAAAGTCGTGCGGCCGAAGTCGAGCACCGTCAACGCTACTTTCAGCCCTTTGCCCAACGGGCCGAGGATGTTTTCGGCCGGCACGGGCATGTCATGAAACGCAAGCCGTGCCGTCGCCGTGCCGCGGATGCCGCATTTGTCCATGCGCTCTTCGACCACTTCAAAGCCGGGCATGTCGGGCGTGACCAAAAAGGCCGTGATCTTGGATTCGTTCGAATTGGGGACCCGCGTGCGGGCCATCACCGTCAGCATTTGCGCGATGCCGCCGTTGGTGATGTAGCGCTTCTCACCGTTCAAAATGTAGTGTTTGCCGTCGGGGCTGGGCGTCGCCGTCGTCTGCACATTGGCGGCGTCGGAACCTGCTTCTGGCTCGGTCAACGCGAACGCGGCGAGTTTCTTGCCGCTAACCAAATCGGGCAGCCAGCGCCGCTTTTGCTCGTCGGTGCCGAACAACAGCAAAGCGCGAATGCCGATGGAATGATGCGCGTTGACGAAGACGGCGGTCGAGGAGCAATGTCCGCCGACGAGCTCCATGATCTTGCAATTGGCGGATTGCGAGAAGCCGGGCCCGCCGAATTCGCGCGGCGCCGTCATCCCCAAAATGCCGAGCGCGCCGAGCCCGTCGATCACGTGCCGCGGGATGTCGGCATTCCGGTCAATGGCGGCGGCGTCGATGTTCTCATCGGCAAAGCGGCGCAGCTCGGCTAACGCTTTGTCCAAACCTGGGCGTTCTTCCGGTTTGATCTCGGGATACGGGAAAAGCTGGCGCCCTTGAAAGTGACCGAAAAACAGGCTCTTGGCAAAGCCCAGTTTTTCGTCGCCTGAAAAAAACAATTCCTCAGCTTGTTTTTTCTGCTGCTCGATCTGCGCGGGCGTAAGGGCCATGCGACCTCCGTGGCAAGACAAGGGATACTCCATTATACCTCAGGCGGCGCGTCTCATTCCGCCTCCTTTGCGATTCGGGCATACACCGCCCGCGCTGCCTCCATCTGGCCTTGCACGTGTTTGCGTAGCTCGTCGTTCGGCACTCGGTCGCGGGTCCGGACGATGACGGAAAGCTCGTCGATCCAGTTCAGGAAAAAGAGCGCGTCGGCACGCGAGCGAGTCGGGACGCTGGCGACTTCGACATAGATGGGTGCCGTATGAGCGTAGAGGGCGGGCAACGGACTATCCGGATGGCCGGGCCCGCTGGCGCGCAGGGCGATCCAGCCGCTTTGCATTACGTCCACATCCATCTCCATGACGCCGGACACGGAATTCTTCGGCCAAGGCGGCATGGGCGCGACTTTGCCGTTCACAATCAACTCCGCTTTGTCGAGAGGCAGATGGCTGTCCACTCTGATGCGCGCCTTCAGCGATTTTGGCGCAGCGATCTTGACGACTTCGCCGACGCTCTTGCCGTCCACAGTGAATTCCAGCATCGGGCCATTGCTGACGAAAGAGCGGCCTTTCTTCAATCCGTCGATCCAATCCGCGTACAGGCCGTCTTTGTCGGCTTTTACTCCTCCCACGTGCACGTACACGCGGTCGCCGCCGGGCAGGTTGCTGAAGATCCGATTGAGGAAGACATCAGTGCCCGCGGACGGCGGCAGCCGGAAGCCGCAGTGGAGCAGGCGATACCAGATGGGCACGGTCCCGGCATAGGCGTTGTTGAGGTCCAGCGAGTCGATCTTGCCCAAGGCAACGTCGATAGGCAGCCCTTTGGCGGCGTACGGGTTCTCGAACGGCTTGACCGGGTTCTGCACCGGGTGCGTGTAATTGACGTGCCCCTTTTGCCAATGGGTGCGGTCAGCCACGTCGGCGTTGGTCGGCACGTCCCAAGGATTGGTTGTGTCCTTGAAGCCGGTCATCACCGGCTCGACCACTTGGCGAAGATTCACGAGCGTCATGTGGCCCCAGAGCGTGCTGCGGAATTCCTGGTTCCAGTAAAGGAGTGTGTCAGTCGTGGACAGCGGATCGGGCCGGCCGCGGAAAAACGCGCGATCGAAGATGCCGTCGGTGTCCGAGTTGGCGACAACGAGATTGCAGATGCGGAGGTCTTCGCCGCCGCATTGCAGCAGCATCGATTCCGGCGTGTTGTACCATTGCCCGTATCCGTAGTTGGCGTGAATATGGTTCTCGCCGGAGATCCAACCGCTTTTGGCAGCATGGGTCCAGCGCTCCAATGCGACGTTGAGGTCCAGCGTTCTCCCTGCTTCGATGGTCAATTCGCGCGTCACAGCTTTGTACTCCGGTCCGCGGAAAGCGCGCAGGCGATACGTGCCCGTGGGCAGCTCGAACTCCGCCGACTTGTCGCAATAGAAATGGCCGACGCCGCGAAGCATGCGATACAGCGATCCGGGCGGTGCGTGGAACTTGCCCTTGTCTTGCAAGAGAGAGATGCGCGCGACGAGAGGTTTCTTGCCGTCACGGTCGTGGGTGGCTAGGCGCAGCGTGCCGGTGGACCGCCGAAAGTCCATGCGGTCAATGCCGACGGCGTGTTCTTTGCCCGTGCTCAGGTCGCGGACCATGAGTGCCGTTGCGCCCTGGCGATTGTCGGTATAGACCAGCGTCTTGCCGTCGCGCGAGAGGGATGGGCGGTCCTCGTCGGCCTGTCCGAAGGTCCACTTCTTCATGCCGTTCATATCGTGGCGCGGCACATGCCAGAGGTCGTAATGCGCGCCGCCAAGTTCGGAAACGAGAATTAGGTTCTTGCCGCTCGTGTCAAAACACAGATCGTGAACTCGTGAGGGGAAGGCGCCAACTTCTTTTTCGGCGCCGCCGTCTGTACCAAGCTCAAACAATCGCGCTTGCGGCCCGTCGTTGCCGGATTGCTGGCCTGGCTGATCCATCAATTTGGTGAAAGCGATGAGCTTGCCGTCCGGCGACAGGGCGTAGCGGCTCATAGAGGAAAGGCCCGAGCTGAGCGACTTCACATCGCCGGTTTCGAGATCGTACCAGGATAGGCCAAAGTCTTTGCCGCCGGCGCGAAAGACCGAAAGCAGGCGCTTGCCGTCTGGATGGAAAAAGATCTTCTGGAAATTGTAAGAGCCCCGGACTTGGACCGGTTGTTTCAAAAGGATGTCTTTGCCGTCCGTGGCATGGATGAGCCGCAAATCGCCGCCGAGCGCGTTAGGTCCGCGGACAAAGGCGATGCGCGTGCCGTCCGGCGACCAGGCCGGCTCGTGGTCAAAGCCTTCGCCGTCGGTAAGGCGCGTCATGGTTCCGCCGGCGGCCGGCACGGTCCAGATGGCGCCCTGGTAGGAGAAGGCGATGGCCTTGCCGTCGGGCGCGACGCACGGGTGGATGGCGCCCACGGCGAAGATGGGCTTGGAGTTCTTCGCGGGCTCGGGGCCGCCGCCGGTTGCCAGGACGGCGAGGGCGATCATGAGGCCGATGCTGAGGACGGCGAGGAGTCGTTTCATCGGACACCGAGGAAAAGTGGAGTATTGGGCTGCTGTCGCCGAGTTTTTTCCACTCAGCGATCTCAGCGTTCTCTGCGTTTCAAGACACCAAACAAAAAACGCAGAGAACGCCGAGGACGCGGAGAAAAAGACACGGATTGCTGCTTGGCAGAATCGCAGAGTACGGCGTCCTTTGCAAGAGGTTGACGTGGGAAAAGAATGATCCGAGAGTTTCTGAAAGCAAAGACCCCGCCGCCGTCTCTACATTAGTGTCAACGGTACTGAACATCACCTTGCGCCTGGAAAGGCGCCGCGGCTTGAGTTTTCATGTCCAAGAACCAACCGCAATCGCTGTTGCAGTACCTTCGCCACGCCGTCGCCCGTGCGGGCGCCGGCGATGTCGAGGATGCGGAATTGCTTGAACGCTTCGTCGGCCGCGCCGATCCGGCGGCGTTCGAGCTCTTGCTGTGGCGGCACGGGCCCATGGTGCTCGGCGTGTGCTGGCGGCTCTTGGGCCAGGAACAGGACGCGGAGGACGCTTTTCAGGCCGCGTTTCTCGCCCTGGTTCGCAAGGCGCGCTCCATCGGCAAAAGAGAAGCGGTCGCGAGCTGGTTGTTCAAGGTCGCCTACCGCATTGCTTGCCGGGCGCGGACGCTGCGGAGCAAAGCCTCGTCAACCCCGACACTTCTCGTCCCAAACGCGCAGGCCAGCGATGCTGAAGAATTGGCTAACGACCTACTCTGGCGCGATCTGCGACCCGTGCTCGATCAGGAGATCGATCGCTTGCCGGAAAGCTATCGCCGCCTGGTCGTTCTCTGCTACTTGCAGGGGAAGACCAACGACGAAGCAGCCCGGCTTCTGGGTTGTCCGCGCGGCACCGTCGCCACGCGCTTGGCCCGGGCACGCGAAAAGCTGCGGCGACGTCTCGTTCG
>JAKEHV010000251.1 GCA_022614915.1 Gemmataceae bacterium | reverse complement strand
CATAGCTTTTCGACACGCCACTGATCGTCACCGTGCGCTCGGCCAGCCCGGGCCGCAGCGTGGCGAAGCAGGTCGCCTTCGCCGAACCGTAGACCAGCTTCTCGTAAATCTCATCGCTGATGACCCCCAGGTCGGATTGCAGCACGACGTCCGCAAGCACTTCCAATTCTTGCCGGGTGTAGACGCAGCCGGTCGGATTGCTCGGCGAGTTCAGCATGAGGAGGCGCGAACGCGGCGTCAGGGCGGCTTTAAGTTGCGCCGGGCTCATCTTCCAGCCGTTCGCTTCCGTCGTGGGCACCAGCTTGTACGAAGCGCCCGTCATCTGCACGAGGTCGCTGTAACTGACCCAGTACGGCGTCGGGATGATGACTTCGTCGCCAGGACCGACCATGGCCGCCAGCGCGTTGTGCAACGAGTGCTTGGCGCCGTTGGAGACGATGACCTGTTCGGGGTTGACTTCCAACGCATAGGTCTTCTTGTAGAAGTTGACGATGGCCTTGCGCAATTCGGGAACGCCGGCCGCTGGCGTATAGTGCGTCAGGCCGTCGAGCATTGCTTTGTAGCCGGCGTCGCAAATGTGCTTGGGCGTGTTGAAGTCCGGCTCGCCCAGGCTGAAGTCGAACACGGTCTTGCCCTCGGCCTTGAGCAGTCGCGCTTTGGCGCCCGCGGCCAGCGTTGCCGAGGGTTGCACGGCGGCGGCCATTTTGGAAATGGGAAGCATGGTTGGATCCTTAGACTTTGACAGCTATTGTATGGTTTGCCGCGCTCTTGCCTCTAAACGAGATTGGCCGAATGCTGTCCGCTTATTTTCAATTCGCCAAGCGTCCGCCCGGTTTTTCGACACGGTTGGCAATCGCCGCCGTCCTCATGTTCTTGACTGGCGCGCTAGTCTTTACCATTCAACCGATGGCTGGAAAGACCTTGCTCCCGCTCTGGGGTGGCCACCCAGGCGATTGGAATTTCCTGACCGGCAGCATTTCTGCCGCCGGAGGACTTGGATTCCTAGGCGCGTGGTTGTTAAGTCAATATCTCTCCATCCGCGACCAAGCGCGTTGCCTGATTGCGCTGTGGGCCGCTAATGCCTTTCAATTCGTTGTCTGGAATCCGCCGGGCGGCGACTTCTGGCTTGTCTCGCTGCTGCCGACAATCTTTCTCGCCCACGCCAATCTGTTTCTCCTCCCGTACTGGTCATGTAGCATTGATGGGCCACATTCGACTGACGGCTCGCGCGACGGGTACTTGCTGCTGGCAATTGCGTTCTTTGCTGGCTTGGTTAGCGCCCTTGCGTATCTACTGGTTTTGGAACCGAATGTGGAGGTCGTCAAGCAAGTACTTAGCTGGAAGTTGACAGCCGGGGCGGTCTGTGTCCTCTTGATCGGCTATTGGGCCGCGTGCGGCAAATCGTTGCCGATTGCGAGATCGGTTCAAGGCTCTTGTTCGACCCGTAGTGCGTGGCGGCAACGGCTGCGGTGGGTGATTCTCTCCGCACTGCCGGGGAGCATTGTGCTGGCGACGACGACGGTAATCACGGTGAACGTTTCCCCGATCCCTTTGCTTTACATCGTGCTTTTAGGTTTCTATGGTGTCTCCTTGGTCCTTGCTTTCTCGAGAATCCCATTCGGCCATCCGCTTCCACTCGTCCTGTCCCTGTCGCTGCAAATCGGTTGCGGTCTGATGGCATTCTTTCTGGTCATGCTGATTGTCGGCGAAGTCATGCAGAAGCACTTGCTGGCATATGGAATCGGGTTGGGACTGGCAGTACTCATCCTCATGCCTCACCGCTTAACAATCGTGTTGCAGCCGCTCTTTGCGCTCTTTGGACTCGCCCTCTTCTGGAATTCGAATCTACTGGACGTGAGTTGGGCCTTGGCAATCTTTTTCATCGCGTTGTGGGAATCCTGCTGGGGTTGCCACGGCGCGTTGGCGCAAGAACGACCAAGGGATCCATTACGAATCCGGGAATTCTTGCTGTGTGTTGCGGTCGGCAACGTCGTGGCTTGGTTGATACTCAGTTCCTTGGTTCCGGTGTTATTTCCAAGCTTTCTGGTGGAGTATCCGTTGTTCATGATTCTGGCGTGCGTGATCCGGTTTTTCCCCCGGCCTAACAGGGAATGCCAATCCTGACTTGACGAGATCAACTCGCGCTTTCGCAGAACAACGACGGGATGCTGGAATCATTTGCGCAAATCGTAGCAAGCCAGCGTTACTTCATCGCGCAAGAACAGCCGCCCATTCGCCACCACAGGCATCGTCCAGCATTTGCGGTTCGAGAATTGGAAGCGGCCCTTTTCGCGATATCCCTCCGCGGTCGCTTCCGCCACGGCCGCCGTGCCGTATTCACCCAGGATGAAGAGATGCCCGTCGGCGATCATGAGGGAGCCTTTGTCGAAGCCGCGTTCCGACCAGGCGACCTTGCCGGTGCGGAAATCAAGACAAGAAAGCGAGGCATCGTCGAAACCGTACAGGTGGTCCTTGTAACGCACGCAGCTCGAGAAATGCGTCTTCATGTTCTTGTTCACATAGACGAGACCCGCGTGCAAAGACCCGTCGATCTTCACCAGCGCGCAGCCCTTGCCGTATCCGGAAGAAACGAAAACGTAGTTTTGCTCGACGATGGGCGTCGCAATGTTCGCGCCGAACTGGGTTTGCCACGGGAAGCGCCAGAGCAATCGACCATCTGACGGAGCGACGCTGACGAGGCCGGGTTCAGTGAAAAACAGAATCTGCCGCTGGCCCGCGATCGTGACGGCAACGGGCGAGCTGTAGCCTGCCTGGTCGTTTTGCGAAGTCCACTTCACTGCGCCGGTCGCCTTGTCGAGGGCGACGAGCGATTTGCCGCTGGGCCCGCCGGGATTGAGATACAAAAAATCGCCTTCCACGAGCGGCGAAAAAGAGACACCCCAGCGCAGGTTATCGGCACCAAACTCTGCAAGGAGGTTCTTGGTCCAAAGCGGTTGATTCTGCGGACCGTCGGCGAATGCTCTAAAGCAAGCGAGCACGCCGGTGGCGCCGACCGTGTAGACCAGTTCGGCGTCCACCGTGGGTGTGCCGCGCGGGCCGTTGCCGTAGCTGTTGCGATAGGCCGCCGCGTATTGATAACGCCATATTTCCTTGCCGTCCAGGTCCCAACCTACCACGGCTTCCTGGGCGCCGGCTTGAAACATCGTGAAGACGCGGCCTCTGGCGACGGCTACAGCGGAATAGCCTTCGCCGACGGATTTTTCCCATAGTTTGCGTGGGCCGGCATCAGGCCAGTCGGTGAGCAGGCCCGTTTCGCCGGACACGCCGTCGCGGTTGGGACCGCGCCACTGCGGCCAATCCCCGGCGGCATCGCGATGCGATTCGTTCAGGCGGACGCCTTGCAGCTCTTGCAGGCGCGCGGGATCTTCGTGAGAAGTCTGGTTGTGTATGACTTGATAAATCACCAGGCCCAAAAGCACTGCGAGCAAGGCGCCGACCACCACAAGAAACAGGCGACGCGAACCCGGCGAACTGGTAGAGTCATTGGAAAAGGACATCAAGAAACCCCGTTTCGATTCTCTATTGTAGTACACGCTCACAGGAGCCATCGATGAATGAGCCCGACGCGCGCAGCCCAGGCCGAAAACTGCGCGACGCCTGGACCGAACGAACCGTCGCCATTCCCGGCGTGTTCAACGCCTTGGTGGCGAAGATGGCGGAAAAGCTCGGTTTCCGCGCCGCGTACTTATCGGGCGGCGCCTTGTCTGCTGCGTACGGCGTGCCGGACGTTGGCCTTTTGAGCCTGAGCGAATTCACGCAGGAAGCGCGGACCATCGCGCAGGCCACGTCGCTGCCACTTTTGTGCGACGCCGACACCGGCTTCGGCGAAGCGCTCAACGTCGAACGCACGGTGCGGCAATTCGAAGCGGCGGGGGCGGCGGGCATGCATCTCGAGGATCAGCAATGGCCCAAGCGCTGCGGCCATTTGTCGGGCAAGAGCCTGGTTGAGCCGGAGACGATGGCGGCCAAGATTCGCGCTGCGGTCGCCGCCCGCCGCGATCGGGATTTCGTCATCATCGCGCGGACCGACGCGCGCGGCGTGAGCAGTTTCGAGGATGCGGTGCGGCGGGCCAAGCTGTATTTGGCAGCAGGCGCTGATGTAATCTTCCCGGAAGCCTTGGAAAGCGCCGACGAGTTCGCCGCCTTCGCGAAGGCCGTGCCCGCGCCGCTTTTGGCCAACAACACCGAGTTCGGCAAAAGCCCCAACCTAGACGTGGAAAAGTTCGCCCAACTCGGCTACCGCATGGTGCTGTTCCCACTGACCGCTTTCCGCACGGCTCTGAAGGCCGCGCGCGACACGCTCGCCGATCTGGCGGCCAAAGGCCACCAGCGCGACCGGTTGGGCCAGATGATGACGCGGGCGGAGTTGTATGAGTTGCTTGGCTACTCGGACTACGAGGCGCGGGACCGGCGGTACTTTGGATAAGTCTTGTGTAGAGTCCATTAACTCCTCAACAAGTCCACGCAGTCCCGATCGCGGTGCTCGAAATGCACGTCCAGGACCCGCTGCAAGGTGGGCCGATCCAAGAGGGTGTACGCCCTCTTCAGCAAGTCGAAGCCCACACGCGCAAAATCATGACACGAATTCGCCATCCCTGTTCGGTCCTTCCAATACCAAAGGGAGCGACCCAGACTTAGTGCCGGCAGGGCCCGGCCCTTTTCACTGGCGGCGATAGCCCCGCGCACAAGTTTCTCGATTTCACTCGCCTCTTTCATCTCTCCAAAATGAACGGCGTGCGGATGGCCTGTCGGCGGGAAAACGCTCCAGTCCGACCGGGGCCAGCGCGAGAACGAGTGCAAGATGGTCGAAAACCAGCCCTCCCCTTTCTCAGGAACCAAGAGGTCCAGTCCGGTGTCCGAGGGGAATCCCTTGCCCCGGCGGTCGTCCAAGTGGATGCGCCTTGCCGCGATGAAGCCGTGCAACTTCTCCGCGAACCGGCGTATGGTCACCTGCTGCGCGCGCTGATCGGCCTTTTCCGCGGCGTCGTCCGGTTCCCAGCTGGTGGTTTTCTCCTCGATGCGCCCAAGAACGGCATCGAAAAGACTCGGGTAGACGCGCATGGCCTGGAGGTCATTGCTGAAATAGGACGCGGCCCCGCGAAATCCCTTGACCGGTTCATCGAGCAGCAAGCCCCAGTGCAGCCAGTCCTGATCGCCCTTGAGGCAGGAGAAAAACTCGGGAACGTCCGCGTAGAAGCGCCCATGCAGCACCATGGGCACGGTTGGTTTCAACGATTGCAGCTCTACTTCTGGAAGAAAAAGCAGCTGCAGCGGTCCAATCGGCTCGATGCCCAGCGCCAACGAATAGTCTTGCCATTCCTGTGCACTCAGGCCGGCGAGAAACTCGTAGAGATGGAAAAGGCTGTCGGGGAATTCGACGCCGTACAGCCGCGTCAGGAGTTCTTTCGCCTGCGACAAAGATCGCATGATTTTCCCACGTCAGTTTGCGGTGCTCGGCAGGTGGAATTCCGAGCGTAGCACTTGCCCGACCTCCCGTTTCTCGGGACGATATGTTCGGTCAACCAGCCGTACCCGAGAAATGCCACCGCGCCCGCGCTGAACCAGAGACCGAAACCGAGCGACGTCGCCTTGTAGGCGTACACGCGGCCGGCGTACTCCCGGCGGGCGAGCTGCTCGACGAGCCGGCGCAACGGGGCGTAGGCTTCACCGAGTTGTTCGAAGCTAACCGCGTGCCCAGGGTCGGAGAGCAACTCCCACATCCGTGGTAAGCCTCCTGCGCCGAACTTCTGCAGCGACTGGTTCGGCGTTCCGCACTCACTTCAGGCCGAGTTTCTGGTTCTGCTCCAGGAGCGCGACGGCTTCGCGCAGCCGCCGCTCGCGCGTCTCCTCTTTCTTAGCGTGCATGATCCACCCAATATAGTGCCTGCGATAGGACGGCGCGAGGTTCCGGAAGTTCTCCCAGGCCTTCGCGTTTGCCGTCAGGGCCTGTTTCACGAAGCGAGGGATATCATCCACGTCGCCCTTGCTCTGCTCCAGGAGCGCGACGGCTTCGCGCAGCCGCCGCTCACGCGTCTCCTCTTTCTTGGCGTCCATGATCAACCGAAGGTAAGCCCGGCGACGGGACGGTGTGAGGTTCCGGAAGTTCTCCCAGGCCTTCGCGTTTGCCATCAGGGCCTGTTTCACGAAGCGAGGAATGTCCACGTCGCCGTGGTTCTGTTTCGCGTGTGCTTCTTCGCCGAGCATCGCGATGTCGAT
>JAKEHV010000250.1 GCA_022614915.1 Gemmataceae bacterium | reverse complement strand
GGGCAAGGCGGCCTAGCGCCGGGCGGCGTCAACTTCGACGCCAAGGTTCGCCGGGAGAGCTTCGAGCCGGTGGATTTGTTTCACGCACACATTGGCGGCATGGATGCCTTTGCGCTGGGCCTCAAACTGGCTGCCAAGATCCGCGCCGACGGTGTGCTCAAGGACTTCGTCAAACAACGTTATGAGTCCTGGGACAGCGGCGTCGGCAGGGACATTGAAGCGGGCAAGGTCAAGTTCGAGGAGCTGGAGCGCTACATGCTCGAAAAGGGCAACCCGGCGGCGAACGTGTCGGGACGGCAGGAGATGCTGGAGAATATCGTGAACCGGTATGTGCAATGATTCAATAGTCGTCGTCGTCTTCCAAGGCTTGTTCCGCCTCTTTCTTGGCGAAGGCTTGCAATGTAAAGAATGTGTCCAATGCCTGTGCGACGAGAAGAGCGAGAATAATCCACCAAAAGTAGTTGTAAAACCAGCCGCCCGGCGCACGGGCCAGCGCCGGCTCTTTCGTCCACATGGTCGAAAGCGGTGGGAACTATCCGAGCACGGTCGCCACGAGGCAGAAAACTACGGCGGTGCCCCCCGCAACCGTCAAGGCGATCAAGTAGCCGCGTTTGGTCATGGGAACGAGGCCGTAGTATTTGATCCAAACCGGCTCTCTTTCGCGTCGCATCGCAATTCGCTCCTCAAACCGGCCCGTTCGTTGCGGCTCGCCAGATTCGGTATCATTCTAGGAAGCAAGGTTGGAGTCAGTGCGTGCGGCATGTCATTCTCCTTGGAGACTCGATCTTCGACAATGAGCGCTATGTGACCGATCGCCTAGAAATCGTCCGGCGGGTAGTAATCGCAATCCCAATTTCGTAGTCCATTCAAGATGTCCCTGACGGTACGATGCGGACTGTCTTCCTTAGTTGAGTCCAAAAGCAGCTTCTCGTTTATCCATGGCCATTTTTTTTGGAACTTCTCCATCCATTCAAAAACACGGCGGGTGTCATTCTGAAACTTCTCGGACTGTGCGACCTTGTACCCGGCCTTTTCCGCCAAGCGGATGCATTCGCACACTGCATTCATGGCATAGACTACCGTGCTCAAAAACCGTCTGACTTTACTGCCTACGAATTCATAGTCCTCGACCTCGTTGGCGCTCATTCGCTTGAACGCAAGGTCGTACACCTGTTTGGCCTTTTCCGGAAACCGCGACGCACTGTCCATCATGGCCTCAATGTCGAGCACGGCCATGGCTTCCTGATGACGCTCCATCAGCGACTTCCAGTTTTCTGCAACGGACTGAAGGCCGCTTGCCGTGTGCCGATCAATTTCAAAGACAATATCGCTAGCCATTTTGCGTCCACTCACAATTCGGGCTGCCACATTAGGATTGGAACTGATTCTTGTCAAGGACTTGTTTCCGTTTAGTATAGCATTCTTGTCCATTGAGCTCGGTGGAAATGTTGACCACTCGCTTGCCTCTGCTCATTACCGGTGTCGCCGGCGTGGCGGGCTATAACGCCTTCCGCTATTTCCACGCCCGCTATCCCGGCCGCGTGATCGGCATCCGGCCGCGGAACAACTGGCGCTTGCGCGGGCCGGGCATCGTCGCGCAGGACGCGGAGGATGCCGCCGGCATGCGGCGGCTGTTTGACGAGCATGGCTTTCGCGCCGTGCTCAACTGCGTCGGCAACTGCGCTTTGAAGTCGTGCGAGCTTGACCCGGCCATGGCCCGCACCGTCAACGTCGCCAGCGCGGGCGTGCTCGCGGACAACGTGCTGCGGCAGGGCGCGCGGCTCGTGCACTTGTCGACGGATTTGGTGTATTCAGGCAAACGTAACGCAAGCGGCCTCGCTTGCGGCGTGACCTTGGAGCCAGCAAGCGGGCCGCTTGCCGCTACATTGCCCGTAGCCGCAAGCGGCCTCGCTTGCTCGAGGCAAAGCACAAGCGAGGCCGCTTGTGTTACGCAGGAGATCGGCGACTACGTCGAAACCGATCCCGTCGATCCGGTCACGGTGTACGGCAAGACGATGGCGGAAGCGGAGGAGCTGTTCCAGACGCGCGTTCCTGCGGCGGCGATCCTGCGCATCTCGTTGCCCATGGGACCGAGCTTCAATCATCACGCCGGCGCGATCGACTGGATTCAGTCGCGTTTTCGCGCGCACCGGCCGGCCACGCTCTATTTCGACGAAGTGCGCTCGTGCACCTATTGCGACGACCTTAATGACGTGTTCGAGAAGTTCCTGGCGAGCGACGAAGCGGGCATCTTCCACTCGGGCGGGCCGCGGCCGATCACGCTGTACACGATTGCTCAAATTGTCAACCGCGTGGGCAACTACGCGCCGGAATTGCTCAAAGGTTGCCCGCGCAAGGACGCGGGACCGATGCCGCCGCGGGCCGGCAACGTCGGCATGAACAGCGACAAGCTCGTCCGCGCCTTGGGCTATCAACCCTTCCGGACCTGGCCAGTGGGCGACGACCTTTGGCCGACGCATCGGCGTTGGCACTTCGAGCGGCCCGCCGACGAGCCGCGCTCGCTGCACGAGATCGCGCTGAGGTTGTATCGATATGCGCCGGGCGTAGCGCTGACGGCGGGCTAGTGATTTCTGTCGAATCCGCTAACGTCCTCGACCCACGCTTTTCGTCATGCCTCAGGCTTTAGAGACTCGCTCTCCTCTCGCCAGAACTTGATGTCGTCAAATACAACTCCGTTGATCCGCGTCGCACTATTGGCGACAGAACCACCGTAGTTGTGGACTCCAACGACGCGGTAAGGATCATCTTGTCCATCCAAAAACGCGAAGATCGGGGAGCCGCTGGAGCCGCCAGCCGTAAAAATCTCCGTGTAATAGATTGTGAATTCCTCGACGCGGATGACGTTGCCATAGTCGAACCACATGGTAGTGGCTTCTTCCGGCTGATATCCTTCGTCCTGCGCCTGACGCGGCCACCCAATGGGATAGCCCGCATTGTTGACTGCCAGCCCCTTGAGATCACCCTCCGCTCGCAATTGCACCGCCATCCAGCCCAGTTGATTCCCAAGATCGGTTGGCAGAATCAACGCCCCGTAGTCGAAGATGTCGATGCCATTGTCGGCCCAACCTTTCGTCGTGGCCCACTTTTCCGCGACAACCGATCGAACGTTTGTGTCGTTGAAGTCGCCATTGAGGCCGAAGTGGATCTCAACACGTTCCACGGCGCCTCCGTAGTCCTGATCAAAGACATTATGCCCGGCGGTGAGCACAATCCGCGGGCCAATCAAGACGCCCGTGCCGGCGACCGGGGCGCCGCCAAGCTGCGGACTTGGAAAGAAGCTTCGCAGCGCACAAACCGTTGCAAACGGAAAAAGATGCGGCTTGCGAACTCGTACGCGATCATCGTGGTCGAGCGTGCTGCTTTCCCGACGTGAAGCATTTGCCAGACGCCGCGCCGCTCGGCGACCAACGACTTTCTCGAAATTGCTGAGGAGCCGTCGGTCCCCCGAAATCGTTTGCTCATCCATTGGCTTGGAAAGGGCGCCGGGTGAGCCAGCAAGCACCCTTGATGCGTCGCGACGCAAGACACCGCCGAACACGGATCGTTCGCGGGGCGTTCCGCGTGGCATGTTGCTCTCCTTTCGAGACTTTAGGAAAGCTGGGATGAATGGAATAGTAACCTGATTGAGCGACGGAATCAACTAATAGAAGTGAAGATGTATCCGTAAACGAGGCGCTATGGCAATTTGCCGAAAACTGTCCGTTGCGAAGGAGAGCCCTGCAAAAGCTGCGTTGCGATCGGTGCTGCCACCATCGGTGCGTCCTCCTCCTCACTGATCACCGATGGACCGTTGACTGCGCCTATCTGCGGTCGGCTTAGTCGCAGATGCTTTTCGACGACCCCCTTGCAAGCGGTTAGCACGGGCCATTGATGTTGCATCCGCGGCCGAATGTTGACCGTGACGTTGTTGCCACCGCCGCCTGCGGCTGTGGAGAGTATGCCGCTTTGTTTCGTTTTTTCCTCAGACTTCATTCCGCCAACGATTTGCTCCACGCGACCAGCCATTCCCTTGAGCATTGCACCTTCGATTGGATCGGGTTCTTCTGATGTTGTCTTGCCTTTGGACGCGTCTTTCCCTGTTTCGGTAGTTTCGGTTTTTCCCGGCTCTTGGCCCTTGATGAGTTTCTTGTCCTCGTTGACATGAGTCACGACAAGCGGCGCTATCACTTGGAATCCATGCTCGTCCACTCGAACGCCCGAAACCGCCGGGCCGTTTTCCATTGGGTTCGGCTTGGCTTTCTTCGGCTCCGGGTCGGGTTTGTCGTCCGTTCCTTTTTGTATTCCCGTAGCTCCCAGGGGCCTAAAGGTAGTTTTCTTTGTGATTCCCAAGATATGACGATCAAATTGGTGATTGACCACCCGTTTCCAATCAACGAACCCCTCCACCATCACAGGTTCATACACATGGATTTCCGCGTGGGACGGCAAGACGAGTGGCGCCGGCTTGCCTTCCTTGTCGAACAGCAGCTGGTATTCCTGGGCGATTTCCAGCGCCGTTCTGGGATCAATAATGGCGCTTTGTGGTTTCTTGATGTTGGCAACCATGGAACCGACACTGTTCAGCACGTCCGCGACTCCGCGCCCGCCGAACGAAACAGCGGCGCCGGCGGCCATAATGTTCTGCGCCGTCGAACTGTCTTTCATGTAATAAGGGCCGAGGCCTGTGAACATCCAGCCGTTTACGAGGTTCATGGCAGCGCGTATTTCGCCGGGTCCTCCTCGAATGCGCAAGGCGTATTTCTGCGTCATGTCTGGAACAAACACGATGTGGTACGTAAAGAATGTGTCGGGCGTCGCTCCGTCCGCCGGCACGATGCCAGGAAGGACGCGCTGTTCTGGGGAGTTTCGCGCCGGCGAAGCGGTCGCCTTGGCCTCGCCGGTGGTCGTTGTAGTTGTCGAGCTGGTCCCAGCGCCTAGTTGGCTCGCCGTTACGTTTGTGATATTTGCCTTGAGATCGGCGTACGTTGCTTGATTGTCAAAGCCGTTGGGAATGGGGGCCGAATCTGTCAAGCCATCGGTGCGTTCTTGGATGTTGCGAAAGTTCTTTGCGACAATCAACAGCGGTTTCGGCAGGTAAAACGGAATCCCCTCGGGAGCGTGGGGATCGGTAAGCGAGACTGCTGTGATGTGCGGCTTGTGGCGGCAACCGCATGCGACGCCAAGAAGTAACAGGAGGCTGAATAGTTGTCTTGACATGGACCAACCCGTCCGCTGATGGGTAACGAATCTTAATTGGATTCCTTTCTATCACTACCAGTATCGGAGGTTCTTGCATTGTACATTGAGGGTTCTAACGGATTTTCCGGTGGCGGTGTTAGCTGGACCTAACTGCCGCCAATGCAGTTAGTAATCGATAATCGTGGTGCAGTAACCAGGCTTAGCGAACCCGTACCTGGAAGGTGATGATGCCGCTTTCACGCGGCTGCAGGGTTCCGGTGATTTCCCAGCGCAAGATGTGTGAGCCCGCGTCGTTGGGCTCCGTCGTGAAGATCGTCTCGCGGTCGGTCTTGGCGCTGCCGGGGACGTATTGGAAGCGGCTGGTGAGGCTGTCGGAGACCACGACGTTGGTGATGGGCCGTCCGCCGGTGTTCGTGTACTTGAGCGTAAACGTCAGGATGTCGCCGACGAGTGCGGCCATCTTGTCCGGCCATTTGATGATGCACAGCGGGCCGTCGTCGGGTTCCATGAGCGGGGGGACCTTGAGGCCGTCGATAACGCCTGTGCCGCGCGCCGTGCCTTTGACATCGACGCCGTCCACACGGCCTGTGACAACCAGTCCGACCGTGTGCATCGAGGCGCTGGCTTTCTGCCGGCTGCTCGTCCCTTCGAGCTGCAGCCGTTGCGAATGCTCGATAAAGCCTCGATCGGCGCTGTAAGAAGCGTGGGCTTTGGTCGAACGGGTCGCGAGAGTGGCCCAGCGCATCGTCTGGTTCGAAATGCCGTATTCGCTGGCATAGACGACGAAGCGCGGGATGCACAGGCCGATGCGGTTGGAGCAAGCCAGGCGTTTGACGCCTTGGCTGTCGATGTACTCGGCGACGGTGTCGGAGGGATCGAGGCCCTTGAGCCTGCCTTCACGATTGAAGCCGGCGGAAAGGCCTACGTCGCCGCCGTCAAACAAGGTCACGTATTCCGAGAACGGCACCGGCCCGAGAACGGGATCGAGCAAGGGATAGCAAGCCCACTGGATCCACGGCGGCGCCGCGGGGGCGACTAGTGTTTTTTCGTTGGGCAAAAGGATGGTGCCGGGCACGTTGTTCTCTGCGATTTCCTCCGGCGTGAAGGTGCGGCCGCCCAGGCGCATGACCAAAAGCGCCAAGCCGCGTTCGCGCGATTCGTTGAAGATATCGCGGCTGGCGGGCACGTTGATTTCGGGCGGCGCGTCCGGCTTGCTGGCTTCGGGCAAAGCGACGTCGGGCCGCTCGAGCACGAGCACGCGTTTGAGCGTGATGTCGGCATTGACCTTGGCGAAGTCCTCGACCGAGAAAACGAGGGCCGCGGGGAAATCCGCGGCACGCATGGTGGGAGACGTGAACAGGCTGCCGTGCGCTTCGAGTGTCGGGTAAAAGACCTGGCCGGCAAACCCAGGAACGCCGGATACCGCAAGGCGATAGCTGTAGCCGGGCCGCAGGCCGAAAGTGCACGGGGCGTTGAAGGTCTGCGCGGGCGCGTTGCCGCTCTGCACGCTGACCTGCATGCCCTTGGGGCCGAGCAGCTTGACATAGAGCAACGGGGGCAGGGGAGCAGCCTGCGGAAACTGCGCTTGGGCTGTAGCGTCGAGAGTCCAGAAGATGCAAGCGGCAGTCAGGGCAAGTAGTGATTTCACTTAGTGCTCCCGTTCTCAGGCTCCGTGTTCTCGGTCCCAGGCTCTGCCTGGGACCGATATCCCAGAGGCTCTGCCTCTGTGACAGTATCCCGCATAGAGGCGGAGCCTCTAGGAATGCGTTCCCAGGCGGAGCCTGGGAACGAGGAAGGCACAAAGGCAACACAAAGGAACTCTGTTCTTTGTGTCAACTTTGTGCCTTTGATGTCTGTGTGGTTCGGTCCGCTATTTCGTTTCCGGCACGCTCGTCGGGATCACGGGGGCGGCCGGCGGCGCGCTTACCGCTCCGTCGCGCTGCGAACTGTTCGCGGAAGGCAACGGTGGCAGATTCGAATTCACTTCGCCCGGCGTCGGCGGAAAGGTCGGCGTCGGCGGCGCATCCTTCACGTCCAGCGGCACAACGGGCACGGGGCTTGTAGCTTTGGCGTCCGGCCTCTTGACATCAGCGCCCATGGGCGGCAGCGGCGGTATGGACACGTCGGTCGGCGCGGTCGGCAGGGACACCGGCGGTCCTTCCGTTCCGGGAATCGCCAACGGTATCTTGGGCGGCGTCGAACTCAAGCCGTGCGGCGCGGGCGGCAACTTGCCGGGCGCCGATGAACCTGGGTGCGTTTGCGGCGGATGCGTGTTCGGCGAAACCGGCCCGTGCGGACCGAACGGATTGAGCGTGTGTCCAGGCGTGCCATAGAACGGAACCTGCACATTGGGACCGGCGCCCGGCGGCATCATCTGCGGCGGCGGCCCGCCCAGACCCGGAGCGTTCAAGGGCGGCGTATTCGGCGCTTCCTGATCGACGTTGCCCATGCGGATGACGACCAGAATGCTGCCGCGGCGGAGCGCTTCCTGAATCGGATCGGCGCCCGGTTCGAGCCGGGTGGACAGAATCTCGTCCGTGCCGGTGCCGGCCACGTCCTGGAATTGCGGATCGGGCAGATAAATCACCTTCACGACATAGTTGCCTTCCGCGATTTGCTTGAAGTCTTCGTTCGTGAATTCCACCGGCACCGAGCTATGCGCCAAGAACGCTTCGGTTTTCGGATTGCAGGGCACCACTTCCATGGTCGGATAAACTTCGAGACCCGGGCGGCCTTCGATATTGCTCAGTTTCAAGCGATAGATGGCGGCTTGCGGGAAGTTGTAGCGGCCCGGCGCGTCGATCGGCACGGTCGAGAACACCGGATTGCCGTCGGGACCTTGCGTGAACCAGGCGACCTTCATGCCGCTGGGACGAACGAAACGAATCTGCGTACGCTGGGCTTGAAAGCGCATGGCCGGGTTCAGGGCGAATTGCGCGGGCATGACTCCGCCGGACATCATAACGCCAGGCGGCATATTCGCATTCATTACCCCGCCCATGGGCATTCTGCCGCTGGCCGGCTGGAAACCAGGCGCCGGAGCGCCGGGGGAGAAGGGCACGCCAGGAGGCGCGATCAGTCCGCCGGGCGGGATCGCGGTTGGCGGCATGCCGGGCATCATCGGGCTGCCCGGGCCCTGGAACTGAACGGCGCCGAGCGGCACGCTGCTCTGCATCATGTGCGCGGCGTTGTAGGGGTTGCCGGGCCGCGCGTTGTAGGGCGGCATCATGGAGATCTTTTGCCCATAGGGGCCTTCCACGCCCTGGACGGTCCGCGGGCCGGGCTGTCTGCCCCATTGCGGCGCAGCAACGCCCCCGCCCGTTTCCGGTCCCGGTCGAAACGTTACGCAGCCAGTCAAAGCGGCAGCCAACATACCAGCAGCGGCGATCCGTTTCATGGAACGATCCCCCTTTCGGCTTTTTCGCTAAGTCGCCTGCCGTTATACTCGGCCAACTTAGACCGGAACTTTCGTCAAATTCGGAAAAGTTTCCCCATGTCCAAAAGACCCGCCGTTTTAGCCCCGGTCGCTGCCTGCTCACTGGTGCTCTTGGCCGGCACCTGGAGTTCGCCCGATTCGCTGTCTTCGCCGCCGCCGCAGGAATCCTTCGTCGCCCAAGCTGTGCAGCTTCCGCCGACGCTTGACGGGCTTAGCGCGGACCAAGTAATGCTCCAGGCGACGGCAGCCTTCGGCAGCGACCGAGTTCAGTGGCTGCACGCGCGCCTTTGGCAAGAGTTTCGCGACGAGCACATTGCCTTCATAGCGGAAGGACGGCTGCTCCTCGGCCCGAAGCACTGTGCCCGCTTGGAAATGACTTTGCGCACGGGCGCCGCTCAAAGCGAAATCCTCGTTGTCTCCGACGGCTATGCTTTGGCGCGCGCGCTCGAAGGCCAAGTCGAAAGTCAGTCGCTTACCGGACTGGAAGAACAGGAGATCGCGGCCATTCTCTGCGAAAAAGGCTGCGGCGGACCGCCGGGACTGCTCGCCGACCTCAAAGCAAGGATGATCGACGTGCAAATGGACACTGGGCAGTGGAAAGGGCAAGACGTCATTCGCCTGCAAGGCAACTTGAATGAACCAGTGGGGCAGGGCGCCGGCGCGGCTGAATTGCCAGCGGCAGACCGGAAGCGTGTTCCACGAAGGGTCTGCCTTTTTTTGGACGCACAAACGCTATGGCCGATTCGTGTCGAGCAATGGATCAGTCGCGCCGAAGTGCCGAGCCTGTCGGAGCCGCGCCCGTTAGGAAGCGGAACACTGGTATGGCAGATCGAGTTTCGCGAGCCGCGCCTCAATTCTGCTTTGTCGGACACCGAGTGCATTCGCGAGTTTACGTTTCCAGAGTAAGATAGAACATGGTGAATTCCAGCCGTTCCATACCCCGATAGGTTGACTCATGCCAAACGGCGACCGCGCGCTGGCCGTCTTCGTGGATTTCGAGAACCTGGCCCTGGGCTTTCAAAACCGCCGCGATAGATTCGACATCGACCGCGTGCTCGAACGGCTGGTCGAAAAAGGCAAAATCGTCGCCAAGAAGGCCTACGCCGATTGGAACCGCTTCAAGGAATACACGGGCCTCTTGCACGAGGCGGCGATCGAACTTGTCGAAATCCCCAAACGCGCGGTCACCGGCAAGAATTCCGCCGATATCCGGCTGTGCGTCGACGCCATGGACCTGGCCTATTCCAAGGACCACATCGATACATTCGTCATTGTCTCCGGTGATTCCGATTTCTCGCCGCTCGTTTCCAAGCTGAAAGAGAACGGCAAACACGTCATCGGCTTAGGCATGCAGGAATCGACGTCCGCGCTCTTGCGCGACAACTGCGACGAATTCATTTACTACGAAGACTTGGGCAAGACGCCCGTTCTGACGCCGCAGATCAACGCCCACCTGCCGGAAAACAAGCGCAAGGCATTCGAGCTGCTTTTGGAATCGCTGCTCGCGCTTAGGCGTGAAAACAAAGAGGTGCTGTGGTCGAGCATGGTCAAGGACACGATGAAACGCAAGAAGCCTTCGTTCAATGAGGCCTACCACGGCTATCGCACGTTCACGGAATTGCTGCTCGACGCGCAGAAGGAAGGGATTCTGGAATTGGAGATGGACAGCCGCAGCCGGACCTATGTGGTGACGCGCTTCGGTACGGAGTTAACGTCACCCGCCCCGCCGGTGCCGATCGTGAATCGCCCGCGCCGCCGGCGTCGCCGCCGCGTCTCGCCGCGGAAGTCGGAAGGCACGGAGGCGTCACGCCGGCCGGCCAACAACGATGACGTGCGCGAAGAACGAAGCGTGAGCGAGGACGAATCGTAGTCTGTGTTTCATCCGTGTTTCATCCGTGGCTCAGCTCTCACTCCACGTCCTGCCGCACCGCATAGAATCCCGTCTCGCGCTCCTGCAACCGCGACGAACCGGTGAGCACCCGGCCATCGCCGGTAAACAAGTAGCCGTTGAAGAACTGCATCGTCCGCGGAAAAGTGATCATGAATTGAATAGTGTGATTGGGGTTGCCGATCTTGCCGCTCACGTCGTACTTTTGTCCATCCTTGTCTGAAAAGTAATGGCCCGAGACTTCGCCCTCATTGTTGACGATGAGCTTGATGGTGCCCGAGCGCCGGCCATCGTCGTAAATCTTGTAGGTGCCGTTGAAATAACGCGGCTCGAATTTGTCGCCGACGACGAGCTTGGGCGACTTCTTCGGATTGGCGTCCGCGAAGTGCTTGGTGACGACATACATTTCCGCCTTGCCGATGGGTTCCACAAAGACGTTGTCCTTCTGGGCGACCAGGCGCAGATCGCCGCCGAGCGCCTCGGGCACGATTTGGCCGATGTCGAGGTTGAGGCGAAAATCGGGGAACAGGCGCAGGTTTTCGCCTTTGGCCTGGATGGTGCGTTCCTCGCCCTCGCGATAGGTGACATAGCGCTCGATGAGGACGATGGGCAGCGATTCGGTGTCGGAGATTTTTTGCCGGGCGGGCTGCACGAGCAGCTTGCAAAAGCGGCCCTCGTTGGTCTTGACGACGATCAGCGTGGCGGTGATGTTGGGCAGCACGCGCGAATGCTGCACCATGATCTCCGGAGAAAGCTGCTTGATCATTTCGGCGTTCTGCGAAGCCGGCGCCGCGGTGAGGATGTTGTTGTAATAGTGGTCAAACGAGTCGGCCCGCGCCGGATTCGCCGCCGACGCAAACACCAGCACCGCACAAGTCAAACCGCATAGACGCATTGGATTTCCCCAAGAGAGCACCTTGAGGATACGTCCGCCGCGGCCAATGTGCAACAATTGCTGAGGCCCGGGCATTGACTTGGTAGTGCCCGGCGCCTTCATTTGTCGAGTTTTGGCACTTCCCAAACCCGGATGACGCCGCGCGAGCAAGCGGTGACGACGTAGCGGCTGTCGGGAGAAATGGTCATGGACAAGTATCCGTCCGGGCCCGTCGGTTCAAGGATTACCTTCGGAAGAACCAGTTTCGGTTTGCCTTCCTTTGGAAAGAGCACTTCATCGACCATGTAGATCCTGATTCCGTTCTTGCTGTTGTTCCACACATCGTTGGAACATGGGCTGGCGATCCATTTGCCGTCCGGAGAGAACCGCCCTCCTTGGGTGCGGACCCCTCCTAAGAGCGCACCGGAATTCGTGTCGTAGAGTTGCACCGTGTCGGAGTATCCGAAAAGCAAAAGTCGCCCATCCGGGGAGAAATCCAATCTATTTGGGGACGCCCGCTCAAAGTACTTTTCCCAGTTCTTCTTCCCAGTCGCCAGGTCCCAGACGAACAAATCGGGGCCGCCCTGGGTCGCCGCGAACTTGCCGTCGTCGGAGATCGCGGCACGCACGAGAGGACCCGAGTGGCCGCCCAGCTCTTTGCCTTTTTGCTTGGCGATATCCCAGGCAATTGCCACCTGCTGGTCATTTGCCTTCGTAGAAACGAGGTAACCACCCGAACGGGCAATGGCCAGAGGAATGCCGCCGCCCGGCAAAACAACACCCGTATCCGATGTGCCAGCAGCGATGTCCCAAAACGCAAGCTGCGTGACCGGGTTCCGGGCATTACCGCCGGCAGCCACTGAAAGTAGTTTCTTCGGATCGGACAAGAACATCAATCCGGTCGGGACAAAGCTGTGTGGCTCTCCCCTGGTTTTCAATTCACCAGTTGCGAAATCGCGAATCTCGACGGAGAGTCCTTGGCCTCGGTGCGCCAGAAGACCGGCATCCGGCGACACGACAAGGATGCCAACATGCGTCCCAACGCGCAAAACTCGCTTTTCCACACTACGCGGCACGTCGCGGAACAGTGTGTCAGGACTGTATTGCCCTGTCGCGCTGGCAACGAGCGCCGCAATGAAATTCGCAAGCACGATAGACTGGCTCATGGGAATTCCTCATCTTTTGGCCGTCCCGAAAGTAGCCAGGACGTGAAATCATCGGTCTCCCGCTTGAATGTCAACCTTAGGTGGTTCTCGTGACGAGCGCAACGCTGTCTCCGTCAATCACAATGTCGAAGTAAAGGTCGCCCGGCAGGTCAATCGTCGTGTTTTCAAATGCGCCATCAATCACAGGCGCCGTGATGATGTCAAAAACGTCCGGAAGTTCCGCATCGGGCAGGAACCCACTTTCAAGCGCAACGGCAAGCGTACCGTTTACGGAAGCTTGTCCGAGCACCGTTAGGCGGTCGTGGTCGGCCACGCCAATCCCAAAGGTAAATGTGACACCAGCCTGCTGCGTGAAATCGCCTGTTAGGATCAACGTCCCAAAACTTGCTCCATCGCCGATTTGATCGGTAGCGCTCGACAACATTTCGTAGTCGCCGTCGATGGTGCCAGGATTTCGAACATCGCCTTCACTCCGCAATTCCGCGCGAATAGTGCCATTCTCGCGATATAGAACGCCGCGTTGCGTCTCGCTGTTGCCGTTAAAGAAAACCCCTGTCGTCAAAGTGTGGCCATGCAAGTGCGTCTCCGATCCGAGCGCTTCGACCCGCTGCGTGGTAATCCCGCAGTTGAGGTTACCTGTTAGCTCCAAGCGTGAATCCCGGAATCCGATCGAGCGCGTGAGTGATCCACTCAATAAAAAAGTCGTGTTCTCGCTCACCGGTTGCCCGCCCGGGACGCTGAATTGATCGAGGGTGCCGCCAAGTAGTCGAATGGTCCCGCCAATCGATCTGGAAAAGCTGTTAAACCGATAAATGCCGGCCTCAAAAATCGAATCGGCGTTTTGGCCACTTTGCAAGAAGCCTCCCAAGAACTGAATGTCGCCCTTCGCGAGGACCAATGCGTTTTGGTTCTCGAAAGCAACAAGGATAACGGGCGCCGCCGGGCTAAGAAACTGATTTACTCGGAATAGGCCGCCGTTGCGATTAATCAGCTTGCCCGCGTCGGGCGCAACGGATCTCATTTCTCCAAACTGGTTGAAGAGATCAAAAGTCCCTCCGTCGTTGATAAATGTACCCAGCGAGCCGACATCGATGTTCATTGCGTACGTTTGCCACTCTATCGTCCCGTGATTCCGGACTTCGCGTCCCGAAAGACTAACATTGCCATTTATCACCATTCGCTTGCCAGCGTCAATGCGCGTAACACCAATTCCTCCACCAGGTTGTTCATTGCCACGTTCCATCGAGCCGCCGGTCCAAAGGAAGTAGTTGGCGCTGAAGGTTCCCAGTCCCTGGACAACCCCGCCGTCCGTGAGTTCGAAGTTGTTTGCCTGAACGAACGCGATTTGGGGAACAATGATGCGTGCTAAGTTTTCGAGATTCGCCGAATTCGCTCTGTACCAGCCTGGGCCGCGCATCATGTCCGAGCTGGTATCCTCGGCTTCTGGATCAAACGTGTACTCGCCACCCCCGAAGCTGACAACTGCCGCTGCCTGGGTCTCAAAGAAGCCATAATTCCGGAAATCATTGACCGAAAGACCGAGAGTTCCAGAATTGGTCCTAATCGCGCCCGAATTGCGGACGAACGTTAGGAATATCGACGCTGCGGCAGTGGGTGCGTTGACGACTAAGTCTCCCGAATTCAGAAATGATCCAGCGGATCCCAGATCTGGACCGGTGACAATGTCTGTTGATCGTCCTGCAGGAGAGTTGATGTTAAACTGGGCTCGATTGTCAATGGTTGCTCCACCGTCGAGGACCCAACGCGTAGTAAGCTCGTCCGAGCTCCCAAAGTTGACTATACCCTGGTTCTCTAAGATCCTTCCGGTCTGAGTCACGGAGGTTCCGGTTGGCGTTGCCTCAACATCCACGAGCATGTTGGCGCCGGCATTGATTCTTGTGATTCCGTTCCCAGTCATCGTCCCGCCGATCCATTCCATTCTGGTGGTGATAAT
>JAKEHV010000249.1 GCA_022614915.1 Gemmataceae bacterium | reverse complement strand
GCAAGACCCTGGCCTCGACCGGCCCCAGCAATGCCCAGGTCATCCAGCTTTGGGAGCTGGCCACCGGCAAGGAACGGTTGCAAGTTGGCGATAAGTGCGACGCATTTCACGCGCTCGCGTTCTCGGCCGATGGCAGGACGCTGATCTCCGGGGGCGCCGATGCGACAATCCGATTTTGGGACACGGCCACCGGCAAGGAAGTCGGCCGGCTGCCAGGTCATTACGAGCCGGTCACAGCTTTGGCCTTGTTGCCCAACGGGCAAGGCTTCGTTTCCGGCAGCGCGGATTCGACGCTTCTCGTATGGCACAACATCCCGCGCAGAAGCGAAAATCGGCTTTTGAGTTTGACCGTCCCAGAGTTGGAGGCGCTATGGACCGACCTGGCTGGGGAAGACGCCGCCAAGGCCTACCGGGCCATTCATCGGCTGGTCACGGCCGGCGCGCAAGCGGTGTCATTCCTGACGCCGCGCTTGTCACCGGTTGTGCCGCCCGATCCCCGCCAGCTTGCGCAGTGGATCGCTGAATTGGACGATGACAACTTCACCATTAGACAGAAGGCTAGCGCGGCGCTCGAAAAGCTTGGCGACGTGGCCGGTCCGGCATTGCGAAAGGCTTTGGACGACAAGCCATCCCTAGAGGCGCAGCGGCGCGTCGAGCGTGTCCTGGCCTTGGTCGATGAGCTTTCCATGCCGGCCGCAACCCTGCGGGTTTGGCGAGCGCTGGAAACACTGGAAGCGATCGGCAACCCCGAGGCCAGACGAGTGCTAGAGAAGATGGCCGCAGGCGCGGCAGGGGCACGCATCACTCAAGGCGCGGCCGACGCTCTTGGACGACTGGACCGGCTGACCGGAGGTAACTAATTCATCATTTCCCCCATCATTCTACCCAAACTGGGTGGCATGCCTTGGCGGCTCGTGTGCAAGGATAGCGAACCCGGGACCGGTACCGCCAAGGCATGCAAAAGCGCCACGTAACGTGGCGCTTCCGCATGCTTTCGCCGTGCTGGTCCAGAGTTTGCACTCTTTGCAAAGGATCGGCGAAAGCATGCCACCCAGCGATAACCAGGCAGCGCCTCGCAACCCGGCGCTTCCGCATGCTTTCGCCGTGCTGGTCCAGGGTTTACACTCGTTGCAAAGGATCGGCGAAAGCATGCCACCCAGCGCGCGTACTTGCCCTTGACCGCGCGGACCCTTTTCGGATATTTGCAAAACCAAATTTGGTTCCCCAAACATCCGACGGAAAGGAGGCCGTCCCATGTCGAGACCGCGCGCCGCCGACCTGACCCAGCGCGAGCTGGAGGTCATGCAAGTCTTCTGGAAGCACGGCACGCTCACCGCAGCCGACGCCCGCGACCGGCTCGCCCAACGCCGCGACCTCACCTATACCACCGTGGCCACGCTGGTGCGCATCCTGCACGAGAAGGGCTTTCTGCATCAAGCGAACGACGAGCGGCCTTTCCTCTATGCTCCTGCTCGGCCCTATGAAGAGGTTTCCAGCCGGCTCTTGGGCGACGTGCTGCAGCGCGTCTTCGGCGGCTCGCGCGAACAACTTCTTCTGCGCTTGCTCGAACAGCGGCCGCTCAACGACCGGGAACGCACTTTTTTGGAATCCATCCTAAAGGAGGAACGCCCATGAACCTCCTCGACACGTATGCACTGGGTTTGGACCTTGCTTGTTTGGCAGTGCGCGTCAGCGTCGTCGCCTTGGCGGCGCTGGCGTTGGCCGCCTGGTGCGGCCGGCACAGCGCCCGCGCCGGCGTGGAAATCGGCGCATGGGGAATGCTGCTCGTGCTTTTGCTGTCGATCGCTGCCGTCGTGCCCTGGCCCGACTTCGGCATGGGACAGGGCGCAGATGCATCAACGGTCGAGACGATAGATGAAAGCGCGCACGATCAGGTCGCGTCAGTCGAAACGACCGAGGGTGTCTCGTCCGGTTTTGACTTGTTTGCTTGGTTAGGCGCATTACGCGGAAGCCTGTCCGCGGAGTCCGCCGGTCATTGGGGCTGGCGCTGGGCCGCCTTTGTTTATGCCGCGTGCTCGATCGTTGCTGGTTTGCGCCTCTTGTGGAGTTTTTTCCTGCTGGAGCGCTTGCGACGAAACAGCCGGCCAATCCGCGACCACGTGCTTCTTGAAGAGATGCAAGCGCTGTGCGCAGCGCTTGAACTTCGACCCTCGATCGAGCTGCGCGAGACCGACGAGCCGGGTCTGGCGGCCACGTTTGGCTGGCGTCGGCCGGTGCTTTTGCTGCCGGCAGAATGGCACACGTGGCCGGACGACGAGCGCCGCGCCGTGCTCGCGCACGAATTAGCCCATGTCCGCCATCGCGATTTTGTCTTGAGCCTGCTCGGCAACCTGTGCCGGGCCCTGCACTGGTATCATCCGCTGGTGCGCTGGTTGGCTGCACAAACACGCTGGCGGCAAGAAGTCGCGGCCGACGATCTGGCCGCGGCTGCGACGGGCGGCCGAACCGCATACCTACATGCTGTAGTGCGCTTGGCCCTGCGCATGCCGGCACGGAAGCCGGCAGGGGCCTTGCTTTCTCCCGCCATGACCGGCGGGGCTTTCTTGCGGAGGATTCGCATGTTGCACGGATCACAGAAACGCCGGCCGCTGTCGTGGGCCTGGCGGGGATTCTTCGTGGTCTTGCTCGCCGGCGCAGCCTTACTCGTTGGCGTCTGGCGCGGTCCCGCTCACCCCCCTCGCACTCAGACAGAGGAGTCAGTGAGGGAAGGCACGCCCGCGCCCTACGAGATCGGCTACATTGTCCCGGACGCCACAGGAATTGTCGCCGTCCGTCCCTCGGAATGGGCTCGGCAGCCCGGCATGGACCAATTGCTTAAGATAGTCGAAGAGACCATCCGCAAGGCGAACCAGGAAGGCATCGATTTGCCCGACGCGCTGCGCTTCGAAAATGTCGAGCAGTTCGTTGCCAACCTCCTTTTCACTTCCAAGGGCGACGGCACACCCGGCAGCCGCACCCTACAGTTCGGCACCTCGACAATGTTCGTGCGCTTTCACAAAGAGTTGGACGGCAAAGCGCTGTTGCGTCCGTTTCTTGGCGAGTTGAAGGAAAGCAAACACGGCGACACGACCATCTATCACTTGGGAACTGTTCCCGTCTTGTCGCCGCTGCCCCTTTGCATGTTCCAGCCGGATAAGCGCACGCTGGTTTTCGTGCTCGATACCATGGAGCATGGCGCCGCGAAACTCCTGGACGGCGCGGCAGCGGCGCGGAAGCGACCGTGGGGCAGCGGCTGGAAACAGGTCGAGCAAGCGCCCTTCGCCCTGGTGCTCGACAATTCCGACGCCCACCACGCGAAGATGTTCGCCAACGACCACAAAGACGTTCCGGAAGTAGAGACGATCCTGGATCATGCCCTCTTCCTGACGGCCGGCATCGAGCTGGGCGACGACCGGCCCGTACGCTTCGTGCTCGACGCCGAGACGCCGGAGAAAACCCAGACCTTGGAAAAAGCGACGCAGCAACTCCTCGCGCAAGCCGCCGTCAAGGTCAAGGAGGGCCCCATGGCCGCCGAGGAAAAAGTGTGGTTCAAGCTGGCGAAGGAGTTGCTCGAAAGCGGCCGCTTCCGGCGTGATGGCACGCGGCTCGAATGGACCGGAAAGTCCAGCGTCCGCGTACGCGATTTGGTGAATGAGGGCGGATTCCTGACGGGTGTTTCGGTGGAACGCAAACCATGAATGTTCATTCGGGGGCGCGACGGATGAATGCATCGCCGACACCCATACGATTGCCACTCTTGTCACTTTCCCATGGCTACTTTAGAAAAGGTGCATGCCCCACCCCACGCAGCTACTGGCGAACGAATCCGCGCTTTTGGTCATCGACGTCCAAGAGAAGTTGATGGTCAAGATCGCGGGCGCGGCGGCCCAGGTGCGCAACATCGCCTTCCTCTGCGACGTCGCCAACCTGCTCGGCGTGCCCGTAAGCGCCACCGAGCAGTATCCCAAGGGACTGGGGCCCACGGTGCCGGAATTGGCGGCGCGCTTGCCCAAGCGCCCGGACAAGCTGGCGTTCAGCAGCTGCGCGGTGCCGAGCGTCATCGAAGGCTTCCGCACCGAGAAGCGCAGCCGGATCGTGCTCGCGGGAATTGAGACCCACGTGTGCGTTCTCAACACGGCCCTCGATCTATTGGCTGCCGGCTTTCGCGTCTATCTGCCCGTGGATGCCTTGGGCGCCCGGTCCACGCTCGACCACGAAACCGCCCTGAGACGCCTAGAGCACTTAGGCGCCACATTGACGACGGCGGAGACGTGCGCTTTCGAATGGCTGGGAGGGGCTTCTCACCCTAACTTCAAACAGGTTAGTAAGTTAGTCCAAGAGCGCATGCAGGCGCTCGATTGATGAACTCTTCTAAAGGAAAAGCCGTGTCCATTGCCGGTCAGCTAAACCCACCCACACGATTGCTGCTCGGTCCCGGTCCGTCGGACGTTCATCCGCGGGTGTTAACCGCGATGGCGACGCCGCTACTGGGGCATCTCGATCCGCAGTTCCTGGTGCTTATGAACGAGACCCAGGACATGCTGCGGCAAGCATTTCGCACGAGCAACCAGCTCACATTCCCAGTGAGCGCAACCGGCATGGCCGGCATGGAGACCTGCGTCGTCAATCTCGTCGAGCCGGGCGACAAGATAGTGGTGTGCGTCAAAGGATTTTTCGGCGGCCGCATTGTCGAAGTGGCCGAGCGCGCCGGCGCGGACATCACGCGGCTCGATTGTCCGTGGGGCCAGGTCTTCAATCTGGATGCGATTCGCGACACGCTCAAGAAAGTCCGGCCCAAAGTGCTCGCCATCGTCCAGGCCGAAACCTCCACCGGCGCGTGGCAGCCGATCCAAGAGCTAGGCAAGCTGTGCCACGAACACGACGCGCTGCTTTTGGTGGATTCGGTCACCGCACTTGGGTGCGTGCCTCTGGAAGTGGACGCATGGGAAATCGACGCTGTCTATAGCTGCACGCAGAAGGGTTTGAGCTGTCCGCCGGGCTTGTCGCCGGTGACGTTCAGCCCGCGGGCAGTGGAGGCGATCGCGAAACGCAAGACGAAGGTGCAAAGCTGGTATTTGGACGTGACCATGGTGCAGCGCTACTGGGGCGCGGATCGCTTCTATCACCACACTGCACCGATCACCATGATATACGCACTCCGCGAGGGCTTGCGCATTGTCCTGGAGGAAGGCCTGGAAGCGCGCTGGCAGCGGCATTTGCGCAATCACCGCGCGCTAAAGGCGGGACTCGAGGCGATGGGTCTGGAGTATTCGGCCGCGGCAGGACACCAGTTGCCGCAGCTTAACGCGGTCAAGATCCCGGCTGGCGTGGACGATCTTAAGGCGCGCGGGCAACTGCTCACGGAATTCGGCATCGAAGTCGGCGGCGGCCTGGGCGACTTCAAAGGCAAAGTCTGGCGCATCGGCCTCATGGGACACAACTCGCGCCCCAACTGCGTGGTTCAAGTCCTGGCCGCGTTGGAGCATTGTCTTCTCAAACAAGGCTGCAAAGTCCAGCCCGGCGCAGGCGTCGCGGCGGCGAACAAAGTGTACGCCGCGTAGGTTAGGATTCCGTTCCTGACCAATGCGCCGCGACAACGCCTTTCTTCACATGGACAGGAACGGAATCCTATCCTACGTACGTCGAGACGGCTTACTTTAACAGCAACCTAAACCGCTCAGCCAACCGTTGCCCCGCCATAAACACGCGAATTTCGGCCAGCGCTTTGGCCGCACGGACATAGTCGTCGCCGACTTCCTCCGCGCCGGCAGGAACCTCGCCATTGAAAGGAATCGCTGCGCCGGCCAGGACGCCGCTGCCGTCGCTTTTCTGGTAGCTCACGCTTTTCGCAAGCTCAAAGCCTTCCAGCGACCAACTAATGAACGTCTTGTTACGCGCGAGCTTCTCCTGGTCTGCTTCCAGCAGTTTTACGTTCCGCAGAGTCGCCGCGATCTTTAGCGCTTGCTGATAGATCTTGCCCTGATGCTCGGCGGAATCGTCTTCATAGTCGGGATCGTCGCCCAGGAGATTGTCCCAATAGGCGTGCAACTTGACGCCGCGTCCGTTCACGCGCACGCCAAACCTGTTGCCGCCAAGGTCGCCCGTTCGAAAATCCTTGGTGTTCGAAAAATAGGAGACGTTGTGCAAAGGCTGATGGATGTCGCCGACCAGGTGCGCAATCCAGCACAGGGCCACCGCCTTCTCGGCGGCGCCGGCAGTCTTGGTGCGGACTTCATTGGAGCGCTGCTTAAGCGCGTCGAGAATGTTGGTTAGATCGGGATCGACGAGCGTTTTACCCGCGAAGACGGCTTCGTCCTTGGGATCGACGAAGGGCACGTTGACGTAATGGTCTTCGGGGCGATTGTACTTAAGGACGTCATGGCCGCGTGTGTCTTTCTTGCGCGGCCGCACCCAATCGGGCCAGACGCCCGAGCGGACGAGGACCCACTCCACCTCACTGACCTCTGGCGGACGATTGGCCGCGAGATATGCGGCATAATGCGGATGGCTTTTCAAAAGGGCGAACAGCTTGGCCTTGTCGCCATCGGAAAGTCGATCGTACGCCAGCTTGCCGACCGCCAGGTGGCCGATGCTGTTCCAAGCTTCCACGGTCGGTGCGAAAAAAGCAAGCAACGCCGCGGCCAAACTCAAAAGCGATAAGCGCAGCATGACAAATCCTAGGTCGAAGTCGTACGTTGACAACACGCGTACGCTACCACGAAAATGGCCGCGGGCAACGTGAAATGCACGAGAAGATGATCGATTCGCATTCAACGGGTGATCCAGTCTGCCATCGCTCGTTTGCGGAACTGGAGCGGGCGCTTGTTGATTTACGCTCACCCAGCGATCTGGGGTGCGTCGTTCTCTTGGTGTGCCGAACCAAGGGCGGCCGGCGCGACACTCCCAAAGAGGCGGTACTAACGCCGACGGCCGGCGTGCCGGGGGACGCCTGGGGCCGCCAGCGCGAGCCAAACACAGAAGCACAGCTTGCGGTCATGGAGAAACAGGTGGCGGAGTTGATTGCCAACGGCCAGCCGCTGGCGCTGTCCGGCGACAATCTGTTTCTCGATTTGGACTTGTCGGCGAATAACCTGCCGACGGGCAGCCGCCTCCGCGCCGGCGCTGCGCTGCTTGAGGTCACTCCCAAGCCGCATAACGGCTGCAAGAAATTCCGAGCCCGTTTCGGCGACGACGCGCTGCGGTTTGTCTC
>JAKEHV010000248.1 GCA_022614915.1 Gemmataceae bacterium | reverse complement strand
TCCCGAAAGGATTGCGGCGAAGAAAATGCCGGTGCCGGTCGCCGACAGCCAATTGAATTCATAGACGGCGGGCTCCGGTTCGCGTTTACTGACAACCGGATAGTCGCGGGCGATGCGCTCGTGCAAGCCAGGCACTTTAAAGCGGATCAAACCCGGTTCGACCCACATCTGGTCGGGGCTTTTGCGAAATGCAGTACGGTCCTTGCCCAGCGGTGCGCCGAGTAGTTCTTTCACCGGTTGAATACCCCAAAGAAAAACGAAGACGGTGAGCAAGAGCCACGGCACCCAGGCGGAAAAGACTTGTCGGCCGGTGTACTGGTCAGCGCCGCGCACCGTATCGAATTCAGAGCCGCGCCCGTAAGGAAGCGGTGAAGCATCCTTGGCATCGTGGGCCCCGCTTCCGGACGGGCGCGTCTCGGACGGGCGCAACTCTTCCCCCGGAAAGTGCCATGTCTCTTTCGGCCGCCAGATGCGTAGAAACAATGCCGTAGAGACGAGCGATACCAGGCCGCCGCCGACGTCTACCAGCCAAGGCCCGTGAAAATTGGACAAAAGAAATTGCACGAGCGCGAAACTGCCGCCACAAACCAGCAGCGCCGGCCACACGCCGACCAGGCCGCGCCAACCCGCCATCACCCATACCAGCCAGGCCGGAACGATCAAGGAGAAAAAGGGAAGCTGCCGGCCCGCCATAGCGCTGAGCTTAAGAACTCCTGCATCGCCCATGTTGGTGACATTGGCCAGCGTGACAATCGGCGTGCCCAAAGCTCCGAACGCGACCGGCGAAGTGTTTGCCAACAGCGCCAAGCCGGCGGCATAGAGCGGCTTGAAGCCCGCGCCCATCATGAGCGCCGCCGAAATGGCCACCGGCGTGCCGAAACCCGCCGCTCCTTCAATAAACGCGCCGAAGCTGAAAGCGATCAAGAGCGCCTGAATCCGGCGATCGTCCGACAGCGACGCCACCGAGTGCTTGACAATATCGAACTGGCCCGACTCGACCGTGAGGTTGTAGAGAAAAATCGCCGCCAACACGATCCAGCCGATGGGGAAGAGGCCGAACAGGGCGCCGTTGAGGGCGGCGGCAAGCATGGTCGGCGCCCACGCCGTTACCTGATCGGCGTAATTCGCTCCAGACATGTCCGGCACATAAGCGAGGATGGCAAGCACGAGCGCAGCCGTCAAGCCTGTCAGCGCCGCCACATGCGCCGTGACCCGGCCGGAAGCGAGCAAACCCAAGAGAAGGATGGTGGGCAACGCCGCCATCAGCGTGGAAATCCACGCGTTATCAAAAGGATCGTAGACCTGAGTCCAAGCCATGAGGGTGAAACATACCGTCCCTTTTTCGACAAGCCAATCAAAAACCAATCGGTTCTTGCTTGCATCAGCGGGCATGCCGTCTACAATCGCCGAGAATGTAGTAGGCACACTCCGTGTGTCGTCTGATGTGAGCGGCACATGGAGTGTGCCTACTACTTTGTTGAGAATCCTAAATGCTATTGGCCTACCTGCAACGTCTCGATCCCCTTGACGGCACAATCTTTTGGTCGGGAGTGTGGTCCACCATTCTGGCGGCGCTGCCGGTGATCGTCCTTTTCTGGACGCTCGTGCCCATGCGCTGGCTCGCGCCCAAAGCGGGTTTGGCCGGCTCCATCACCGCCATCGTCATCGCCATCGTGGTCTACGGCATGCCCGCGGACATGGCCCTCTGGTCTTTCGCGAATGGGGCGGCGTTTGGCCTTCTGCCCGTCGGCTGGACCATCTTCAACGCGATGCTGCTCTACAACATCACCGTCGAAACGGGCCAGTTCACCATCGTGCGCCGTTCCGTCGCCGGCATCTCCGGCGATGCCCGCATTCAAGCGATCCTCATCGGCTTTTCGTTCGGCGCTTTCCTCGAAGGCGCGGCCGGCGGCGGCACACCGGTCGCCATTTGCGGCGCGATCATGGTCGGCCTCGGCTTCAATCCGTTTCTGGCCGCCGTATTGTGCCTTATCGCCAACACCTCGCCGGTCGCCTACGGCGGACTGGGCACGCCGCTCATCGTCCTCAACGGCGTCACCGACCTCAGGACCGAAACGCTGAGCACTATGGCCGGGCATCAATTGCCGCTCATGTCGGTGATTGTGCCCTTGTGGATGGTGAAATGCATGTGCTCGTGGAAGCAGACGTTGGAGGTCTGGCCGGCGCTCGCGGTCTCAGGCGGCTCGTTCGCGATTTTCCAGTTCGTATTCGCGACGATCCACGAATACGCCAATGTGACGCTCTATCCGATGACTGACATCGGCGGCGGCATCTTTTCGCTCGTCGTGTCCGCGATCTTTTTGCAGTTTTGGAAACCGAAGAACGAATGGCATTTTGATACGACAGTCCCATCTCCTTCCCAGAGTGAGCAAGCCGCAAAGCCGCAAGCGCATGATCCGCATGCCGCCGGCGCGGCTGATTTGATGGCATCCGCGCCGCAGGCCGACGTACACGAAACCAAGAAACTCTCCTTTGGCAATATCACGTTGGCGTGGATGCCGTACATCCTCATGTCCGTGTTCTTGATGCTAACCGGGCTGGTGCGGCAGCAAGAAGTGCCGGTCAAACCCGGACCAGGCCCGGTCAAGATTTTTGAGGGGCTACATACGAACTACCAAGTTCCAATTCCCACTTTGCACGGGGTAGTACACCGTGACGCTCGGCTGATCGAGGAAGGCAAACAGAGCAAAGCGGAAAACGCGCTCTTCAACTTCGCCTGGCTGACCGCGCCGGGCACGGCGGTGTTCTTCGCCGCGCTCGTTTCGATGGCCATGTTGCGCATGAACGCGGGCCAAATCGGCCGGGTGGTTCGACGTACCTTCTTCCAAATGCGCATCCCGATCCCGACCATCGCCTTCATGCTCGGCCTCAGCTATGTCACGCGTTACTCCGGCATGGACGCCACACTCGGCTTCGCGTTCGCCATGACCGGGGTTCTGTATCCATTCTTCGCGGCCATGCTCGGCTGGCTCGGCGTGTTTTTGACCGGCACCGACGCGGGCAGCAACGCCCTCTTCGGCAGTCTGCAAAAAATCACGGCGACGGAAATCTACAATAACCATCCGTCGCTGTTTGAAGGCAACCTGGTGCGCGATCAGGTGCAAGTGCTCATCTGCACCGCCAACAGCACCGGCGGCGTCATGGGCAAGATGATCGACGCGCAAAGCATCTGCGTGGCTACGGCGGCGACGCACCAGCTCGGAAAGGAGGCCGACATCTTCAAAGCCGTCATCTGGCACAGCGTCATCCTGGCGGCTATGGTGGGCGCGCTGACGCTTTTGCAAGCCTACGTGTATCCGTTCACGCTCATGGTGCCGCAGTTGCCGCCGTAGCCGACGCTGCCAGCGTCGGCGCCGATTCAACCTGTTATCTCTTGCGTGAATTCAAGGATTCGGCAACACTAACCCGACGCGTTAGCGAGGGCCGCGGGTCGCCCGATGAAAATGAATTCCATTGCCATGATCCTGCGAAGAATCCCGCGATGGAATGACGTCCGCAGCGGCGACACGTCTGCC
>JAKEHV010000005.1 GCA_022614915.1 Gemmataceae bacterium | reverse complement strand
TGCCGCAAATCAAGTGAGTAGGCCTCCATGCCCACCTCCTTTCGGCCCCTAACCTACCCAAGTCGCGAACTCGACGCTACATCAACTCCGAAACCGCTCTAACTCTTGCGAAGGCCGTTCACGCGAGGATCTCGCGCACCACTTCCCCATGCACGTCCGTCAGCCGGAAATCGCGACCTTGAAAGCGCACCGTCAGCCGTAGGTGATCGACGCCGAGCAAATACAGCATCGTTGCGTGCAGATCGTGCACCGGGACCACGTTTTCTACCGCGTTGTAGCCGAGTTCGTCGGTGGCGCCATAAGTAATGCCGCCTTTGATGCCGCCGCCGGCCAGCCACATGGAGAAGCCTTTCATGTGGTGGTCGCGGCCGTCGCCTTGGGCCATCGGCGTGCGGCCAAACTCGCCGCCATAGATCACCAGGGTTTCATCGAGCATGCCGCGCGCCTTGAGATCCTTGAGCAGGGCCGCTGCGGCTTGATCGACCTCGCCCGCGCTGCCGGCCATGTGCGTGCGCACGCTGCCGTGGTGGTCCCAATCACGGTGATAGAGCTGGATGAAGCGGACGCCGCGCTCGGCCAGCCGCCGCGCCATGAGGCAATTGGCGGCGAAAGAGCCGTCGGCGCCGCGCGTGCCGTACATGTCCAAGGTGCGCTGCGTTTCGCCGGAGAAGTCGCGCAAGATCGGCACCGATGTCTGCATGCGAAACGCCATCTCATATTGAGCGATGCGCGTGGCAATTTCCGGATCATCCACGACGTTGTTGTGCAAACGGTTCAATTCTTGCACGGCGTTCACCACGTCGCCTTGCTGCGCGGGACTGACCCCTTGCGGCGTGGTCAGGTAGAGCACCGGATCGCCGGTGCCGCGCAGGTGAATGCCGGCGAAGCGACCGGGCAAGAGGCCGGCGCTCCATTGCCGCTGGGCGATGGGTTGCGATTGGCCATATCGTCCAGTGGAGGTGAGCACGACGAAACCGGGAAGATCGTCAGCGTCGCAGCCCAGGCCGTAGTAGACCCACGAACCCATCGCCGGCCGGCCGGAGATGGTCGTGCCCGTGTTCATGAAGGTGTGGGCCGGGTCGTGGTTGATCGCCTCGGTCTTCAAGGAGCGAATGATACACAACTCATCGGCGACCGATCCCAGGTGCGGAAAGATGCTCGCGATTTCCTGTCCCGACTGGCCCCACTTGCGGAAAGGATGCTGCGGCTGCAAACAAACGAGCCGGGCCCCTTGAAGCTGGGCGATGGGCTGGCCGCGCGTGAACGACTCGGGCATCGGCTGCCCGTTCAGCCGCGCCAATTCCGGCTTGTAGTCGAAGCTTTCCAGGTGCGACGGACCGCCGGCCATGTACAGCCAGATGACGCGCTTTGCCTTGGGCGTGAAGTGGGTCGGATTGACGACGCCGGTCCAGCGCGGCGACGGTGGGCGCGATGGCGTCTGCGCCGGCAGCATCGAGGCCAGGGCCATCATGCCCATGCCAGCGGCGGTGTCATGCAAGAAGGCGCGGCGGGTGAGGGAAGTAGTCGCAGCTTGATTCATGAACGGTACCATTGACTTTACTCGAGAATCTTTTCGATGTCGCGTGAACCGTGGAGAACACGCATTATCAAGGCCCTGTCGTCGGCAGGTTTGTAGAAAACCAAGTACTTCTTAAACCTTCGCAATTGGCGAAAGTATCTGGTCAAGGGCGTGCAACAGTTTTTGTTCGAGTTTCGCCTTTGTGCGGACCACGAAACCGCTCGGTCCTTCATAATTCTCTAGTTTCTCGTCCAGCTCGTCTGCTTCCAGATCCGTGAGCGCTCTTGCCAATAGAGCGGACAGGAACTCTCCCGGGTCGGAAAACCCTTGAGCAACCGCTTTGTTTTCGGCGATGGCCTTTAGGTCGTCTGGAAGTTGAATGGTCACGTTCGTCATATTTGCTTCCTCATCATATGCGAGGGCCGTGCATGAAAGTTGATTCTAACCAAAAAAAATACTGCGGTCTATTTGCTTACGCTCAAATCGAGGATAGTTTAGGCGTGCAATACGGAGGTAGATCGATGAAGTCGCTCGTGTCCATGGTAGCTGCGTTGTGTCTTGTTGGTGATCGAGCGAGTGCGCAAGAAGCCGGCGCATACCAGGTCGGCCTCGCCAAGATCGACATCACGCCGCGGCACTCCATCCGGCTCAACGGCTTCGGCTTTCGTCGCGCCGAGTCCGAAGGCGTGACCCAGCGCATCTGGGCCAAGGCCATTGCCATCGACGACGGTCAGAATGGACCGGCGCTCTTGATCACCGTGGACATCCTCGGCATTCCCGGCGAAATCCGTGCGGAGCTGGGCAAGCGGCTCGAAAAAAAAACGGGCCTGAAGCCGTCGCGCTTGGCGTTGACCGCGTCGCATACGCACACTGCGCCGATGCTCAAAGACGCCAATCAGACGATCTTCAGCGTGCCAATCCCGAAAGAGCATCTCGACAACATCGACCGCTACACGAAAGAGTTCATTGACAAGCTCGAAGAGGTGACCCTGCAAGCGCTCAAGGATCGGCAGCCCGCGAAGCTCTCGTGGGGCGTGGGCACAGTCGGCTTCGCGAAGAATCGGCGGCCGCAGGGAGGCCCCGTGGATCACGATTTGCCCGTGCTTGTTGTGAAAACTCCGGCGGGCAAGGTGCGGGCAGTCTATGTCAACTACGCCTGCCATTGCGTGACCCTGTCCCACAACAAGATCAGCGGCGACTGGGCTGGCTTCGCACAAGAGGCCATCGAAGACGCCTATCCGGGAGCGCTCGCCCTGGTGTCCATCGGCTGCGGCGCTGACTCGAACCCTAGTTCCGGCGTCAGCAAGGATAAAGTCGAGGTCGCCGCGCTGCAAGGGCGCGAAATCGCCGCGGAAGTCCAACGACTCCTGAAAGGCTTCCTCGCTCCAGTCCAAGGAAAATTAACCACGGCGGAAAAGACAATTCCGCTTCCGCTCGCGGCGTTGCCCGACCGCGCAGGCTGGGAAGCCAAAGCGCAGGGCAAGGACGCAATTGGCCATCACGCCCGCGTGCAACTGGAAAAGCTTGACCGCAAAGAAAAACTGCCCGAACACGTCGATTACTTCATTCATACTTGGCGCTTCGGCGATTCCTTGGCCATGGTCTTTCTGCCAGGCGAAGTCGTCGTCGATTTCTCGCTCCGTCTCAAGCGCGAGCTGGACCGCAAACGTCTGTGGATCAACGCCTACGCCAACGACGATCCCTGTTACATCCCATCGGAACGCGTGCTGAAGGAAGGCGGCTACGAAGGCGGCGGGGCCATGATCTATTACGACCTGCCCGGAGCGTTTCTGCCGGGCTTGGAAATCAAGATCATCGACGCGGTCAAAGAGCAACTCGGCAAAGCGTTTCCCCCGAGCTTCGACGCGAACAAGACGCAAGGCTCATTGCCGCAGTTGCCGCAGCAGTCCGCCACCAAGCTGCAGACGCACGAGCGTTTCGCCGTCGAACTGGTCGCCGCCGAGCCGCTCGTGGAAAGCCCGGTGGCCATCGACTTCGGTCCCGACGGCAAGCTCTGGGTCGCGGAAATGATCGATTATCCCGAAGGGGTAGAGCGTAAGTTCGAGCCGGGCGGCCGTATCCGTTACTTGGAGGACAGCGACGGCGACGGCTTCTTCGACAAGTCGACGGTCTTCTTGGACAAACTGCCGTTTCCCACTGGCGTGACGGTGTGGCGCAAAGGCGTCTTGATTTGCGCTGCCCCGGACATCCTTTACGCGGAAGACACCGACGGCGACGGCAAGGCCGACGTGGTCCGCAAACTCTATAGCGGCTTCGGCACGGGCAACTACCAAGGCCGCGTCAACAGTTTGTGCTACGGCCTCGACGGTTGGGTCTACGGCTCATGCGGACTCTTCGGCGGCAAGATTTATTCGCACCAGACAAAGAAGACCTTCGAGCTTGGCGACCGTGATTTTCGTATCAAGCCCGACGAAGGCCTGGTCGAGCCGGCGTCGGGCCGCACGCAGCAGGGCCGGGCGCGTGACGATTGGGACAACTGGTTCGGCTGCGACAACAGCACCCTCGCCCGGCACTACGTTCTCCCCGATCACTATCTGCGCCGCAACCCGCACGTCGCCTATCCGCCGACGGCCGTCCTGGTCCCCGATTATCCGGATTCGCACCGGCTTTTCCCGGCGATCAAAGAGCAGCAATTGTTCAAGCTTTCTGGGCCGCCCCATTATGTGACCGCAGCCTGCGGACTTGGCGTTTATCGCGACGACCTCTTGGGCAGCGACCTCACCGGCAACCTCTTCACCTGCGAGACGGTGAATCACGTGGTGCACCGCTTGCAGTTGTCGCCGAAGGGCTCGACTTTCTCCGGACGCCGCGCGGCGGAGGAGAAAGACCGCGAGTTTCTCGGCTCGGTCGATCCCTGGTGCCGGCCGGTCCAAGCGGTCACGGGGCCCGACGGCTGTTTGTGGATCGTCGACATGTATCGTTTCGTCATCGAGCACCCGCGCTGGATTCCGCCGGAGGATTTGGCAATGCTCGACCTGCGCGCGGGGCAGGGGATGGGAAGAATCTATCGCGTACGTCCCAAGGACAAAGCGCCGCGGCCATGGCAACGCTTGGACAAGTTGGACGTGGCCGGATTGGTGAATGCCCTCGACAGTCCCAACGGCTGGCAGCGCGATATGGCGATGCAGATTCTGGTCTGGAACCGCCATAACGTCGCTGTTCCGGAGTTGGAACAATGCAGGAATCATGCAAGGCCCGAAACGCGCTTGCATGCCTTGTGCACCCTTGCTGCCTTGGGCAAGACCAGGTCGCGGTTTGTTGAATTGGCGATCGGGGATATTCACTTTGGCGTTCGGCGTCAAGCGATTCGCATCGGCGAACTGTTTCTCGACAGCGAACCGGACATTGCGTCTGCGGTATCGGCATGCGCGGGCGACGCGGTTGCCCTTGTGCGTTTGCAGGCAGCGCTTTCGCTCGGTGAGTGGAAAGATCACCTTGGGAGTGGCGCACTGGGTCAGATGGTGCTGAAGCATCGCAACGACTCGCACCTCGTCGCCGCCGTGCTCAGCAGCATCAACGCCAGAAACCTGAACTGGATGCTGTGGGTTTCCGTCCTGAGCGACGAAATTAAAGAAAGGCCGCCGCCGAACCTGGTTCGGCCACTCTTGCAAATGGCCACGACCATGAATGACGGCACGGCATTACCCAACGTGCTCGAATCGATTACAAAGCCGCGGCAGGGACAATATCATCCCTGGCAGCTTGCGGCCGTGCTCGGTGTTTTTGAAGCGCTCGAACGGCGCGGCCAGGCGCTCGATAAACTGTCCGCCAAAGAACGCGAGTTGATTGGTCCCTTGTTGGCGGATGCGCGCAAACGAGCCGGCGACGACAAGGCGGCTGAAGACGTACGTCTCGCGGCCATTCCCTTGCTCGGTCGCGCGTTGGAACAGCGCGAGGCGGATTTGAAATTGCTCGGCAGTTTGCTCGGTCCGGCCTCGACGCCGAAATTGCAAATCGCCGCCGTTTCGTCTTTGGCCCGCATAGCCGACGATGCCGTCCCTCCCATGATGATTGCGGGATGGAGCGGCCATTCGCCCGCGCTCAAAGGCCAAATCCTTGACGCGCTCTTGAGCCGCCGAGCGTGGCAAAAGCATCTGCTTGAGGCCTTGGCGAAGAAGCAAGTTCCGGCCGCTGAGATCGACCTCACGCGCAGGCAGCGCTTACTCGACCATCCCATCGCGGCCATCCGCGCCGAAGCCGCCAAGGTCTTTGCCGGCGCAGTCGATGCCGATCGCGAACGTGTCGTCAAAGAGTACGCCGCTTCGTTGCCAAAGGCCAGTGACCCGAAACCCGGCAAGGCGCTTTTCGCCAAGAGCTGCTCGGCCTGTCATCACTTCCAAGGCGAGGGTTTCCACGTCGGCCCGGACCTCGCGGCACTTACCAATCGCACGCCACTTTATCTCCTTTCCGAGATTCTGGACCCGAACAAGAACATGGATTCGCGCTACGTCGAATACCACGCGGTCTTGCACTCTGGCCGCGTGCTCACAGGCATGCTGGCGGGCGAAACGTCCACCGCCATCGTCCTCCGGGGCCAACAGCGGAAAGACGAAACCATCTTGCGCACCGACCTGGAAGAAATAAGGAGCACCGGCAAATCGCTGATGCCGCTCGGTCTGGAGAAGGAACTTTCGCCCAAGGACATGGCCGACGTCATCGCCTATCTGACGCAACCGGCAGTCAATCCGAAAGACTTGGCCAAACAGATTCTCGACGACAAACTACCGGCCGCGAAACGGCAAGAGCTCATTGCCGAGCACCCTAACCTTTCCGCACAGCTCATCACGGCCCTCACTGCCGACATCACGCCGAACACTAAGGAGGAATATCGCCGCATTCCTTGGATTTGGCGCGTCAGCGTCGCGGCGGGCAAGCGCAATGAACCCAAGGAGCTGCGCGAAGTGCTCGCCGCTTCCCTGCCGAAAAAGGCGGAGCCGCTCCTTGATTGGCAAGCGGTGGTCGTGGGCGGCGGCATCATCAATGGCATCAGCCTCGCCGGGAACTGGCCGGACCAGCGCCTGCGCGACCTCTTGAAAGCCGACGATGATTTGGCGACACGGTTGCGCGGATCGGTCAGCAAGGCCTACGCCATGGCGGACAATGAGAAGACGCCGCCCGGCACGCGTTACGACGCCTTGCGAATGCTGGCCTTGGACGCGCCGGACTGCGCCATGCCGGCGCTGGCGAAATACCTGACCAAGACAGCGCACCCGGAACTGCAAATGGGCGCGGTCAGCGCTTTGGCGGATTTCGACCAGCAACAGGCGGCCGAGCTGTTGGTCAAGAACTTGGGTCAATTCACCACCGCAAACAGGAATCTGGCGATCGATGGGCTCCTCAAGACCGAAACAGGCGCCAACTTGCTTACCACAGCACTCAGCGAGGGTCAAGCAAAACGCGACTGGTTATCGGACAAGCAGCGCATGCAGCTCGGCAATCGCCTCAAGGACAGGAAATGACAGGGCGGGGTGGGCGCTACGCAGGCGAAGTCGCCTTTGGTTCATCTCTTAGGATGTCGGCAAAAAAAATCCCTCCTGCCGCGCTATTTCCAGGCACTACTATGGCGACATCGAACAGCAGAGCGTTTCCACATGAACAACGCACAAACAGGCGTGATCTTGCGGCAGTTGCAAAAACTCAACACGCCGCCGGGCGACGACCGGCTTTTGAACGAGCAGCTCCTGGCGCGCTTTCTGAGGCACAAGGACCCGGAAGCCTTTGCCGCGCTGGTCCGTCGCCATGGATCGTTGGTCTTGAACGTGTGCCGCTCCGTCCTTCGTCAACAACAAGACGCCGAGGATGTCTTTCAAGCGACGTTTCTCGTGTTGGCACGCAATGCAGCCACGATCCAAAAGCAAGCGTCGGTCGCGAGCTGGCTGCACGGCGTGGCCTTCCGGCTCGCTCAGAAGGCGAAGGCGGGCGCGGCCAAACGCCGTTTGCACGAGCAACAGGCCGGGCAGAAGCCCGAAGCGATTGCCGGCGAAGATATGAGCTGGCGCGATGTTCAACGCGTTTTGCACGAAGAAGTGAATCGCTTGCCCCAGAAGCAGCGCACGCCGCTGTTGTTGTGCTACTGGGAAGCCAAGACACAAGACGAGGCGGCCCGACAGCTCGGCATTCCGAAAGGCACATTGAAGGAACGGCTCGAACGCGCTCGCGATATCCTGCGCGGCCGGCTCAGCCGGCGCGGCGTCGATCTCTCCGCGGCTCTGTTCGCTGTCTTGCTCGGCCGCGAGGCGGCTTTGGCCGTTCCCGCATCCTTGGTCCATCTGGCAGCGCAAAGTGCGCACCTCTTTGCGGCGGGGCAAAACGCGGCCGGCGCGCTGTCGGCGAACGCGCTGGCTCTGGCGGATGGAGCGTGCCAGGCGATGGCAGTTACGAAAACGAAACTGGCCGTCGCCCTGCTCTTTTTGTCCACTTTGATCGCTGCCGGCGCGGGCGCGCTGGCGCAGCCAAAGCCGGACGCGCAAACCCAGAAAGCAGTCGGCGCCTTGGCGCTGGACGGGATTGCACAGCCGCCGGACGACAAGAATCTCGTACACGCGAACAGCGACGTGCATGGCGATCCGTTGCCGCCGGGCGCACTCCTGCGCTTCGGCACGGTGCGGTTCCGACACGGCGAAACTATCTGCCAAGTTGCCTTTTCTCCCAACGGCAAGTACTTGGCCTCCGCCAGTCAGAATGGAGAATCAAACGCCAACCCGAATGACATTTGCCTGTGGGATCGGGCGACGGGAAAACTCATTCATCGATTCGGCGGCATGCGACAGGACGGCATCCGGGAACATATTCTGACGCTGGCCTTTTCGCCGGACAGCAAACTGCTGGCAACCCAGAATCTCCCGGGCGTCATTCGCCTGTGGGAGGCGGCGACCGGCAAGGAAATCCGCGAGATCAAAGGAAACGTGGAATTTGCCAAGAGCGATGGGCCGGGCGGGCGACTTATCGGCGCTGGCTGCGTGTTTTCGCCGGATGGCAAGCACTTGGCGGCGCGCGGCGCCGACAAGGTCATTCACCTGTGGGAAGTCGCCACGGGCAAAAATGTGCGCGCGTTCGCCGGCCATCCGGAGGATCAGTCGCCGATAGCATTCTCTCGAGACGGCGCGACATTGGCCGTCAGCGGTGACACGTGGATTCGGCTCTGGAACACGCACACAGGGAAAGAGGTTGGCAAGCTCACGGGCCACGAAGGACCGGCCGGCGGCGGCGCCTTTTCGCTGGACAACAAGACCTTCGCAGCCTTCACCAGTTCGTTGGAGAATCGCTTTGGCGTAAGAGTTTTTGTCTGGGATGTGGCGGAAGGCAAAGTTCTGCACAACTCAGAGGTCGGGCGAAAAGGCGGCTTGGTTCTTTCTTGTACGCTGTCTCCCGATCTCAAGACGGCTCTAGTCGGCGGGCACCCCACCACTCAGATCGACGTCGCCACCGGTCGAGAAATCCGCCGCTTTGCCAGATTGGACAGCAATACACACGCACTGGCGTTTTCTCCCGACGGCAAGACCGTCGCGGAGGCGGGCAACAACCGGACCGTGCAACTCTGGAACGCGGAAACGGGCGCTCCGCTCGCGGACGCGACCGGGCACTCCGGCATCGTCCAATCGCTGTCCTTAAGCGCGGACGGCAAGACGCTGGCATCCGTGGCGGCGGATCGCAGCATCTGGCTCTGGGACGCGACGACAGGCAAATCGCGAACACGCATCGAGCGTGCGGGCGTCTCTTTCACAAGCGCGATCTTTTCTCCCAATGGCGTCACGCTGGCCGCGACGGCCGAGGACGCATTTGTCCGTCTCTTGGAAACAGCCACAGGCAAGGAAATTCGCCGGCTGACTGGGAAAGCTCCGGTGCGGACAGCCGCGTTTTCTCCGGATGGTAAGATTCTGGCCGCTGGGGGCGGCGAGGGCCGCGTGTGGCTCTGGGACGCGGACACCGGCAAGAAATTGCAGGAGTTCACTCATCCCCGCCCGCGTGAGAGCTACGCAGGCGTTCTCGGCCTCGCCTTTTCCCCTGATGGACGATACTTGGCCTCCGCGGGTTGGGGGGAATTCGCGGCCGTCTGGGAGGTGGACACGGGCAAACTGTGGCGTCAGCTTCCCGGCCATGACTATTGGGTTTCCTCGCTCAGCTTCTCTCCCGATGGGACTACCTTGGCCACAACGGGTTGGGACAAGACGATTCGGCTTTGGGAATTGGCGACGGGCAAAATACGGTCGCGGTTCGATGGACATTCGGATCGGCTGGCTGTCGTCGCCTTTTCCCCCGATGGCCTATTCCTCGCTTCCGGCAGCGACGACAAGACCGTTCGGATCTGGGACGTGAGCACGGGGCAAGAACTTGGGCGCTTTCTGGGGCATGAAAATGTCGTTGGCCGGCTATGCTTCGCCGCCGACGGCAAGACGCTGTACTCCGGAAGCTGGGATACAACCATCCTGGCTTGGGACATGAACATGCTGGCCATGAAGCGCCTGCCGACGGCAAAACTCACGGCAAAGGACATGGAAGCTTTTTGGAATGACTTAGCCAGCGAAGAAGCTCCAAAGGCGGGCCAGGCGATCTGGGCTTTCGCCGCCGATGGCAGCATGGACTTCCTCAAAAAGCAGTTGCGTCCGCTGGAACCGGTCGACGGCAAGCGGCTTGCCCGCCTCATTGATGATTTGGATAGTCCTCAATTCGAAGTGCGGCAACGAGCGGCGAAAGTACTGGAAGCGCTCGCCGACCTGGCCGAACCCGCGCTCCGCAAAGCCTTGTCCGGTCAGCCGACACTGGAAGCCCGGCAACGGCTCAAGCAGCTTCTGGACAAGCTGGAAGGCCCGATTACCAATCCGAAAACACTGCAAGAACTTCGCGCCGTTGAGGTGCTGGAGAAAATCGGCGGATCCGAAGCCAAGCAGTTATTGACCAGCCTGGCCGCCGGCGCACCGGAAGCTTGGCTGACGCGGGAAGTGCGACTGGCGCTCAAACGCCTGAATAGAAAGCGGGCTGCCAATTGAATCCACAGAATGCAACATTTCAAATTGCGAAAAAGTGAAATGTGGGTGGCAAATCTGCAACGATCGATCAAGACAGGACTTACATCTACCGATACTACCCCACATTTCAGATTGTGTGTCGGTGGACAATAGGCGGTCGATTCAACCTGCACAACACTAGCCCGACGCGCTAGCGAGGGCAGACTGGTTGCCCGAGGCAATGAATCCCACTGCACGGAACCTGCGAGGAATCTCACGATAAAACGACGTCCGTAGCGGCGACGCGCTCGCCCTCGCTAGCGCGTCGGGCTAGTGTTGAGCACGTCGAATTCAGAGCCGCGCACGTAGTAAGCGGAGATTCGCCCCTAGTTCCTGGTAATCGTCTCGTGCAGGTTCAGGATGACTCGAGCGACCTGCGTCCATGCCGCCAATTCCGCCGGCGGCAGCGACTGGTCCGCGGGATGGAAGCCGACCTTCAGCAGCCTCTGCGCGTCTTCGCGCTCGGTTTGATACGCACGCAGGTTTTTCTCGTAGAGTTTTGCGAGCAACTCTTTTTCCTCCGGCAGCGCGCTGCGTTGCAGCGCGGCGCTATATGCGAAGGCGATCCTTTCGTCGAAGGTCTTGCCGCCCTTTAGAATTCTCTCGGCGAACACACGCGCCGCTTCGACATAGGTCGGATCGTTCAGGAGCACGAGCGCCTGCTGCGGCGTGTTCGAGCGCGCTCGCTCTACCGTGCACTCCTCGCGCGTCGAGGCGTCGAACGCGAGCAGGCTCGGCTGCAAGAACGAACGCTGCCAGTATG
>JAKEHV010000247.1 GCA_022614915.1 Gemmataceae bacterium | reverse complement strand
CCCATTTTGGAAAGGTTGGTGCCGGCCAAGAGCAACGGGTAATAAATGGACACGATGGGCAAGAAGCAGGTGATGAACGCGCTTAGAAAATCGCTGCGGCTGAACCAGATGCCGACCGGGCAGCCGACCAGCACAAAGCAGAAGCAGCCCAGAGCGAGAGCGGGCCGCGAGTGCATTTCGGCATGCAACTGGCACAAGTGCGCGTCGCAGTTCTTGATCTCATTGCGCTGGGTTTCCATGTGTATCGGGAAGTTGGCCGGCGCCTTGCCTGTGTTCAGAACCGCCTGGTGCGCGGCCAGGTCGGTTTGGAATTTCTGCTTTTTTCGCTCGGTCTCGTCCGCCTCGTGCCACAACTCCAGCCAGGTCATGGAGCGCCCACTGGTTTTCTTGAAGTTGCGCAGATCTTCGGGCAGCTCCACTTCCCATTGTGCGGTCTCCGCGAAGCCCTCGCTATCACCATTGTCGTTGGCAATGTGGCAACGTCGCATCCGTACGAAAATCTTGTTATGACCCAGATCGACGAGCAAGTCCGCTTCCTGGGCACGGGCGCTGAGGTCGAAGCGCAAGCCGGTCGGGTCGCGACGCATGAAGACAGCGTCGAGCAGTTTCCGACCCTGCACGCGACTGACGTGGATTTCGTAATTGAGCTTGGGATGGCGAATTTTGCCTTCGCGCTTGAGCATGTTGTAAAGGAATTCTTCCACGTCGCGCAGGACGCGAACGCGCAATTCATGATGCGTCCTGGGTATGAGGTCGTAGTACAGGCCGACGGTGACCGCGCTGACCGTCGCGCCCAAAAGCAAACCGGGCCAGATGACGTGGATGAGATGCACCCCGGACGCTTTGACCGCGAGGATTTCGTTGTCGTGCGCGAGCCGGCCGTAGACGATGCAGGTGGCGAACAACGTTGTCGTCGGCAGCGTGTACGGCAGCGTGCTCGGAATGATGAGGGGGATGACGGACAGCAGTTGCCCAGGCGGGAGGCCGCGCTGCGAGGCCTCGGCAAGAATGCCGCCCAAGAGCAGCAGTCCCGTCAATGCCAAAAGGGCCATCGCGAACACGCGCAGCAAGTCCAGGAAGATGGCCCGGTGCAGAATCCCCCAATACACGGCTGTCGTCTCCTTATTTGGGGTGCGGCGCTGTTCCGCCGCTTTATTTTCCATTTTCTACTTTGAACGTTCGTCGAATAAGCGACGCCGTCGGTGAAAGCCCAAAGCGGCGGAATAGCGCCGCACTCCAAAGGCTACGGCCCGGCGATCGCGGTCTTGTTGTCGTCGCGGCGCTTCCAGGCCGGGACGCCGGTCATGCGGTCGCGCATTTGCAGCAAGGGATCGATCAAGATCGGCATGGGTTTTTTGGTCAGCCGCAAATCGTCGGGTCGCGCGCCGATTTGGCCGCGCATTTCGATGGTGAGCAGGTTCTTGGTGATTTGCGGCGGCACCGAGCGCACCGCCGGAGGCAAGAGTTGCTCCACCCGCGCCCAGCTGGGATACAAGTCCACGGCCAGGTCGGTGCCGTCGAGATTGACTTCGCCCTTGCCGGTCAGGCTGACGGCGTTGCCGAACAACTCCAGTTTGCGCAAGGCAACACGGCGGCCGCGGATGGCGAACAGAGCGTGCAGCTCTTCGAACGCGGTGCGGTCGGGCCAGCGCAAACCGAGAAACTTGATGATGTCCAAGAGAAGCGGCAAGTTGTAGAGCTTGCCCGCGGGCACGTCGATGCTGCCGTTGCCGTCCAAGGTATCGATGCTCGATCCCTGGCCGGATAAGTTCAGCCGGCCCACGACGATGCCTTGGAGCTGTGTCGAGGCGCCGACATTGTGCCGGCCGAACTGGGCCAGCTCGATCTGCGACGCGGTCAGATTGACCTCGTAGCGCATGGCCGAGTTGAATTCGACGCGGGCCTGACCGGAGATGTCGCCGCCGAAGACCGGTCCTTTGATGCCCAAAAGCAGCACGTCGGGATGTTGCTCGTGAATCTGAAACTTCGCCTGCACGTTTTGGAACGGCTGCTTGAAGAGGGTGGCGCGCTCGAACAAGAGGTTGCCGGACAGTCCTGCGATGTGCCGGCCATTGTGCCGGCCGACCATGGCGAGAGTGCCGCTGACGTCGCTCCATTCAACGCCGGTGCGGAAGCGCGCCTTTTGCAGCCAAAGCTGGCCGTCCCAATAGATGTCCGGAGGGATGCCCGCGCGTGGATTGTGGGCGAGAACCACGCGGGTCTTGAGCTGGAAGGGATCGCGCAGCTCCAGCGCGTCGGCCATGCGTTGCAGGCCCGACGGCAGCGCTTGCCGCAGCGCGTCGTGGACGACGACATGCTCCGCCTGCAATTCCTTCAAGTCGGCGTAGAAGCCGCCGTCCGGATGCATGTCCACGATCGCTTCATCGAGAGTCAATCGCGTTTTGCCGTGCCGGGCGCTGGCGCCGCGGACGACGAGGCGATGATTGTGGTAATGAAACTGCGCCGCGAAGTTGTCAAGCGGCAAGCGGAAGAACGTCGGCTCGATGGCGCCGCCTCTCACGTCCAATTCCACGTCCAGGTCTTTGGGATCGGCAGTCGGCCTATGGATGGTCGCGGTGAAGTGCATGCGCCCCGTTGGCTGAAACGTCTCCCAGGCCTTGGCTAGCTGCGGCATGGCGGCCAGCGCTTGTCCCAAATCGTCGTCCAAAGGCACGTTGCGGCCCGTGATAGCAAGCGTCAGACCGGGCGTCTGGTCCAGGGCGCCGTCTTGAATCGAGGCCTGACCGGTCACAAACACTTCCGCGCCCGCGTGCGTGCCGCGAAAATCCCGGAGTTCGTAGTGTTTGGGGTAGATGTCGAGATAGCCGCTCACGTTCTCGAGCGGATACTTGAAGTTGTCCCACTTCACCGCCGTGTCGGCAAAGCGGAGGTGGTATTCGCAGTGAAATTCCTTGGCGCCCGGCTCGTGGCGCAGGTGCGCTTTCACGTCCGCTTTGCCGGCGGCGTGGAAGGAACGGGCCCACTTCTCAAAGTGCGGCGGCAGCGCGGCGAGCAACGTCTCGTCGAGCGGAATCTCCTGCCCCTGAATGTCAAAGCGCGCCGCCACTTCGCTGCCTTCGCCTTGCCAGGTCCCTTTGACAAGGACGGGCCGGGCGCCGGCGTGCACCGTGGCTTCCACTTCGACCCGCTGCGTCAACAGGTCGAGGTCCACTGTCCCCGTGACGCGCTGGACCGGGTATGGGAACTTCACATACGTGACGGCAAGATTGTCCGGATAGAGCGTGATCCGCGAAGGCGCGCCGGTACGCAACGGCTGCCAGCGCCCCGCGCGGCGCGCGCAGCTTATCCGCAAATTGCCCTGGCCTTTGGGAAGAAACAGGGGATGCAGGCGGCGGACTTTGTCCGGCAGCCGTGCGAACAGCTCCTCGGTCAGCTCCAAATGCCGAATCTCTACGTTGCACTCGAAATCCTGATCGATGCACGGCAACAGGGCAGTTCCCTTCGCTTCAATTTCCGCTGTGCCGGAGCGGGCCGTCAGCCGTTCCAAACGGATATGGCCGTCCTGGCAGATGAGCGACGCCTCGACTTCCTCGAGCGGCAACGGCGCTTGCGGATGACGGACTTTCCCTTTCTTGACTTGAACGCGCACATCGTAGGACAGCGGCGACTCGCTTTCAGGCGCGTAGGCGACGTTGGCTTGGACATTGGCTGCGCCTTCCAGCCGCAGCCCTTCGAAGAATCCGGCTGGGCACAGCCCGGCAAGCCTTTCGTTGACGAGTCCGGCGAGCGGCACGCCCTCGGCCTCGATTTGCAGGGCCACTTCGTGCGTATCGCGCCGCCAACTGCCATGCACTTTGACCTGGCCGGCAAAGTCCGCGTGGGCGGTGCCGTCGATCTGCACCACGGGCAATGGATCGTTGATCAAAGTCAGCGTCACGTTGGTCAGCTCGAAAAGCCGCGCCGCGCCGTGGAACCGGTCTTCGACGAGGATCGTGCCTTGTTGAACGACCATGGTGGGCAGCGGCAAGCTGGACTCGAGCGCGCCGGTGAGGCCGCTGAGGTTCCAGACGCCGTCCTGGTCGCGCCGCGCCTTTAGGCGCAGGCGGTGCAATTCGACCTTGCGCAGGGCCAGCTCGCCCTCGAGAATGCGTTCTTTGTCGTGGTAGAGGACGGCGGAAGGGATGTGCAGCAGTTCCGCTTTGTCGGCGTCGTCGCGCCGGCTAAGACGCAGCTCGCTGACGCTGATGCCGCCCAAAAGCCTGAGGCGGGCGGAATCGAGCGTGATTTGTGCGCCGGGGAAGTGGGCGTTCAGCTTGGCCAGCACCTGCTCGCGCACGGCCGCCGGATTGGTCCAGCGCTCGTACAGCACCACGCCGGCGGCGCACCCGCCGACGATAGCGAACACCACGCCGCGCACCAGCCATTTCCGTAGTATCATGCGCGCCCATCCCTCCCTGGACCGGCGAAGCGGCGGATAATACGGCAAGGGGTCGAAAGTTGCAATCGGGGCTTGGCGAGCCGGGAGCCTAAGCAACCGGCCTGTCACGCGCAATTCGGCAAAACCACACAAATTCCATAGAATCTCGAAGGTCTGTGACTTGGGGGTTCTGCATGAGATGGCTCGGTTGGCCACTGTTGTCGATGTTGCTACTGGTGGGAGCGACGGGACATGCCGGACCCACGCAGCCGCGTCCGCCGTCACGCGAAGTAGTCGAACCGTTCGGTCAGAAAACTTTTTCCTTGAACTTCGAAGGCAATCAGCGCGCCTCTGTCGTGGCAATCGGCGACGGCCGCACCTTTATGGGCCTTTACGTTTATGATCGACACGGAAATTGCGTGGCCCGCGACGACGTGGGCGATTCGCCGACGCGCGACGACCTGGCGGCCGAGTGGTTTCCGCCGGAGCTTGGGCCTTACTCCATCGACGTGGTAAATCTTGGGCGTACTTTCAATCAATTCTGGATCGCGATTCGTTGAGAGGTCTACCATGAAGCGCAGGCTAGGGCTCGTCCTGATCGGGGTATTGACTTTCGTCTCCTGGGGAGACGGAGCGCTTGTAGGCGGCGGCAAGTCAATGAACCAAGAAATCGGCCCTGCCCAACAGTTGCAAGGCAAGATCGCTCCCGGCGTCTTCGATATGAAGGAGAAGTTTAGAGGGGGCCAACGGGCCTGCGTTATTGCGCAAAGCCATAACACAGTTGATTTGGAAATCCTTGTGTTTGACGAACACAAGAATGTCGTGGTGCGCGAAAAAGGGGACGGCCCGTTCGCAGCCGCCATTTGGTATCCACTGCGCGATGCTGCCTATCGCATTGAAATCCGCAACCCGGCCAACATCCGCTGCAGCGTTTACATTTCGGTGAAATGATTGCTGTTGGAGTGCCGGTCTTTTCGCCCGTCTACTGCTTCTTCGGAATGTAATTGAGCGTGTAATACGCTTCCTTGTGTAAGAGCGGCAAGCCTTGTGCCGAGCGCACACCGTTCATCGTCAATTCGTGCACGTGCCCTTCTTGCAGTTTGCTGACATAAAGGCGTACGCTTTTCTTGTCGGCGCTGACGACGGCTTTGGTGATCTTGGGTTCTGTTTGATCCACTTCCGGGCTGCCGTAGTCCGAACGATAAATGTATGTGTAGGTCTGCATCTGGTAGGAGGCGGTGTCGCCCGTGGCATTGGGATCGACGGGATGCAGAAAGGTCAGCTCGAAGCCGTCGCGCTTGGCGCGCATTTCATGCACCTCGAAGGGAACCTGGCCGGTCCACACCAGCCGTTCCAGGGCGAAAGGCTTGTTGCCGCGCGAGCCCCAGCCGCGGTTAGTGCCACCGACCAATAGCGAGCCGTCGGGGGCCATGGTGAGCGCCAGGTTGCCGGAGGAGAAGCCCTGGCGGAAGGGAAAGCACACGCCCTGATAGCGGCCGTTGACCTTTTCCAGAAACACGCGCATAAGCGTGCTGTGCGCTTGATCGCCCACGAAAAGCTGATCCTTGAAAGGGCCGAACTTGCCGGTCGAGTCAAAGGCGATGCCGCTCGCCGATTGGCCCATCTTGGGATACGGAAACCAAACCGACGTGGGATAAAGCTCCGGAATGCGTTTGGCTTCTTCGATCATCCGACTGCCGCTCTTGGGATCGGGCGGACGCGGGCCAAGGTTTTGCGCGAACTTGTACCAGTGATTGCCGCCGGGATGACCCATGAACATGCCCGGCTGCAAATGCTTAAGAACGCAAACGCCGTTCCAGGGGCCCTGATTGTCGGTGTAAAACATGTCGCCGGCCGCGTTGGCGCCGATGCCGCCAGGCGACCGAATGCCGCTGCACGTGGGCACGACTTTGCCTTCGGGCGTGACGCGCAGACACCAACCGCGAAACTTGACGTCGCTGGTGAAGGAGCCGGTGAGGCACAAGACGACCCAAAGATTGCCGTCTTTGTCGAAGCGGGAGCCGAAGGCGTATTCGTGATAGTCGCCGCTTATCTCCCAACCGTCGGCAAAGGTCTCGAACACGTCGGCTTTGCCGTCGCCGTTCTTGTCTTTGATCTTGGTGATCTCGCCGCGCTGGGTGGCATAAAGCCAACCGTCTTTGTAAGCCAGGCCCAGGACTTCGTGCAAGCCATGGGCGAAGCGCGAAAACTTGGATTCCTTCGGATCGGCGGCGAGCGGGTTGTCGGCAATCCAGATTTCGCCACGGCGCGTGGACAGTGCGAGCTTGCCGCCGGGCAGCATCTCCATGGCGCCGACCTCGAGGGCTTCGCCCTTGGGCAGGTCGTACTTCAGGATCCGATAGTAGTCGTCTTCTTTGGGCGCGCCGGCAATGGCGGTGCTTGCAACACTTAGAACCAGGAATACTAGGCAAGTTCGAGTCATAAAAACCATTTCAACACCCTGGCAATAGGTCTCGATTGTGGCATAATGACAGCGCTGCATTCGAGAACCACAGAATGAAAACAAAGAATCAATTCACAGTGAGCAATGGGAAGCTCGTTCTATTGCTTGAGCCGGCCGAAGAAGGCGGCTACGTCGTCACTTCACCACTCGATCCACAACTCATTACCGAAGCCGATACGCTCGAAGAAGCCTTCGAGAATGCCGCGGACGCAGCTCAAGCTTTGCGTGATTCGCGTGCGAAAATCTTTCGTCAGCTATCCACCTCCAAGCCGAATCGCACATGAACCGTCGGAAGTTCGAGAAACACTTGCGAAGCAACGGCTGTGTACTCCACCATCATGGCGGCAAACACGACGTTTGGGTCAATGGTCAATCGCTGGCACAAGCACCTGTGCCCAGGCACACGCGCCTGAAGCGGGGAACAGTACGAGGCATTTGCCGAGTGCTTGGCATTCCATTTCCAAAGGGCAGTTAGTGCGCTACCAAACAATCTCTTGTACGATCTTGGCTTGCTTTTCCCGAACTGGAACGAGCAATTCCATTAGTCCGCCCGCTTGCCGCACGAACGGCGGCGCGGATGTTTCCAGGCGCATCTTGACGTCGCTTCCAATGGCGAACCAACCTTGGCCT
>JAKEHV010000035.1 GCA_022614915.1 Gemmataceae bacterium | reverse complement strand
TCAGGCGGGCCTCGTCCTTGTCGGCCGCGACCTTTTGCGCCTCATAGATTTTCTTGCGGTCTATGGCCTTGCCGATGTCCGCCTCGAATGGCTCGGGGTCCAATTCGAAGAGCAGGTCGCCCTCTTTGACGATATCCCCGTCCTTGAAGTGAACCTTGACGATATGCCCGCGGACGCGAGCGCGTACCTGAACCGTCTCGTTGGCGCTCAGCCAGCCATTGAATTCTTCGTAGTCGGTCAGCTCGCGCCGCTGGGGCTGCATCACGGCGGCCTTCGGGTCGGCCGCGGGAGGACGAGGCTGCTCGCCCGCGCAACCAACGATGCCAAAGACAAAGGCAAGAGACAGGAAAACGAAGAGAGAATGGGATCGCATGACGTCGCTCTCTTGGTGCGGGTTCGATGAAGCAAGCGAACAGGAGACGGCCGTTTACTTTTGCTTAGCCTTGAGCAATTCGATTTCCACGCTCAGACGGCCGAACTTGGCGCGCTCCAAGTCCGCTTTGGAGCCAAAGCCCTTTTCGATTTGCTGTTGCAAATGATGCTCGATCAATTTGGCTACGTCAAGAACCTGCTCCAAGACGACGGTCTTTTCCTGAGCGTTCTGGGCCAGATCGAGCTTGGCGTCCGCGACCAGTCGCGCGGCTTCGAAAACGAACGTCACGTCGCGCACGCCCTTTTTGTATTCGGCAACGCGTTCTTCCGCGAGCTTGACGCCGACGTTGTGCCGTTCCTTGAGCTTCTTTTGCAGATCGCTGTCTTCCGGCTTTACATCAACCGGCTTGAGAAAGGCAAGCACCTTCGGGTTGACTTCGGGCGCCCCGGCCGGAGGTTGGGCATTCGTCGTGGCGACAGTTCCCGGCCCTGACTGCAAAAAGCAAACAGCCGACAGGAAACCGGCGGCGGCAGCGACGAAATAACGCATGGCCTTCTCCCGAAAGACGCAACCTGGGAAAGTTCTGGTCCGATTAATCTGCGGTGCCTGACGCGTGAGCGCAACGCGAATTCGTTTTAATGATTCGGCCGGAAAGGCCCCGCTGTTATACCCGCGCCTCTAAACTCCGACAAGGGCGCGGCGCAGGGCGCCGGGCTTCCACATCGGAAGTGGTCCGGGCGAAGAGGCGTGCACAGCGGCGCGTACGGCTTTCGGCAGTAGTCGTTCGGCGCTCCGCATTGCAGGCGGCCTATGTGCGGCATTGGTTTGCGGCAATAATCGTCCGGCGCCCGACACGGCCCGCACCAGATTCGTGGCAACGGCTTCGCACAATAGTCGTTTGGACAACCCGAAAGCAACGGCCTCGGGCAGGAGCAGTCGCGGGTTGGAGCCGCGCACGAAGTAAGCGGCGCATTCGGCTTGTCCGGAGGCGACGCGGCGCCGGCAAACGAGCAATAAAGAGCCGCCGCCGTCAGAAGTCCAAGTGATTTCATGCGATTCATCGGCTTGCTCCGCCTGCAGGCAACAATGAAGGAGGCATAGTCTGTGTGCCGTCCGTCCGCAACGGCAAACGTGGCGTGCCGACTACGGTTCCGACTACGGGCGTCGATCGGTCCGTAGACGAGACAACTATCGGGGGCAGCGCTTGTGCTTCTGCATGCGGAACAGTCGCCGCGCCCCCGACGTTTTGTCCGGGAACTACCGGCCCGGGGTTTTCCGGGGCGGGTTGCCGGCTCAAGCGCATCTGCCAGCCGCCGCCCAAGGACCGATACACACTGATCAGGCTCAATGCGATATCGCCCTGCGCGGCAGCCAACTGATCTTCCTGATCCGTAAGCGTGCTTTCGAAGAGGAACACCGGCGTGAAATCGACCGCGCCTTGGCGATACTGTTCGTAGGTGATCTCGACCGTTCGACTGGCCGCTAGAACGCTGTCCGCCAGTCGTGCGGCCCGCTCCTGGTTACGCAAAAACGCAATGATCGCGTCCTCGGCCTCCCGCGCGGCGTCGAGCACGCGATTCTGATAGTCAAAGGCCAGCTCTTCAAAGCGGGCGTCCTGCACGCGGACATTATTGAGAATGCGCCCGTAGTTTAAGATGTCCCACCGGAAGGAAGGAGCAAACGTCCCGAACACGCTGCCCGGCGTTCTCCCCAAATCCCAGAATTGCTCGGCAGCCAAACCGATCGTGCCGTTGAGAGCGAAGCGCGGATAGAAATCGGCTTCCGCGATGCCAATGCGAGCGCTCTGGGCCGCGACTTGTCGTTCCGCCCTGCGGATATCGGGCCGGCGGCGAATGAGTTCGGCCGGAATCCCGACCGCTACGTCGATGGGCGCAGTGGGAATGGCGCCGGCCTTGCCCAATGTTGCCGCCAAGGTCGAGGGCGGGATGCCCAATAACACGCACAGCCGGTTGCTGGCCTGGCGCTGGCCAATCTCCAATAGCGGGATCAAGGCTCTGGTTTGTTCCAGGACTTGCTTGGCCTGCTGCATGTCGCGCTCAGTGGAGGCGCCGGCCTTGAACTTGTCGTCGGCGAGCTGGTAGGACTTTTCTTGTATCACCACGTTCTTGCGCGCGTAGACGAGCCGTTGTTCAAAGGTCCGGTATTGCACGTAGTTTGAGGCAATGTCCGACAGCAAAACGACGAGCACGTCGTCGTAGTTCTCAATGGAGGAGTCCAGCTCCGCATCGGCGGCCTCAATGCCGCGCCGGAACCGGCCCCAGAAATCGAGTTCCCAGGAAGCGTTGAAACCACCTTCCCAGTGCTGGCTCCAGAGGTCCGGGGCCGGATTGGCTACCTTCGAGGAAAACTTATCGCGCGACCAACTGCCGAAAGCCTCTTGAAGCTGAGGGAAGAGGTTGCCTGCGGCAATTCCGCGCTGCGCGCGCGCCGCCAGAATCCGCGCTCCCGCAACGCGCAAACTGAGGTTTTGATCGTAGGCGGTTGCCACCAGGTTATCGAGAGCGGGGTCCTTGAATACTTGCCACCACGCGCTTAGGTCTTGTTCTTCACTCTTAACACGCGGGTCTTTGTAATCGATCCACTCGGAAGCAGCCGGCGCCAATGGCCGCGCGTAGTTGGGTCCGACTTTGAAGCCATTGTCGATCCACTGGCGCAGTTGGCAACCGCTCGCCAGCGCCGACGCGGCGAACACCGCGCAAAGCCATAGGAAACGGCCCGATGTGGGCCGGCAGTTCACCCCAGCCGCCCCAGATTTGCCAGTCGGCGTCATGGATCGAATCCTTTGCGGCGAATACACTGTCAACGTGCTTTAACAGCAACTGGCACGATCCCATTGTGCCTCACCATCAACACGTAACAATCGGTAAAACTGCGAGTATCACTTTAATCGGCGCAATCAGACGATTGGTTAAGTGAATTTGGCACTGTCCTGTCAGCAGCCTCCCTCGCCGATTGGTATGCCGTTTGCTCGTGCAACCTTCCTGAACGACGCAATCCGGAGGGTCTGCCGGCCATGCAAGGTCTGTTCGAAAAACACCCGCGCCTTTTGCTTTTCGCGTTGTTGAGTCTCTTGGACCTGACATTGACCTGGTGGCTGTTGGAGCACTCGGGACGCATCGTCTATGAAGCGAACCCGATTGCGCGATGGTGGCTCAGCGAGCTCGGCTGGTTGGGGCTCGCCGCCTTCAAGACCGGAATCGTGCTCGTTGTCATCACTTTGACACTCGTGATATCACGAAAGCGCCCGCAGCTTGCCGCCCGCATTCAGGTATTCGGCTGCGTGGTTTTGGCTGTCGTCGTTTGCTATAGCGCCGTACTGGGTGGAACAGCCAAAACGGAATCCGCATCAGACCAGGAAATCGACGATTATCTTGAGGCCTTCAATCAGAAGGCGCGGGACAGATTCAAGCAGTCCAGAGTCCTCGCAGCGCAGATGGAATCCTGGGTAGAAGAACTCATCGCGGGGAAAGCGACGCTTGCGGAAGTCGTGGAACGGATCGAGTATTCCAACTGGACCAGGCATCCCGGTCTCTTGCACGGCCTTTTGCAAAAGCACCCCAGAAGTTCACTTCAAGAAACTCTCGCTTGCGTAGTGATGCATTGGGCCGAGCTAGCGCTTGACAACGAAGCTGTCCGCGACGACGTGGTAAGCCGTCTGCGTATGGAGTTTCGCGAGTTGGTCCATTCGCAAAACGCCAAACTCTTGCGTCAAACCTAACTTTGGTTCTGTTGTTCAAAGATGAAACATCGGTGTATGAAGTTAGAACACCTCCGTAATCACCGGCCCACTTGCCGCGTCTGATACTTACGCAAATACTCCTGATGCAGCGGCGTTCGCGGATAACGCTCTGTCGCCGGGTAGGGGAATTGGCTCATCCCCTGAAACGGCAACGGCTCGACGGTTTCACTGGTGACGGTCCATGGCGAAATTGTTTTGCAGTAACCGGCGGTTTGCAAAACATAAGAGCGCGTCCAGCCGGAGGGCAGCGGCGGCAGTTTGGCGTCGAAGGTCACGGTCAAGTCGTCGCTCGGACCGAAGACGACGAAGCGCTCGTCGCGCTGGTGCAGCAATTCGGCGACGTCGCCGAAGCGCGTGAGATTGCCCTTCAGGCGCGACACAGGGGCGGCGTCGTGCTTGTGGTAGTTGTAGAGCGTCGGCTGTTTGCCGTCCGGCGAGTATTCCTGCATGATGCCGCCCGGCGTCAGGTGCGCGTCGAGAACGGGCAAAGTGACCGCGTGGACCTGTGACGATTTGTGAACGCCCGGATTGGAAACTTTGGCAAACGCCAAGCTCTCTGCCACCGGCGCGACAAAAAGCTGATCCCAGAAAACTTGCATGTTGGTGCGCAGCCGCAGCTTGCAGGCCGGGCCGTTGACCTTGCCGGTGATCTCTACGAGCATCATCCTTGGCCTGCCGGCCGGGAAGCCGACTTCGGGGACGATGGTTTCCCAATTGCCGTCCGCGGTTTGCCGTTCCAGCACCGGAGCGATCAAAGGGACGCCCGCTTGCGTCGCCGCCCACATTGCTTCGGGATAGGGGTAATCGGTCCAACCCTGCAGACAGAGGAAGAGGCGGTCTTTGGGGCCGAACCTCGTGAGTTGATCCGCGAAATCGAGCTCGACAAAGTGCTCCTCGGCGTAGCCAAGCCATGAACGCCGTAAAAATCCGTCGACGAAACGGCGATCCACGTTTCTCAAGACGGACGCCACGTCGATGCCGCGCTGATCCTTGGCGCTAACAGGATGGATTTCAGCGCCCAGCGCGAGCAGATCCTGGCTCGGCGCGACGGCCGCAAAGCGTTCTTCGGGAAAAACGCGCAGCTCTTGCGGATGGTCGATCGCTGTCAACTGCAAACGGTCGACGTAGGCGACTTCGTCCATCGGTTCGGCAAGTTTGAGCACGAACTTACCGTCCTTGGGTTGAAGCTGTGTCCCGTCGATGAACAGCGACTCTTCTGGCCGCGGCTGACGATAAGTGCGGTCTGGGAGCGCTTCCCCGATCGCGCCGCCGCCCAAAAAGTCGCAGATGAAGACGAACTTTTCGCCGTCCCAAGAAAACAGCACGGGGCAAGAATCGGGCATGCGGTTGATCTGAAGGAAGCGCGCCAGTTGCTTCGCCGGCAGGCTTAGCTCCGCTTGCCAGGTGCCGTCGGGCCAGCGGATGCGCAAGACGTCGGCCAGCGCATGCTTGCCGAGGCCGAACAGCAACGGCTGCCGCGATTGCCCCAAGCCGGCGCTAAATGTGCCGATTTCGCAGCCAGTGGTGAGTTCCATGGCGTGCAGTCGCAACTTAGTGCCGATGGCGTCGGAATTGACGCGCAGTTTTTCCTTCGCTTCACGGCGGCCGATGACTTGCAGTTTCAGACACTGATTGCCGTTGCCGAGGTTGCGGTGGATTACCAAGCCGGCGTTGGTGAACAGAATCAGGTCAGGCAGAAAGTCGTTGTCCACGTCGGCGACCGCCATGCCGAGGATCGGGTTTCTGGTCAACGACGCGAGCGCGGTCGATTTTAGCTCGCCGCCGTGATTGAGAAACAGTATGGGCGTGCCGGCATGGCCAACCACATCGGTCCAGCCATCCAAGTCGATGTCCACAGCATGTCCTTGAATCAGTCCGGGCGGCGGAAAGTCGCTGTGCTTGAGTCGCTCCGGGAAACTCTTGACATTGTTCTGTCCGTTGAGCCATAGCCGCGACGACATCGCTTCGCCGATCAGGAACAAGTCTGAGGTCTCCAGGTTGCGCGTGTCGAGAATAACGCAGCCGTGCCGCGTCGCGGTCCCCGCTGGTCCCTTAAACTCAGCGTCTTTGGGGAAGTCCTTAGCATGAAAACGCAAGAGACGGTCGTTCAAGGCGACGCACGCGGGTTTGCCAAATGGTAGGCAAATCAAGTCCACGTCGCGGTCGCGGTCGACGTCGCAAACGCCGAAATTGACGAGCGGTCCGCCGGCGTGCATTTGCTTTTCCAGCGAGGGATCGGCGCGAAGGAACTTTGTGGAAAGCGGATTAGCTTTTTCCACGGGTCCTGGAATTGCTTCGCCGGCGTTCAAGAAGACCGCCAGACCGTTGGTCAATGTTGGTTCTTTACCGTCCAAAGTGTCCAGGCCTTCCGCCGGCGAATGGGCGAATTGCGCCACCACAAGGTCAAGGTCGCCGTCTTGATCCAGATCGAGTACGGCGACGCCCAGACACACGGTTTTCAGCTCCGCCAAAGGCGTCTTCGGTGTGACGTTGACGAATCTTCGCTCTTTGCCTTCGGGCTCATTGTGAAGCAGCGTCACGCCCGAAATACCCGTTAGCACAATGTCGGCAAAACCGTCGTTGTCGTAGTCGGCGACCGTGACGCCCAGACTCGCGTGATTGCCAAGGCCCACCTCATGCGAGACATCTTTCCATTTTCCGTTGCCTTCATTGCGGAATAAGGCGTCGCGCACAACGCCTTTTTCGAATACGGCACACGGACAGTAGAGGTCTAGCTTGATGTCGCGGTCAGAATCCAGGACCGAGCCGTCGAAATCGAGGACCGCCAAGGCCACGCCAAAACGCGCGCGGACCGCCCGGATGAGTTTATCCTGCTCCTCCTCTTTTGCGAAACGGCAACCCTCGGGCAATTGAAAGGTGACGCCAGCGTCTTCGAACTTCGGCAACGCCGGCGGCGGCGGTTGTTTGCCGTTCTTTTTCTGCGCCATGCCGATGGCTTCGGAATACTTGCCCATGACGCTGTATGCGTCCTTGCTCACAGTCGCCCACTCATTCGCGTTGAGGTTCTTGAATTCCGCCAAGAGCTTGTCTTGCTGTTTGCGATCCACGGCGGCCATTTCCACGGACAAAGCCCAAAGCGCGCCGGTTAGATAAGGGTCCTTTTCCAGCGCTTGGGTTAGGCTCTGACGCCGCTTATCAGTTAAGTGATCTTGTGTCAGACCGAGCCGCAGCCAAGCGTGAGCGTCGTCGGGATCCAATTGCGTCACTTTTTCGAAATGTGCCTGCGCCTCACCCATCTGCCCCTTGTAGGCTTGAATTATGCCCAAGCAATAATGCGCGTGCGGATTGTCCGGCTCCTCTTTCAAGACCCCCTGGAATAGCGAGACTGCTCGATCGAGTGCCGAAACCCGCGTGTCCTTCTCCTTGCCGCCCCAATTCAGCAAGGCGATGCCGAGGTTGATCCGGCCAGGAATCCAGCTCGGCGCCAACCGCACGACATTTTCGAACTCCGCGGCGGCCTTATGATAAGCGAATTGCTCCAAATGGCCGATGCCGCGCAGGTTGGCGTTGAGCACGGCGGTCATATCGGGTTCCTTCGGTCGCAGAAACCACCAGGCCGCGCCGCCGCCCAGCAGCAACAGCACGAGAAAGACCAAAAGGAAACTGGAACGCCCGCTCGATTGCGCGCCGCTGGACATGGCTCACCTGAAGATGAAAGGAATGGAATACCCGCTGGATATGGTACGCAAGATGGATGAAAGAAGTGCGCTCGTTCACGTTTCGCGCGCTGTAGCCCTCCGGAATCTGGTCGAAATTGAACATTTCCCTTTGGTCGTTCAACGAATTGCTGGTGTGCCGCCAGGTCATCGGCGTGAACCGGGGCGGCTGCTTCGAACGTAATGACCAAAAAGCCAACGACGCTTCTTCCCATGACCGCTCCCAATTTGGTGGGTTTTGCAGATATGACGACGCCGAACCGGAAATTGATTGTGCATTGCTGGTTGCACGACGCCCGGTCTGGAATTACGATATACTTAATGGAGACAACCCTGTTCTAGCGTACCCTATGACTCGCCGAGCAACGATATTCGTTCTCGCCGCAAGCGCCGCCTTGGCGCTATGGGGTTGGAGCGCGCCATCCGCGCGTGCAAGCTGCGGCGACTATGTGCACGTGGACAACGGTTCCTCCTCACAACCCGCGCCGCCGTCCGCGCCCTCGGTCCCGCACAAGAAGCAGTGCAATGCACCGCATTGTTCACCACAGGATGCGCCGCCGACCACACCGCAGACCGTCGCCCCGACTCAGGCGGACGAATTGTGGATGGGGCAGGCGGGCGACTCGAATCAATGTCAACGTGAACCACTCTTCAAAGCGCGAGCACGTTGGACCCTTCCTTCCGAACATGGCTTGGGCGTTTTCCACCCGCCCCGCGTTTCCTAGCCCCTTCAAGTTTATTGTGGTCAACGACAGTTTGTCCGCGCTCGCCGCTGGCTCGCGGCTAAACGTGCATCTTCCATTGGGTGGAAACGGTCATGGAACCAAGCTCTCTCTCTTCAATCGGCCAGGCCGCGCTGCCGCCAGGCTCAGTAATGGTCCGCGGCAAAGTCTACGAACACGCCATCGGCCCTAAGCTGCGCGTGCTGCTCGCATTCATCTTCCTCGGTGTAGCCTTGTTGGGCGCGACCGGGTTCTATCTTCTTGCCATTCGTATTTTCGAATGGGTGCAAGATCAGGTTTATCAAACGCAGTTTTCCCTCTTGATGGTCCTCGTTCACGTCCTGGTCGGTGTGGTGTTCATCGTGCCATTCGTGTTCTTCGGCTGCCTGCACCTGGCCACCGCGCGGCATCGCAAGAACCGCCTCGCCGTCCGGCTTGGCATCACCATGTTCATCACCGGGTTGCTCGTCGTGCTGAGCGGCCTGGCGCTGATCCAGCTCGAAGGACTTCCACAGATACCGACGGGCACGCTGACCCGCGCCGTCATCTATTGGCTGCACATCATCTTGCCCATTGTCGCCGTTGGGCTTTATGTGTTGCACCGCCGCGCAGGGCCGGACATTCAGTGGAAGTGGGGCGCTGGCTGGGGCATTGCGATAGTGGTCTTCGCCGCCGTCATGATCAAAATGCATTCGCACGATCCGCGCCAGTGGTACGCCAAAGGCTCGCCGGAAGGAGAAGAGTACTACGAGCCGTCCAAGGCCCGCACCGTGGACGGCAACTTCCTCTCCGAAAAGGCCTTGATGATGGACGAGTATTGCATGAAGTGCCATCAGGACATTTACAACAGCCACATTCACTCGGTGCACAAGTTCAGTTCGTTCAACAACCCGGCGTACCTTTTCAGCGTAAAGGAAACCCGCCAACGCGCCGGCGTCCGCGCCTCGCGCTGGTGCGCCGGCTGCCACGACCCGGTGCCGTTTTTCACCGGCCAGTTTGACGATCCCAATTACAATATGGTCAATCACCCGACCGCGAAGGCCGGCATCACCTGCACCGTATGCCACAGCATCACGCACATCGGCAGCCGGGCGGGCAACGCCGATTACACCATTGAGGAGCCGATCCATTATCCGTTCGCGTTCAGCGACAATCCGTTCCTCCAATACCTCAACAACCAATTGATCAAGGCCAAGCCCGAATTCCACAAGAAGACTTTTTTGAAGCCATTCCACCGCAGCGAGGCGTTTTGCTCGACGTGCCACAAGGTCGGTTTGCCGCAAGAAGTGACGCACTACAAGGAATTCCTGCGCGGCCAGAACCACAACGATTCGTACTGGCTGAGCGGCGTCTCCGGTTACGGTGCGCGCAGTTTCTACTACCCAAAGGTCGCCAAGACGCGCTGCGCAGAATGCCACATGCCGCTCGTCGAAAGCAATGACTTCGGCAGCCGCGACTTTGACGGCTCGGGCAAGCGCAAGATTCACAATCACTTTTTCCCGGGCGCCAACACGGGACTGGCGGCGCTGTTGGGCTATCCCGGCCACGAGAAGCGCGTCAAGCAATTGACCGACTTCCTCACGGTCGGCATTGACGGCAAGTCGCCGCCCCTGCGCGTCGATATCTTTGGCCTAAAGTTTATCCACATCGATCGGGCCCGCGCCGCGCCCTGGTTGGTCGGCACGGCGGCGTCACCCTGGGGCGCGCTCGCCATTCCGCTGGCGCTCGAGCAAACGCGCGAACGCGGCGTCGAAGCGCCCTTGATCGACGACAAGCCGCTTAGGCCGCATTTGCCCACGATCGCTCCCGGCGGCACGTACCAGGCGGAAGTCGTGGTCCGCACCGTGAACATGGGCCACCATTTCACGCAGGGCACGGTCGATTCCAACGAAGTTTGGGTGGATTTCCAGGCCAAGGCGGGCGGCCGCGTCATCGCCCGGTCCGGCGGCATGAGCGAGGGCGAGGACAAAGGCCGGGTTGATCCCTGGGCGCATTTCTTCAACGTGTTCTTGCTCGACCGCAACGGCAACCGCATCGACCGCCGCAATCCGCAGGACATCTTCACGCCGCTCTACGATCATCAGATCCCGCCTGGAGCGGCCGCAGTGTTGCACTATCGCTTCACCGTGCCGCGCGATCTGAAGCCGGACACGCCGATTGAGTTGTCCGCACGCGTGCGTTATCGCAAGTTCGATTACACCTACATGCACATCGTCTACAACGGCGAAAAGGTTCCGCAACTGCCGATCGTGGACATGTGCTCGGACAACGTGATCCTGCCGGTTGCGGGGTTTGCGGAAAAAGTCCCCGCGCAAGCGTCGCCCATTCAGCCGGCCTGGCAGCGCTGGAACGACTATGGCATCGGCTGTTTCCTCGAAGGTGGCCCGGAAGGCAAGGCCGGCGGTGAACTCAAGCAAGCCGAATTGTCCTTCGGCCGACTGGTGAGCCCGGAGTTCACCGACGTCAAAGACGCGCACGGTCATGGCTGGCTCAATCTCGCCCGTGTGCACCTGGCCTACGGCGGCGTTGACCGCTTGGAAAAAGCCCGGCAAGCTTTGATCAAAGCCCGCGCAGCCGACCCGCCTGCCCCCTGGTGGACCGTCGCCTGGTTCAACGGCGTCGTCAATCTGCAAAACGCCAACTTCGACGACGCGATTCTTCACTTTCAGAGCATCCTCAATCCGGCCAACCAGGACACCAGCCGAAACTTCGATTTCACGAAGGACTACATAGTGATCAATGAGTTAGGCAAGGCGCTCTTTTTTCGGTCGCAGCGGGAAGACGATTCCAATGCCCAAGAGGAATTCCTGCGCCAGGCAATTCAGCAATTCGAAGGCACGCTGCGCATCGATCCGGACAACGTAGACGCCCATGAATTCTTGAATAAGTGCTACAGCCGACTGGTGCGCGAACACCCTTCGGAAGCCGCCAAGCCTTCGGAGAGCTGGCAGCCCCTTTGTGACTTGGCGGACAAGACGGCCGACGTGAGCTTGCCGGCAATAGACCGTATCGCGGCCGCACAAACGCTGGCTATAGACTTGTCGAAAAAAGAAGGATTCGAATTGGCGGCGATGCTGTACGTTCGCGCGAAGGCACATCAGGCGTCCATTGCCGGCGCCGACGAATGGCTGCGCTTGGCCGTCACGCCGGTGTTGTTCGAAGTGGACCGCCGACTCTTGGACGAGATTCCGAAATGGAGCGATCGCTTAGCGGAAAGCTCGGACAAAAACGCCATCGCAACGTGCGGCACGATTCTGGAAGCTTTACGCGCCTTATCGATG
>JAKEHV010000246.1 GCA_022614915.1 Gemmataceae bacterium | reverse complement strand
TTCGGCGGCGGGCCGGGCATGGTGCTGGCGTGTGAGCCGGTGTTTGACGCTGTCGAAGCGGTGCAACAAGACGCGCGCGAGCCAGGCTTGCTCATCATGTTGACGCCGAGCGGCGAGCGGCTCACGCAAAGCGTTGTCCAGGACTTAGCTCGGCACAAGCGTCTAGTGCTTTTGTGCGGGCGCTATGAGGGATTCGACGAGCGGATTCGACTGGGACTCAGACCGCGCGAAATCTCGATCGGCGATTTCGTATGCAACGGCGGTGAAGTGCCCGCCATGGCGCTGATCGACGCGGTGGTCCGCTACGTGCCGGGCGTTTTGGGCGATGAGTCGAGCGTGACCGAAGAATCGCACAGCGTGCCGGGCGCGATCGAGTATCCGCAATACACCCGGCCGCGCGTGTTTCGCGGCATGGAGGTTCCGGAAGTGCTCTTGAGCGGCAACCATCCGGCGGTCGCCCAGTGGCGCAGGGAACAGTCGCGGGCGCGCAGCCAAATAAGTTCGCGCGAGAACCAGAAGCAAACAAGCACGGGAGAAAACGATGAAGAATAGAATGATCGCCCTCGTGGAGGAGGGACAGCTCAAAAAAGGCACAGACTTGGCGCAGTTTGCCATCGGCGACCAGGTCGATGTGCACCAGCGCATACTGGAAGGCGAAAAAGAGCGCGTCCAGGTGTTTTCGGGCACGGTCATATCGATTCGCGGCGAAGGCATGCGGGCCATGTTTTCGGTGCGCCGCATCGTGCAGGGCGAAGGCGTGGAGCGCACGTTCCCGCTGCACTCGCCCAAGATCGCCAAGGTGGAAATGAAGCGCACGGGCCGAGTCCGCCGGGCCAAGCTCTATTATCTCCGCGACCGGGTCGGCAAGGCCACGCGCCTGCGCGAGCGCAAGGAAAAGGAACCGACCAAAGAAACGACGCCCGCCCAGTCATAATCCGCAGATAAACGCAGATGTACGCAGATAGGGATCAAACATTTAAGTCTTGCCTCGTTAGCCAATCTGCGTTTATCTGCGTTAATCTGTGGATACTTATTTCGAGAATTCCATGCCCAGCGCCGGCAAACCCTGGTGGCGTCGCTGGTTCGGCTCGCGCTCAGAACGGGCCGCGGCCAAATTCCTCAAACGCCAAGGCTTTCGCATCCTGGCGCGTAATTTCACCTGCGACCTCGGCGAGCTCGACCTTGTCGCTTTGGACGCCGACTGCATTGTTTTCGCCGAGGTGCGCTCCACCGAGGCCGGCGCATCGTCCCGTCCTGCCGAATCCGTCGATCTGGCCAAGCAAAAACGCCTGAGCCGCTTGGCGCTTTACTATTTGCAAAAGAAACGCCTCTTGAACCATCCGGCCCGCTTCGATGTCCTGTCCGTAAGCTGGCCCGAAGGCAGTCGCCAACCAACGATCCAACACATAAAAAACGCCTTTGAGGCAGTGGGCGACTACCAGTTTTGAGCAAAATCCGAAATCCGAATGTCGAAATCCAAAGCAAATCCGAAATCCAAAAAACGAAATCCGAAGAAGATCACACGTAAGCAATCTCCCATCATGTTCAAGTCAGTCCAAGAACAGCTTGCCCTCATTCGCCGCGGCGTTCATCAAATTGTCCCCGAGGAAGAGCTAGTCAAGAAACTCGAGCGCAGCGTGCAAACCGGCAAGCCGCTGCGCGTCAAGTACGGGATCGACCCCACCGGCATAGACGTGCACTTGGGCCACACCGTCCCCTTGCGCAAGCTGCGCCTCTTTCAAGAATTGGGCCATCAGGCGGTGCTCATCATCGGCAACTACACCGCGCTTGTGGGCGATCCGTCGGGACGCGACCAGGCCCGCGCCAAGCTTACACAAGAGCAGGTTGAAGCAAATGCCCTCGATTACCTGAAGCAAATCAGCAAGATCATCGACATCGACAAAACCGAGGTCACGCGCAACGGCGACTGGTTCAAGCGTTTCTCCTTTCTCGGCGTACTCGATCTCATGCGCAAGATCACCGTGCAGCGCATGCTCGAGCGTGACGATTTCACCAAGCGGCGTGAAAAGGGCACGCCCATCTACCTGCACGAATGCCTCTATCCGCTCATGCAAGGCTGGGACTCCGTCGAGATCAAGGCGGACATTGAGCTGGGCGGCAGCGAGCAGCTCTTCAGCCTCATGGTCGGCCGCGATTTGCAAGTGGATCAAAGTCAAGAGCCGCAGATTTGCCTGACGCTGCCCATTCTGCGCGGCCTCGACGGCGAGCGCCGCATGGGCAAAAGTTTGGGCAACTACATCGGCGTCGCCATGCCGCCCCAGGAAATGATGGACAAGGTCATGAGCATACCGGACGATCTCATGCGCGAGTGGTTCGAGCTTTTGACCGATCGCCCTGCGGCGGAGATCGCCGTCTTGTGCGACCCGGCGCAAGGCAATCCGCGCGATTCGAAATTGGAGCTGGGCCGCGACATCACGGCGTTTTACTATGGGCAGCAAGCCGGGGACGCCGCCAAGGTCGAATGGATCAAGAAAAACTCTTTACGCGAGGACCCAAGTGAAATCCAGGATTTCAGAGTGCCAGTTGCGGATTTGAATGACGGGCAGATTTGGATTTGCAAGCTGCTCGTGCTCCTGGGCTGGGCGAAGTCAAACAATGAGGCGCGCCGCGCGGTCGAAGGCGGCGGCGTCAATCTTGGCGCCGACCGCGCCAAGTGCGCCGATCCCAAAGCGAACATCGCAGTGACCGACGGCTTGATTATCCGGCTTGGTCGAAAAATCGCACGGCTTCGAGTGGTGTGATACTGCATTATGTTTTGTAGAGTTTGGCGAGGTGCGCTATGCCGGCCAAGTTTCGCTTGGGCATCGACATCGGCGGCAACGACATCAAGTTCGGCGCCACGAACTTCGAGGCGGACAAGATTCTGCTGCCCGATCTTGTCAAGCGGCCCAGCTTGAGCGCCGAAGGGCCGCAGCGGACCATTCGGCAAACGCTCGACGGCATCAAAGATATCTTGATCAGCTTGCGCGGGCAGTGGCCGGACGTCGCGTCCATTGCCGTCACCGTGCCCTGCCCGTGCACGTCGGACGGCGTCATTATCGAGGCAACGAATCTGGGCACCCCCGAAACCAAAAAGCTGTGGCAAACACCCTTTGGCGAATTGCTGGCCGCCGAAGTGAGCAAGGTTGCGAAGGTGTCAATCCCCGTGTTCGCTTGCAACGACGCCAATGCCGCCGGGCAGGATGACGATTACGCGCGCTATGGGCAATCGACTAGCGAGCGCACCAACTTTTTCATCACCACCGGCACGGGCTTGGGCGGCTGCATCCTCGTCAATGGCGCTGTCTTTTTCGGGCGCGGCCAGTCGGGCGAGCTTGGCCACGTCAAGCCCGCCGTCCCGGCACAGTACGCGCCGCGTTTCGCCGCCGACCCGAACCCGCCATGCGGCTGCGGCGGCCGGCAATGCGTCGAGGCGCGGGCGTCGCTCAAAGGGCTCATGCGCCGGCTCGAATGGGCCCTTGGTCGTGCCGGCATCTCTTTTATCGAGCAAGACTTGAAAGGGCGCGGCGAAAAGCTGAACGGCAACGTGCTCGCCCAGTTGAGCCCCCGCTTCCAGGAAAATCCGCAGCAGGCCGCCTATCTGGTCCGTAACTTCGCCGACCGCGAACGCGATCCGTTCTGCCGCTGGCTGTTGGAGGACTGGGCCATCATGATCGGCGCATTGTTCGCCAGCCTGGCCCCGGTCCTGCACCCGGATCTACTCATCATCGGCGGCGGCCTGACGGAACTGTCACAAGAGGCCAAGGACTGGTTCATTGGAATCGTGCGGCGCGTGTACCAGGAGGTGAACGCACAGACCACTTTCGACAGCAACAAAGGCAATTGCGAAATTGTCTGGAGCATGAGCCAGGATCAAGGCTGGCGCGGCGCGATTTTGATGGCACTCCGCGCGGAGGGACGGAAAACACCGCCAAAGTAATGCTCACGAACAATTCATCCAATTGTACTCGACAAGCGTTTCGGCCTGGTTTAGAATCCAAATCGATTTCCTTCCGCACAATCTTACGCCGAGCCTGCGATGGGCACGCGTCCTGTCCATCTCTTGGGACGAGGTTTCCTCTGCGGGATAGTCTGCGCATCTTTTGCCTGCTCCTCCAGCGGAGAAAGCCTCAATCCGGTTCAAGGCAAAGTGCTTTCGGAGAAACAGCCCGCCGCCGGCGTCGTGCTCACCTTTCATCCCAAAGGCGGCGATCCGGTCAAGACCATACGCCCGATTGGTTTGACCAAGGCCGATGGATCGTTCACCTTGACTACCGGGGAAAAAGAAGGCGCCGCGCCGGGTGAATATGTCGTGACTTTCATCTGGCCGGAAGAAATCGCAAAGAAAAAAGGTGACTTTTCAACCGAGCCTGCGGATTCGCGCGACCGCCTCGACGGCAAATACGCGGACCCGGGCCGGTCGCAATACAAAGCCCAGATCAAACACGGGCGCAATGAACTGGAGGCATTTCACTTGAAGTAAACGGGGCTGCGAGCGCATCGCAGCCGGCATTCATTTCGTTTGTTTTTTTGGGAGGAGAACATGCGAGGGAACCTTTATCAACGCAGGACGGCGTTCACGCTCATTGAATTGCTCGTCGTGATCGCCATCATCGCCATTCTGATTGGGCTGCTGTTGCCCGCGGTGCAAAAAGTCCGCGAAGCTGCCGCCCGAGCCCAATGCCAAAACAACCTGAAGCAGATTGGTCTGGCCGTGCATGGCTATCAAGACACCTATAAGCACATGCCGCCCTGGGCGTTCGATTTCACATTTAATCCGCGCCCGGCCAATCCGATCGGCAACCAAAGACAAGGCCATTGCGGGCTAAGCTTGATTCTGCCGTTCATCGAACAAGACAACGTGCTCAAATCCGTCAAGCTGGAATTCTCAGTGATCGATCCGATCAATTGGCCGCCGAACTGGGGCACGGCGCCCGGAGGACTGGCCAGGATTCCCATTTACCTGTGTCCGTCGTCGCCGGACCGCGTGGTTGATTACGGACCGTACTTCGTGTCCCTGGGACTGCCGAATAAGGGGCCGATGCTGCTGGGACCGACGGATTACGCCATCGTGCGCGGCATGCATAACAACTTCCGAAACGCCTGCGCCCCCGCCAGCCCTGCGCAAAGCGGGCAAGACGACAACGGCGCCATGGGAGTTCGCGGACAGATGGGGCCGAATGGATTGACGCAAGGTAGGGTCAACCTGGTGCAGATAGTCGACGGCACTTCGAACACCATTCTCATTGGCGAAGACGCCAACCGCCATCAGGTTTGGGTCAAGGGCAAGGCCATTTCACCCAATGGTCCGGGCCAGGTCGGCTGGACGCTCAACTCCGCCTGGGCCGACTATAACACCGCCATTCGCGTGCGCGGTTTTGACGGCACCGGCGCCATTCAAGACGGCGGCTGTTGCGTCGTCAATTGCAATAACGTAAATCAGTTCTACGGCTTTCACACGAGCGGCATTAACGTCTTGCGCGGCGACGGCTCCGTGCAGTTCTTGCGCGACACCGTTGTTCCAAGCGTGCTCGGGGCCATGGTCACGCGCAACGGAGGTGAACCGTTCCAGGACAATTAACGCCCCTTCGCGCCAAGGTCAAGGTGCATCTTTATCCTTGACCTTGTCGTTCTTTTTCGGCGGCGGCGCTTGCGGCGGATCAGGACGGAAATCGTGCAGGCGCAGTCCCGTGGCCGTGGGCGTAGTGCGCAGGTTGCCAAGGACCAGCGCCAACTGGGTCCTCAAGGCAGGTTCTTCGCTCGCGTTCTTGAGCGCGATCTTGAGGTCCGCGATTTGCGCTCGGTCGATCATCAGTCCGTATTTTTGGACGTGCCGGTTCAATTCGACGGCGGCGCTCAGGCGGTCCTTGCCCCGCAAAGGATCGATCGCTGTCGCGGCCAGGCGAACCTGCGGCTCTTGTCCCGGCAGCCGGCCGAGGATCTCCAACGCTTCCAGGGTCATGTCCGGCTTTTGCAGCGCGGCGACGACCGCCTCCTGCGCCGGCCGCAGATCAAACCCCGCGTATTCGCCGCGCGCCATGCGCCAAAGTATGTCCAGCGCCGCCCGCGCGAGATGGGCACGCTCCTCGGCGCTGATCTTGGCCGCGGAGGCCTCGCGAATCTGCCCTTCCACCGTCGCTTTTATCTCTTCCGGCATGGTGGCCAGCACTTCCGGATAGACTTTCACATTGCGGTAGCGCTGGGCGATCTTGGCCGCCTCTTCCTCCTTGTCCTTCGCTGCCAAAAGAAGGATCGGCAAATGGCCGCTGTCCATGTCGGCGCGCAGCTGTGTCAATAGATACGGCCATTCCTTGTCGCCCTTCGCGAGAAAGTATACGATCGCGTCAAAGTCGGCCGATTTCGCCAACTGCTGGAAGATCTCGCGATTCGAGGGGACGAACACGGGCGTGTAGCCGGCCGCGCCGACGGCTTTGCGAATTTCGGCGGTCTTGTCCTTGGCTGCGTCCACGACCAGGATTTTCGATCCGTCCGAGCTGGCCAGAAAACGCCGCAAGATTTCGACGACGCGGGCCGAGGCCGTCGCCTGCCGCAAGCGCAATAGCGCCTTGACGGCGGCGAATTGCACACGGCGATCGGGATAGTTGAGCGCCCGTAAGAGGCCGCTCGGCCGGCCGCCCGCCGTGACCTTCGCAGCCACGGGGTCGGCGCGCTCGCCCAGCGCTTGCACGCCGGCCAGAATGACCGGAACGTTGTCCTCTTCGAGACCGCGTTCCAGCACGCGCGCGATGAGATCGACGTCGATGGTGGCCATGAGCTGTTGCAAGTTGGGCGGCGGCGGCCTCAGGAGCGCCTGGTCCATGATCGGGTCGTACGTGCGCTCGAGCATCAGGCTCAAGAAAACGACTTGCGCCGGCCCGTAGGTGGGGTCGAGATCGAGGGCTTCGCGGGCGTAACGCAAGCCGAAGAACTCTTCCGCTTGGCGAGCCGTGAGCGTGACGGGTTGAGTCGCCAGCTTGGTCCCGTCCCACGGCCAGATGCGCACTGTCTTGCCCGGCGGCATTTTGACCTTGTGCTGGTAGTAGCGCTCGGCCAGTTCCGCGAGTGCCGCCTTGGCTTGGGGCAACTTGTCCGCGCCCCCATGGAGAAAAGCCAAAAGCTCGTGGGCGCGCTGGCGCAGTTGCAACGGATACATCTTGCTCGCGGACAGGTGCCATAGGTATGGCACAGCGCGCTC
>JAKEHV010000245.1 GCA_022614915.1 Gemmataceae bacterium | reverse complement strand
CGGATCGGCCGGCCGATAGGCGTCATGTTTTCCTTGCGCGGGTTGATGTTGAGGGCGTGGCAGAAGGTGCAGAAAAGATCGGCGACGCCGACCGGGCGGTTGCTGATGTCGTTGCCGCCGGCGCTCGTGGATCCGATCACTTGGCCGCCGCGGATGCCGCAGCCCGCCAAGGCCAGATTGAAGGCGCGCGGGAAATGGTCGCGGCCGTTGTTGCCGTTGATGCGCGGCGTGCGGCCGAACTCGCCCATCCAGATGACCAGCGTGCGCTCAAGCCGGCCGCGTTCGCGCAAGTCTTGCACCAAGGCCGCGAAACCGGCATCGACGCCGCCGCTCAAGGTGCGCGTGCGCTCAAAGTTATCCTGGTGTGTGTCCCAGCCGTTGGAATCGACCTCGATGAAGGTGACGCCGGCTTCAACCAGGCGGCGCGCCAGCAAGCAGCCTTGCCCGAAAGGACTGTTGCCGTAACGCCGACGGATGGCCACGGGTTCCTGCGCAAGGTCAAAAGCGCGCAAGCGCGGGCTGCGGACCATGGCGGCGGCGCTTGTCACCAAAGCGCGATGGTTCTCTACGTGCGTTTGCCCGCCGGACTCGGCGAAATCTCGCTCCAAGTCGTTCATTAAGCCAAGCCGGCGATCGTAGCGGGCGGAGTTGACCCCGCCGGGCAATTCCACGTTGCTCGGCATCTGGTTGGCGTTGGCGACGACGAACGGAGCGAACTGCATGCCCAAGAAGCCGGACCCCATTGTGGTGAAGCGGTTGCCGACGCTGACGAAGTGAGGCAGATCGAAGTCGCGCGGGCCGATTTCGCTGGCGACGATAGAGCCGATGCTCGGATGGCGGACGCCGCCCGCGGGAATGTAGCCGGTGTGCATTTGGTACGTGGCCCGCTGGTGCTCGCCTTCGCGATTGTTCATGGAGCGGACCAGGGCAATGTCGCGCATTTGCTGGGCGACGTTGGGCCAATGCTCGGCGATGCGGATGCCGGAGACAGCGGTGTCGATGGCCTGCGTGGGGCCGCCGTTGGCATGGCCCGGTTTGGGATCGAAGGTTTCGAACTGGCTCGGCCCGCCGCGCATGAACAGGAGTATGCACGACTTGCCCTGGCGGCGCAGCTCTTGGGCGTGCAGCGTCAGGGCGTCCTTCCAACCAAGGACGCCAAGGCCGGCCGCGCCGGCGGTGAGCGTGCGGAAAAACGTGCGCCGGCTCAACACGCCGTCGCGGCCCGTGGTCACGTGCATCAAAGTCTGTAGGTCCTTCATGGTAGTATCTCCAGTGAAATCCGAAATTCGAATTTCGAAATCCGAAACAAGTCCAAAATCCAAAAACAAGAAAAAGCAAGACTCGGTGGTTTGTTTATTTCTTCTTCGTATTTCGAGTTTGTTTCGGATTTCGTATTTCGCTATTCGGATTTCCCAACTATCGTTCCATTTGATATTCGGTCGAGTTAATGAGCGCCCAGAGGATGTCCTCGAACGCTTCGGCCCGGCTATTTGCCAAGCGGATGTGTTCCTTGCAGCGGTCCATCTCGCGATCGCTGGGTCGGCGTCCGAGCGTGCGCATGTAGAGGGTGCGGAGGGCCTCGTCGTCGGCGCTGTATTGGGACAGGATTCGACCCAATAGATTGTTGTCGCCCGCTTTGATCTTGGCGTTAATCTGCGGGTTGTTCATGAGCAGTAGCGCCTGGCTGACGCTGCCTTCCACTTCGTCGGCTTTGGTGGAAGGGTCGAAGCCGAACTCTTGTTTGAATGTGCCTTCCAGCCCGCCGAAGCGGCCAAAGGGACCCATGGCCATCTTCGGCGCAAAGCCGCCGGGCCCGCCAAACGGTCCGAGCGTGCCGACCAATGTCTGCCAAAGAGCATTGGCGCTCATGCGCGTCGGATTGGCGGACGCGAAGAGCAGGTGGTCGCCGCTGGATTCACCAGGCCGGATTTGCCTCTGATAAACCTCGGTGTTCAAGAGCTCGCGAAAGAGGCTCTTAATGTCGTAATCCGAGCCGCGAAATGAGGCGGCGACGCGTGCCAGCACTTCCGGCATGTACGCTTCTTTCTGCGGCCCCATGTCGTCGATGGGTTGGTAAAAGGCCTGCCCCATCAGCTCGCCCCAGATGCGATTGACGAAGGCCCCCGCGAACCAGGGATTGTCCTTCGAGACGATGTAGTCGGCGAGCGCTTTGCGGCGCTCATCATCGGTCAGGCCGCCCGCTCCGAACCCACCCTTGGGAAACGGACCCTTGGGGAATGCGCCTTTCTTGGGAAAACCTTCCTTGGCCAACTTTGGCGCCGGCGTCGGGCCGGCTTTCGCTGCCTTTGGCGCTTTGCCATCGATGAACCTCGGAGTTACGCTGCTGCCCTTCTTCGCATCGTCCTTGTCCGGCATGCGGTGCTCGCCGAACGGGGTGGAAACCAGGTCTTGGCCGACAATGCGCTGTTCTTCGAAAATGGGCCGTGAGCGAACACGTGCGAGGAAGGCTGCCATCTCGTGGAACTGCTGCCGTTTCCAAACGTCGCTGGGGTGATCGTGGCACTGAGCGCATTGAATCTGAATGCCGAGGAAGATGCGTGAAGTTTCCGCCGTCAGCTCGGTGACGGCGTCGGCGCCGGTGCGTGAATTTAGGAAATAAGCCTGACCGTTTTTAGTGGGCTCGTCATTGCGCATCGGCCCGGTGGCGGTCAGCATCTCGCGCGTGATCTTGTCCCAACCTTGATTGGTCTTGAGCTGCTCGACCAGCCAGCGATCGAAGTGGCCGGCGAAGAGCCGTGACCGGAAGTCGGTGGCTCGACTCTGAATGACATCGCGGAAATAGAGACTCCAGTGGCGGGCAAAGTCATCGCTCGCCAAGAGCTTGTCGATCAGTTTGGCGCGCTTGTCCTTATCTTTGTCGGCAAGAAACGCGGACAGATCGGCGGGCGTCGGCGGACGGCCGGTCAAGTCCAGCGAGACGCGGCGCATGAACTGCTCGTCGCTCGTGCGCGGCGCGGCTTTGATGTTCACCTTCTGCAGCACGGCGTTGACCATCCGGTCGATCTCGCCCGGTTCCAACTTGGCGGCGGGCTGTTTGAGCCAATCCTTGGCGTTGAGTGTGCCGATCGGCAATGGCCCTTTTTCTTTCACAGCGGCCGCCGGCGGATCGGCGTGAACGACAGAGCAGTGCAAGAGACCCAAGAGCGCGGCGCTGAAAAGAACTTTGCGCATCGTTATTCTCCCCAAAGCGACGACGTTACTTGCCCACGTAGCCAACTTTAACCTGTTCCCCACTGCCGTTCGCGATCATCCGTGAGCGGTTCGTGACATAACATCAAACCCCGCCACAAGATACAAGTGGCGAATGAGAAATCCATGAGAGCACCGTGAGGAAGGCAAAGTGCGGTACCAATTGACTTTAGGCCTCTAATCCAGCTATGCGAGTCTTAGTACTTTGGTCCGCGCCGACAGCTGCTTCACCAACGTTGAACGCTGAGCTTTGAACTGTGAACGTTGAACTGGGTGGCATGCCTTGGCGGCTCGTGTGCAAGTGCAGCGAACACGGGACCAGCACCGCCAAGGCATGCGAAGCGCCACGTGACCTGGCGCTTCCGCATGCTTTCGCCGTGCTGGTCCGGGGTTCGCTCTCCTTGCAAAGGATCGGCGAAAGCATGCCACCCAACGCTGAACCAGACAAGTAGGATGCAGTCATGAACATGCCTGTGCTGGCCCAATTGTCCCCCAAGGAGTTGGTGGACGAAGTAAACTCGCACACGCCGCCTCGGTCGCTCGGCGATTGGCGCGAGGAATCGTTGCTGCCCAAATCCGTATTCGGCTGGATTCCGTCTTGGTGGTCGCGCGTTTTGTTTCCCGGAAAGACCATTGCCCCTGAGCCTTGGACTTGGAAACCATTTCTGCTCGTGCTCCTTGTCTCTGGAGCACTCTTGTATCCGTGCTTGTCCTTCTATTTGTTCGAACCGGACGAAGGCCGCTACGCCCAAATACCGCGTGAGATGCTCGAGCGCGGCGACTGGATCGTGCCGACCTTGCAAAACGAGCCCTATCTCGACAAGCCGCCTCTTTTCTATTGGCTGGTGATGCTGAGCTATGCGGTGTTCGGCTATCACGATTGGGCCGCGCGGCT
>JAKEHV010000244.1 GCA_022614915.1 Gemmataceae bacterium | reverse complement strand
GATCCCAGCTCCGCAATCGCACCCGAAATCCCCAAAGTGGCAACGCCCGCGACGGTGGCCGACCCTAACCGCCAGCCACGTTACTTGTCCTTGCAGGAAGCATTCGCGCTGGCTTTGGAGAACGGCACGGCCGGCGTTCAGTCGATTCGCACGCCCGGAGGCGTCGGCGACGACTTGGGCAGCTTCGCCGGCCGCGGCGTGATCGGCTCGGACGCGGTGCGCGTATTGGCATTGGAGCCGGCCATTGTCGGCGCCAATATCGAAGCCGCCTTGGCTCGCTTCGACGCTCTGTGGACGACCGGCATGTCTTGGAACGCCAACGATGAGCCCACGCAAGGCTTATCCGGGTTTCAAACGGGTTCCGGCGCCAGATTCGCTTCGGCGCTCGCCAAGCCTCTGCCGACGGGCGGCGTCGCCGGCATTACGTTCAGCACGGACTATCGCCTCTTGAGCAATCCGCCCGGCGGCTTTTTCTCGGTGCTTAATCCGTCCTATACGCCACGCTTAGAGTTGGCATTCGAGCAGCCGCTATTGCGCGGCTACGGCGTGGACATCAATCAGGTGCTGCCGGCGTTTCCGGGCAGCAGCCTCTTTCCCGGCCTCAATCGCGTGACCGGACCGGGTGAAGGCATCCTGGTCACCCGGCTGCGCTTCGACCAGCAGCGCGCCGACTTTGAGCGCGCCATCCATTTCTTGATTCTTAACGTGGAAGCCGCGTATTGGAAGCTGTACGGGGCCTACGTCAGCCTTTATGCGGCGGAAGAAGGTCTGCGGCAGTCGCACGTTGCCTGGAACATCATCAAGTCGCGCTATGACTTGGGGGCCTTGAGCAAGGAAGAGTTCTCCTTGGCCCGCGCGCAGTATGAACAGTTTCGCGCGGCGCGCATGACCGCTTTGGGCAACGTATTGGAGAGCGAGCGGGCGCTGCGCTCGCTCTTGGGTATGACTGTGGAAGACGGTCAGCGCCTGATTCCGGTCGATACTCCCAACCTGACGCCGTATCAGCCGAATTGGGAGTCGGCGCTGCGCGACTGCTTGACGTTGCGGCCGGAACTGGTGATCGCGCGTGAAGAGCTGCAAGCCAGGCATTTGCAGCTCAGGGCGCAAAAAAACAGCTTACTGCCCGATCTGCGCTTTCAGGCGACGCATACGACGGTCGGCCTCGGCACGCGCCTCGACGGCGACGCCACGTTCATCAATGCCGCCGGTCAACCGCAAACGACCAACGCGCTCCAGTCGCTCACCGGCACGCATTTCAACAATTGGACGGTCGGCTTGAATCTCAATGTGCCGATCGGCTACCGGGCCGAGCACGCCGCAGTGCGTCAGTCGCGTTTGGAGCTGGCCAAGAGCTACCATGTTCTGAAAGATCAGGAGCGCAAGGCTCAAACGACGTTGGCGAAGCAATACAGCCAAATCATTGAGAAATACAAGTTGATCGAGATTCGCCGGCTGGCGCGGGAAGCCTTCGCCGAGCAACTGGCGACCCGTTCGAGCAAGTTCGTCAAAGGCGCCAAAGGCATCACGCTTGAATTCCTTCTCGATGCCCAGCGTGCCTGGGCGCAAGCGCTGAGTGATGAGTATCAAGCCATCGTGGACTACAACATCGCACTGGCCCAATTCGAGTTCGCGCGCGGCACCATTCTCGATTACAACAAGGTCGTCATTGCTGAAGGGCCGCTGCCCTATTGCGCGGCGGTGCGGGCCGCGGACCACCACAAAGAGCGCACCTGCGCCCTGGTGCTGCATGAACGGGCCCACCCAGTCGTGTATCCGGCTTGCCTGACAGGTGAGCCCGGCGGCTGTTGCTTGCCGATGTTGCCGCCCGGGCAGGCGCCGTCGCTGGCGGCCTTGTTCGCCGGCGCTCCGCCGGTGCCGACCTCTCTCGATGCGCCGCCGGTGACTCGTCAAGGCCGCGCGTGGGAACCGCCTGTCGCGCCCGGCTTGCCCGCGGTTGTGTCAGTCGATTCGTCCCCGGCGCCGCTCACCTTGCCCATCTCCGTGCCGACGGGAACTCGCTAGAATAGACAATGGTTTGCGTACCACGCAGGATCCGGGTGATGGTGAAGAAATACCGCGCCGCCTATTATCGGCAGCCTGATGGCTGGTTGGTCGTAAGCGTGTTGGACTTTCCAGGAGTCCATAGCCAGGGAAAAAATCTGCGCGAAGCCCGGCTAATGATCAAAGATGCCCTGACGCTCATGGCGGAATGCTGCCTCGAAGCGGACAAGCCGCTGCCCAAACCGAATCGCCGCGCCAAAAACCTACAAGCGAGCTTCCATGAGGATATCGCCTTGGAGATCAAAGCGCGGGCACTGACTATGGCTTGAAACGAAAGATTGCTTCGCCAACTCGAATCGCATGGGTGCAAGTTGCTCCGCGAAGGCAGCAAACACACTATCTATCACAAACCAGGCACCGCACGTCAGACTGCCGTACCCAGGCACGCGGAAATCAAACCTGCACTGGTCCGGAAAATCTGCAAAGAATTAGACGTATTGGTTCCGGCAGAAAAATAGAGTAGTCGGTATTTGATTCCTTCGTCCCAAAGGCCGACTACGAATCACGGCCCGATCAGTCGATTGACATACGATGTACGAACGCTTCACAGACCGGGCCCGCAAAGTCATGCAGCTCGCGAACGACGAGGCGCAGAAGTTTGGGCATGACTACCTCGGCACGGAACATATCCTTTTGGGACTCGCGAGAGAAGGGTCAGGCATCGCCGCCATCGTCTTGCGTCATTTTGGCATCGATTTGCGCATCCTCCGCCTCGAAGTCGAAAAGAAAGTGCAGCCCGGCAAAGTCGATATTTTGGTAAAGAAGTTGCCGCTTACTCCTAAAGCCAGCCACGTCATCGAATGCGCCCATGCAGAAGCAAGCCAACTCAACATGAACTACGTCGGCACCGAGCACCTATTGCTCGGCCTGCTGCACGATCCGGACGGCGTTGCCGCACAAGTGCTGAGCAACCTCGGACTTACCTTCGCACAGATCCGCGCGCACGTGTGCGAGGTTGTTGGCATGAGTACGTTGCCGCCGCAACCGATGGAGCTGCCATTCGAGCTTAGGGACGAAGTCACTCTTCTCGAAGAAAAGCTTCTCCATAAACAACGGCTGAAAGAAGAGGCGGTCGCGAAAATGGACTTCGAAATTGCGGCCGTACTGCACGCCGAAACAGAAGCCCTCAAGAGGGACATGCAGGCGGCCCTGCGCGGCGAGCAAGCGCCTCCCGAGCCGTCCATTGAGCTACGCGACAAGTTCGACCAGTTCACCGGCCAGGCGCGCAAAGCGATGCAGCGCGCTTATCAGGAAGCGCAGCGCTGGCAACACGATTACTTGGGCACGGGACATTTGCTCGCCGGCGTCTTGCGCGAAGGCGGCCTCGAGCTGGCGGACCTCTTGCGCGGCCGGGGCTTGGATCGGGATCAGCTGCTCGGAGAAGTGGAGCGTTTGCTCGAAGCCAGCCCCGAAGGACAAGCGCTCGCGCAGTTGCCGCTGACGCCGAGCTGTAAGAAGTCCCTGGAATGGGCGCGTGCCGAGGCGCGGGCCCAAAACGGCGCGCGCGTGGCGCCTAATCATCTGCTCTTGGGCTTGCTCCGCCTCGAAGACGCCGAGGCGGTTCACTTGTTTCATTCACTGGGCGTGTCCATCGAAGCCTTGACCGCTGAGTTGCGCCGGTTGCCGCCCGCCGCCGACCGCGACCACATGGTGCGGCCCGAACTCGCGCCCGGCAGCGTGGCCGCAATCGATCCATCCTCCGGCAAAATCGCCCAATTGGTGACCGACGAGATTCTGCCCGAACCGGTTCGCACCACGATTGTGTCGCAACAGCCTATGACTGCGGCTCCGACGTCCGTAAACAGGCCTTTGCCCATGCAGTACCTGGCCGGCGCGGGCATCGGCGTGGTTTTCGGCGGCTTGATCTTCATGCCGCAGGGAGCGGTGCTCGGTTTGTTGGCGGGTTTGGTGCTCGTGAAGATCGGCGATCTGGGAATCTGGGGCGGCGCGGGTTTCTTCGCCGGCTTTATCGCTTGCAACAAGCATTTCACGGCGCAAGTATTCCCGGTGCCTGAGGCGTTCGCCGTGGTCGGCGCCGTCGCTGCCACGGTCATTTGCGTGCTCCTTGGCCACGCCCTGCGGAATCCCGTATTGGACGAAGCGCCAATGGAATGACGCCGCCCGACGCCTTACGGCGTTCGGCTCGCCAAGACTCGCAGCGCTTGATTTCGCACCGCCGCGCTGGGACAATTGGCCATTCCTTGAAGAATCTTCGGCGGCATGTCTTATCGCAAACGCGAAATCGATCGGAGTCATACGATGCGAACCGTTCGACCCCACAAGTGCACTGTGCTGACAATGGCGCTCTTCCTCGTGACGTTCTGGATTTTACAGGTTCACGGCCAGCAAATAGCGCTCAATAAGGAAGCGTATTTGATGCCTCCCAAGGAGATCGCCGACGCTGTGTTAGCGCCGCGCCATGAAAACCACACGCTCACCAACGTCAGTCCGGACGGCAAGAAGTTTCTCATCGCCAAGAGCGACGGCATGCCGACTCTGGAAAGGATGGCGTGCCCGTGCGTCTACCTCGGCGAATCGGCGTTCGACCCCGTCGCGGCCCGCGCGCGGCAGCTGTGGATTCGCAGCGATCCCGGCTTCGACATCTACTTCCATGCCGACAAGCGCACCGTGCCCGTGCAAATCCCCGAGCGGGCGCGGGTAAGCAATCCGGTCTGGTCGCCCGATGGCGGCCGGCTGGCGTTCTTCGTCCATTTGCCCGACTCCACGCACATTTACGTTGCCGATGCCGAAACCGGGTCGTCCCGGCGGTTGACCACGACGCCCGTGCTCGCGACTATGGTCACCTCGTTCCAATGGTCGCGCGACGGCAAGCAGATTCAAACTGTGCTGCTCCCCGACGACGGCAAACGGCCAACCCCCAAGACCAACGGCGTGCCCACCGAGCCGAAAGTGCGCATCGCCAGCGACGGCAAGAACCCATCGCGCACGTATCGTTTTCTCCTCGAGTCGCCGCACGACATGAAGCTCTTGGAGCATCTTTGCACCGGGCAGCTCGCTCTCATCGACGTCAATGACGGGAAAGTGACCAAGATTGGTTTTCCGAGCATGCTCCGCGGCGTCAGCATGTGCCCGGGCGGCGAGAGCTTCCGCGTCACGCTTTTGAAGAAGCCGTTTTCCTATTTGGTGCCGATGGCGCGTTTCGGCTCGCAAGAGATGGTTTGGGACCGCGAGGGCAAATGTCTGGTCACGCTTCAGGAGCGCAAGTTGCAGGAAATCCCGCCGCAACCTCCCACAGTCACTGCGCTCGCGCCCAAGCAACCGGGCGGCTTCAAAGGTAAGGGCAAGCAAGCGCAGCCGCCACAGCCCCAACCCGATCCCGATCCGGACAATCCGCAGCCGAGCGGCCCGCCGGTGGACCCCGACGGTAAGCGCGAACTCAGCTGGCGGCCGGACGGCGTCGGCCTGTCGTACTTGCAACTGGAACCCGGCATAACTTCCGGCAAAGAGGACAAGGCGGATGACAAGGGACCATCAGCCGGCAAGGCCGAAACCGCCAAGGAAAAACCACGCAAGGATCGCCTCATGCAATGGCTGCCGCCCTTCGGCAAGGACAACGTGAAAGTCGTCTATGAAACGCCGCAGCGCTTGAGCAGCGCGCAGTTTGCGGAGGATTGCCGGATGCTGTTTGTAACGCAGACCGGCGACGGGCAGCGCCAGATCATCGCGGTCGACCTGGCCGATTCGAACAAGACCTACGTGATTCACAACAGCGCCGCCGGCTTCGGCAAAGGCGGCGCCAAGTCCGCCAAGGATCCCGACGTGCTCGATCCGCCGGCGGGAGATCCCCCGCCGGACGAATTCACGTGGGGCGAACATACTTGTTTGCCCTCGTCCGGGCGAACAGGAATGTTTGCCCCAAGTGAGCAGAAAAAGGGCTTCGGCGGCGCGGCAGGCTTCGGCGCGGGCTTGGCCCCGAGCCTCATGATCCGCAGCGGCCGCGGCGAAGCCAAGGTCGTGCGCGTCTCTTCGGGCGGCGAAGTCTACGTGTCCGGCACGGAGCGCGCCGGCGGCTCAGAGAAAGGCTTCCCCAAACCCTTCATCGACAAGGTCCATATCAAGACCGGCAAGAAAACCCGCATCTTCGAAGGCAAAGGCGAAACGCTCGAAACCATCGACGTCGTGGACGGCGATAACATCCAGCTCGTCTTCACGACCAGGCAAAAGAAAGACGTGGTGCCCGATTCCTACGTCACCGACCTGCGCGACGGCAAGACGACCAAGCTGACCAACAACGTCGATCACACGCCCTGGTTCCATCAGCTCCAGACGCAACGCATCCAGGTGACGCGCGTGGACGGCTTCAAGTTCTGGGTCAAAGTGACTCTGCCGCCGAAATCCCCCCTCACCCCCGACCCCTCTCCCCCCAAGGAGCGAGGGGAGAAGTTGCCTGCTCTCTTCTGGATCTATCCGCGCGAGTATACGGATCAGACCGCTTACAACAGCGCCGCCGGCCGGACCGCGGCGGCAACCAGCCGATTTGCCGCTCCCGCGCCGCGCTCGATGGCGCTGCTCACGCTGGCGGGCTATGCCGTGGTGGAGCCGGATGTGCCCATCGTCGGACCGCCGGGACGGATCAACGACAACTACGTGCCCGACCTGCGCAACAGCCTGTGGGCAGTCATCGACGAATTGGACAAGCGCGGCATCATCGACCGCGACCGGCTGGCCATCGGCGGCCATAGCTACGGCGCCTTCAGCACGGCCAACGCGCTCGTGCACACGCCGTTCTTCAAAGCGGGCATCGCCGGCGACGGCAACTACAACCGCACGCTGACACCCATGAGCTTCCAGACCGAAAAACGGCAACTCTGGGACGCCCGCGAAACGTACCTCGAAATGTCGCCGCTCTTGTGGGCCGACCGCATCAACGGCGCCCTGCTCATGTACCACGGCATGGACGACGCGAACGTAGGAACCAATCCCATCAACGCGGAGTACCTGTTCATGGCCCTGGACGGATTGGGCAAAAACGCGGCCCTTTACATGTACCCGCACGAGGGCCACGGTCCCATCGCCCGCGAAACGACGCTCGACTTGTGGGCGCGTTGGGTGGCCTGGCTCGATTTGTATGTCAAGAACCCGCAAAAGAAGGAAACGGGCAAAAAGGCGGCCGGAATTGGCGTCGAACAATAACAAACCTTTCATCTCAAGTGTCCAAGACGAGTCGATCTTGTAACATCAACGGGCGCAAACGGTTGCGACAGTGGCCCAAGCGCAACGAAAACTGGAACTGCCATGGCTTTGCACCGAAAATCGAATTGCGTGACAAAGCCCCCTTCCGTGCATGAAATGTCGACCGATCATCAACGGCTGCTCGTGCTGGCGTCACCCGAATGTGCGCGAGGCTCATGATTTGGAATTCCGAGCGATCGCACGCAGTCATCCTGATCACGCCTCGAACGCTACCGCCCCGACTGGTCAATGAGGTAGGCACACTAGCCCGACGCGCTAGCGAGGGCGACGTGTTGCCCGAGAAAAATGCATTTCTTTGCGAGGATTCGTGTCGCGACTCTTGCACGCACGTTACGCCTCTGCGCGAGACGCCGCCGCGCCCTCGCTAGCGCGTCGGGCTAGTGTTGCGCCGACCCGCTAAAATCACTTCATGGCCGAATCCCTGTCCGGCACCATCGAGCGCATCACGTTTCACAATCCCGAAACCGGGTTCGCGGTCTTGCGCGTGCTGGTGAAGGGACAGCGCCATCTAGTCACAGTCGTCGGCCAGTTGCCGCGCGTGGTGGCGGGCGAATTCCTCGAAGCGGCCGGCAAGTGGATCGAGGACCGCGACCACGGCAAGCAGTTTCAGGCCGAGATGCTGCGCACGGTCGCGCCGAGCACCGTCGAAGGCATCGAGAAATACCTGGGCTCCGGCCTCATCAAGGGCATCGGCCCGCACTACGCACATCGCATCGTACAAGTCTTCGGCGAGCGCACTCTGCAAATCATTGACGAAAGCCCGGCGTTTCTCGCGGAAATCAAAGGCATCGGCCCGCGCCGCGTCCAGGAAATTCGCCAAAGCTGGCAGCAGCAAAAGGCCGTGCGCGCCATCATGGTGTTCTTGCATTCGCACGGCGTCGGCACGGCCCGCGCCACGCGCATCTACAAGACCTACGGCGACAAAGCGCTCGAGCTCGTCAAGGAGAACCCGTACCGCCTGGCGAACGACATCTGGGGCGTGGGTTTTCAAACCGCGGATTCCCTGGCGCAACGGCTCGGCATCGACCGCCAGTCGCCGCTCCGCGCCCGCGCCGCCTTGCGCCATGTCCTTACCGAATCCGCCGACGAGGGGCATTGCAGTTTCCCGGAAGTGCAAGTGATTGTTCGCGCCGGACAGCTTACGGGCATCGAGCAAAAGACATTCGAGGAAGCGGCCAAGACTCTTGTCGAAGAAAAAGAAGCGGTGCGCGACGACGCCATCCCGGACGGGCCTTGGCTCTATTTGCGCAAGCTCTACCACGCGGAAACCGCGATCGCGGCCACGCTCTGGGAATTGCTTCAGGGCGCGCATCCGTTGCCCAACATCGATGTGGAAGCCGCCTTGGGCTGGGTCGAAAAACGCATGGGGCTTGCTCTCGCCGCCAGCCAGCGCGACGCAATCCGGCAAGCGACGAGCAAGAAAGTGCTGGTCATCACCGGCGGGCCGGGAGTGGGCAAAACGACGTTAGTGCGCGGCATCCTGGAAATCTTTCGCGCCAAAAAAAGAGAGTGCGTCTTATGCGCGCCGACGGGCCGGGCCGCCAAACGCCTGGCGGAATTAACGGGACAGGAAGCGAAGACGATTCACCGATTGCTGGAGTACGACGCCTCTGGACCCAAGCGTGATCGTGAACGGCCCTTGCAAGGCGATCTCTTCATCGTCGATGAAATGTCGATGGTCGATGCCCCGCTCATGCATCACTTGCTTAAAGCTGTGCCGGCAAGCGCGTGCCTAGTCCTGGTGGGCGACGTGGATCAGCTCCCTTCCGTGGGGCCGGGCCTGGTGTTGGCGGACATCATCGCCTCGGGCGCGATCCCGGTCGTGCGGCTCACCGAAGTCTTTCGTCAGGCGCAGGAAAGCGGCATCGTGCAAGCGGCGCACAGTGTGAATCAGGGACAGATGCCGGAGAAGCAACTCCTCGTAGGACAGGATCGGAATCCTATCCTACGTACGGACTTCTACATCATAGAAGTCGACCAACCGGAAGTGATTCTTGCGCGCATCGTCACGCTCATCCAGGAGCGGATTCCGGCGCGCTTCCGGCTCGATGCGTTTAGCGACATTCAAGTGCTGACGCCGATGAATCGCTCCGAGCTGGGCGTACGCAATCTCAACGTCAAGTTGCAGGAGATTCTCAATCCCTACGAGGAAGAGCAACCCGAAGTCGCTCGCTTCGGCACGACCTTCCGCCCGGGCGACAAGGTGCTGCAAACGGTCAACAACTACGACCGCGAGGTCTTTAACGGCGACATTGGCCGGGTGCACAAGATTGACGAGGAGAACCAGGAATTGACCGTCGTATTCGATGGCCGCAACGTGGTCTATGACTTCGAAGACTTGGACGAGTTGGCGCTGGCGTACGCTCTGACTATTCACAAGTCACAGGGCAGCGAATATCCCGCCGTGATCATCCCCTTGCACACGCAGCACTACATGCTGTTGCAGCGCAATCTTCTATACACGGGCATCACGCGCGGCAAGAAACTCGTCGTGCTGATCGGCAGCCGCAAAGCCCTGCAACTGGCGGTGAGCCGGCAAGATACGCGCAAACGCTGCACGGGCTTGGCCTGGCGACTGGGATTCAGGTCCGAGTCGCGCCCGTGAGGAAGCGGGCCGTCCGAGCCGCGCCCGTAAGGAAGCGGGTAACGCCGGGGGCGCAATTCGCTTCCTTACGGGCGCGGCTCGGACAGTCAAGCCCCTTGTTTGCGGGCGCGTCGCGCGGCCAAGAAGGAACGTATGCACATGATCAAGAATAGGCCGCACAGCACCGCCATGCCGATCTGGCCCCAGATCTTGAGGTCCCAATCCGACCCTTCGCCCAAACTCTTGACAACGCGATACGCGGGAACGCCGCCACCCACGAGGCCCAAGAGCGCCGCCAGATGCATGGCGTGTTTCCGCGCGTTCGAGTTCAGGCCGACGATGCCGAGCACGAATAGCGCGATGCCGAAAAAAGCGGGGAAGAGGGCAGTGAGGCTTTTCGTTTCGCTGAAATGGTACAAGGCGCCGCCCAAGAGGGTCAAAAAAACGCCGAACAACATACACCAACCCGCCATGCCATTCCTCCTCAGTTGGTGACGGACAAAAGAAGATCAAGATTAAGAGAAAGATTACGATTAGGAATACGATTAAGATCAAGATTGGGACTAAGATTAGGAACCTCCGTTACACGGTCCTAATCCTAATCTTGATCTTCGTCCTCATCCTATTCGTAATCGTAATCTTAATCTTGATCCTAATCTTCTTCGTGCGACCACTGGGTCGCCGGGCAGACTATTTCTTCTCTCTGGGCAGCATTGTCTCCAGATTCGCGAAGCGCATCGCCATCACCGCCATTACTTGTGCTCCTTGAATCAAGTCCGGCTCGCGCACGAGAGTCATGGTGTCGGCTTGCGAATGGTGCGCGAAGCGATAACCGGCGATTTCTTGCGAGAAGAAGCATGCGGGTATGCCGGCCCGTTCGAAGGACATGTGATCGCTGCCGCTGCCGGCGCGTCTTTGAAAATCTGCCACACCCAGTTCCTTGAGCGTCGCCAGCTCCGATTCGAGGATCGGCTTGAGGCCGGGACGATTGCCCCAGCCCAGCCCGACGACTTTGCCGGTGCCCGTGTCGTGAACGATGGCAGTGGAAATCTTGTCGACCTCGTTCTTGTGCTGCGTCACGTAGGCCTTGGAGCCGTGCAGCCCTTGCTCCTCCCCGGTGAACAGGATGAAGCGGATGGTGCGTTTGGGCGCCACGCCGCACTTGGCCAAAGCGCGGGCGGCTTCCAGAACGACGCTGGAGCCGGTGCCGTTATCGAGTGTGCCCTGGCCCAAATCCCAGGAATCGAGATGGGCGCCAAGGATGACAAACTCGTCGGGCTTTTCGCTGCCGCGAATCTCGCCGACTGTGTTATAGACGGCGATGGGGCCGGGCACAAATGTATTGGTGATTTCCACCTCGACCTTGGTGACCGCGGGCTCAGGCCGGGTCGCGAGACGATAGAGCAGGGCATAATGCTCGTGAGCCATGTAGCAAGTGGGGATGCGATTGTCGGCGCTGGGCCGGTCGGCGCCGCCCCAACTGCCGGTGGTCGCAAGCAAATTGAAGTGCTTGGCCGAATCCGTGAGCAGCACCGCTGCCCCCTCCTTGGCTAAGAGGTCGCGCACCGCTTTGGTCATCGCCTGGAAAGCTTCGGGCTGGAATTTGCCGTCGCCGAACTTGCCTTTGCCCTCTTCTCCCTTTTTCGGAAAGCCGTCGGCGGCGAAAGGCCGCCCGCCCGCTTTTTCAATGTCCATCCACGGCGTCAGCTTCGAAGGCGGATTGCGCAGGACGATCGCCCCTTTCAATTTGCCTTCGTACTTCTTCAAATCCGCGATCGTCTTGGCCTGCATCACCACCACATCGCCGGTGACCTTGCCCTTGGTGCCCGGATACCAGCCCATGGAGGCCAGGGTCAGGGTGCGGCCATTGTCCGGCTCGACGATCTTCGCGTAAGCCGTGCCGCGCTGCCAGCCTTCCGGCAGCGACCAAGGCTCGAGCTTCACATTGGACAGGCCGTAGGCCTTCATTCTGTCCGCGGTCCAATCGTTGGCCCGCTTCAGCGCCGCCGAACCGGTGAGGCGCGGTCCGATGATGTCGCTTAGATGCGAGAGATTCGAAAGAATCTCGGAGCCTTTTTTCACTTCCGCGATGATTTTCTGGTCGAGCTCGAGGGCCGCTTTTACGGCCTCCGGACTCTTCTCCCCCTCACCCCCAACCCCTCTCCCCGCAGGGGCGAGGGGCGATGTCGCATCTTGTTGGGCAAGGGCGAAGCCGGCCAGCGCTCCCATAAGTAGGAGAGCCGGAACGAAGGGCCGACGACGGAACAACGCGAGTGGCAAGCGAAGCATGCGAGCACCTCAACGGGGAATTAACGAGAAAGGACTGTAGAGAGGATTATGATGCGGGACAAATGCGATGTCAAAGGAAAGTTTCTTCGGCCAAACCGCTTGGTTCATGGATCACTTTCGAAGTACAATAGGATCGCTTGTCCGGACCCGCGCTCGGTCTGGGTAAAGCGATCTCATTTGCAAAGGGGCAACTCATGCGCCATTGGATTCCGCTCGGAGCGCTTGCAGTGTTGCTGTTTTCGCAATCCACTCTGCAAGCCGCCTGCTGCTATTTTTCCGCCAAGAACGCCGACATCCTGCAACCCGCCCAGAAAGCATTCATCACCTGGGACCCGAAGGAAAACATCGAAACCTTCACGGTGCAGCCCAAGTTCGAAGGCAACGCCCTCGACTTCGGCATGGTCATTCCGACGCCGACGCAGCCCAAGCTGCACGAAATGCCGCGCGACTTCTTTAAGCATCTGGCCATTTACTCCATCTTGAAGAAGCGCGAATTCCCGCACTCGAAGCTGTTGCCGGCCCGCAGGTTTAACGACGCGATAATGTTTGGCGCCGCGCTGGAAACGGCAAGTGCGGGCGGCCGCGACCGCGAACAGCAGAAGAAGCCCACCGTCGTTGTGCTTGAAGCCGGCGTGGTCGGTTCGCTCGACTACAAGATCATCGAAGCCAGTCGGGCCGACGACCTCTTTCAATGGCTCAAGGACCACAAGTACAGCTACTCGGGCGACGAAGCCACGCTCAACCATTACATTCAAAAGAAATGGCTATTCACGGTCATGAAGATCGACACCGCACAGATGAAACGCAACAAGGACGGTTCCTTCGCCGGCGAAGTCACGCCCACGCGCTTTCAGTTCACGTCCGAAAAGCTTGTCTACCCGTTGAAGATCACGCAAATCTCGGTCAAGGATAAAACGGAAGCTCTGTTTTACGTGCAAGCGCCTTTCAAAGTCGATCTGCCCGGCGACATGACCTATCAGTACACCTGGGTGCCGATGCTGCAAGCAGCCATGGGCTGCACACCGGACGGCTTGCCGGGCAAGGGCGTAGTCTGGCTCAAGGCCATCGAGGGACGCGTGCCCGTCTTGTTGCAACGCGCCCGTGAGTTGGGATTCAACTTCGTGAGCGGGCAACGGCCGCAGCCGAACAAGAATGGCCATATCCCGACGACCATGGAGTGGGCCCGCAAGCTGACCGCGGAGGACATCAAGGTTTTGAAGGGCGAAGGGCCGTATAGCGAAAGAGTGCCCGACGTGGACGAGGGCTTCACGCAGGCCGACCTCAAGGACATGCAGCGGGCGCAAGCCATCTACAAGGTGATTCAAGCGCGGCTAAACAAAGCCCGGCAGGAGCGGCCCTTCGGATACCTGGTGCGTGAAGCGCCGACGGACGACGTGCGGGCGCTGCAACAGTTGGCGGGGCACTTGCAAGCAGGACTGTTCATCACCAAGTTCCGCAAGATCTTCGCGCGCGACGAGATGAACGACGACTTGTTGCTCGTGCCGGCGCGCTACAACGACCAGGACGACAACTCGGAGTACGAGGAGATACTGCCGACCTCGCCTCCGTAATGGTTTTCAACGTGGGCCGAATGGGGGCGGTCCCTTCTGTATGGCAAAGTGCGGGAAGCGCGGTCTTCCGTGGAAGGTGGGGCCGATCAATTCCTGCCAGCGGGCTTTTTGTTCCGGCGTCAGGATCTCTAGAATGGACTCGGTTTCGGCCTTGAAGACCTTGAAGAATGCCGGCGGACCGGAATCCGCTGGACCCTTTTCCTTTGCTTCCTTTTTTGGTTGTCCTTTGTCATAGGGTCCGCGAAACAAAACGATCATAGTGGCGTCTTTCAGGTCGCGGATCTGGCGTCGTTGTTCCGGAGTCAGTTTGAGGGCGTCGACGGCGAACGAATCCTGAAACGCGCGCGGTCCTTGCAGTTGCAACTCGATTTGCCGCAAGCGCTGCAGCTTCGACGAAGGCAGGATGTCGGCGAGGCCGGCTTCTTGCGCTTTGGCCATTTCGTAGAACTTGCGGCGTCGTTCCTCGGGTGTTACAGAGCGCTGGTCGCGGAAGTGTCCCACGAGTTTTTCCCAGGTGCGTTCGCGCAGCTCGGCCAATTGGTTGCGCTGCGTGTCGCTCAGCTCCAAATCCTTCTGTACGTCTTTATCCAGGGCGAGGTTGAGGAGGTTGGCGCCTTCGAGGGTGGCTAGCTCGTCGAGAATGTTGCGGACGCGGTTGCGGCCGGCCTCCAATTCGGCTTGGGCGGCGTCGTCGGCGTGCGTGTCGATGAAATTCTGGTAATAGATGAGCGCGGTCTCGAGCAGGCGGCGGCGCACGCCTTGGAAGTGCGGAAGCTCGGCTAATTCCGCTTCGGACACCTCGACCAAAAGATCGACGGCCCGGCGCGCCTCGGCAGCCCGTTGTTTCTCGTTCCTAAGTGCGGCAGTCGTCTTGGCCTGCTCGCGCGCGATCATCCAGCTGTTGATGATGAGGCCCACAACGCACAGCGCAAGCAACACAAAGCCGGCGGCGACGATCGAGGGATGCCGGCGCGACCATTTGCGGGCGCGCTCGATCAGGCTCGGCCGCCGGGCCAAGATGGGCTTGTCGTCCAGGAAGCGCTGTAAGTCGGCGGCGAGTTCTTGAGCGCTGCCGTAACGGTCCGCCGGCGCTTTGCAGACCGCCTTGAGGATGATCGTTTCCAACTCGACCGGCACCGTTGGCTCCCAAGAGCGCGGCAAGCGCGGATCGGTGTTGATGATCTGATTCAAGATCTCGTTACGGTTGCGGCCGGGAAAGATGGGTTCCAGGGTCGCCAGCTCATACAGCGTCGCACCGAGGGAATAGACATCGGTGCGGTGATCGAGCACGACGCGTTGACCGAGGGCTTGCTCGGGGCTCATGTAGCGCAGCGTGCCCAGGATGTCGCCCGATTGGGTCAAGCCGGCGTCGGCGTGGAATTGCGCTAGGCCGAAGTCGGTGATCCAAAGCCGGCCGTGAACGTCCACGAGTAAATTGGCGGGCTTGATGTCGCGATGGACGATGCCGAATTGGTGGGCGTGCTCGAGCGCTTCGGCCGCTTGCACGATGAGACCGGCGGCCGTGCGGAAGAAATCGGCGCTTTTGGCGGTGCGATGCGTGGACAGAGCCGCGGAAATGCGCGACACGGTTTCTTTGCTGGCCGTCGGCTCACTTCGTCCTTGGGAGGGAGAGGGGGTGAGAGGGCGGCCCTCAATCTCCCCTCGCCCCTGTGGGGAAGAGGGGGCGGGGGTGAGGGGGCGGCACGCGCTTGCCTCGTTTGCAGTGTCCTCGCCGTGGCCGGCTTGGCGGCGCACGTCGCGGATCACGTCGGCGAGCGATTGCCCCTCGATGAGCTGCATGGCGTAGAAATGCACGCCGCGTTCGGCGCTGATGGCGTAAACCGGCACGATGTTCGTGTGATGCAGTTGCGCGGCAGCTTGGGCCTCATTGCGGAAGCGCTGCAAGTGTTTGGCGTCGAGCGTGGCGGCGAAGGGAAGTACTTTGAGCGCCACACGCCGCCCGAGCGAGAGCTGCACGGCTTCGTAGACGATGCCCATGCCGCCTCGGCCGATTTCGCGCACGATCTTGAAATCACCCAAGGGATTTGCGGCAAGCGCGTCGGTCGATTCGGTGGGCGAACTGGGCCGGCCCGGCGTGGATGGCTCAAGCGCGGCGGCTTTGTGGACCAGGTCCAAGCCATCGAGGCACTGTGCCAGCGGCTGCGCGAGGTCCGGGTAGCGACGCAAAATCTCCTGACGGCTGGGTCTCTTGCCGGCTTCCAATTCCGCAAGGTATTCCTGCACCGCCTGCATGAGCCGGGGATCGTCGGGCAACTCGGCGATGTCCGGAGGAGCTTTGGACGCTGTGTTCATTCCACGTCTCCAAAGACTTGCCGCAGCCGGGCCAAAGCCCGCAGCCAGAGTTTTTCCACGCTATCTTGCGTGCGCTCCATGCGCTGGGCGACTAGTGGAAAGGTCAAGCCTTCCAGATGCCGCAGCACGATCACCTCGCGGTAATCCTGAGGCAAGCGATCCAAGGCGTCCGCCAAGAGCACAGCTTGCTCGCGCTCGGCCGCGTTCAGGCTGGGAGAAGTCAGCGAAGCGACAAGCTCCTCCCCGAAAGCGCGCGAGGAGTTGTCCAAGTCGGCCGCGAGCTGCTGCTCGAGACGCACGTCGCGGCCCTGCGTGCCAAAGTAGTGCCGCACGAGATTGGCGACGCGGGCGGCGAGAATCTGCCGCAGCCATTGCACAAGCTGCGGTTCGCTCGTGCCTTGGAAGCCGGCAAAATGCCGATGCGCTTCGAGGAAGGTGTCTTGCACGATGTCCGACGCGTCCACCTTGCCTTGCAAGCGGCGGCCGATCTCGACACGGGCCAAAAGGCGCAGATACGTGCGATACGATTCCAGGAGCGGGCCGAGCGCGGCGTCGCTGTCCGTTTTCGCGGCCTGGATCAACTGTTCAAGCGTCTGCGGGTTTTCCACAGCTTGGCGTTGTCTTCTAGAGCACTAGTAACGCCGGCGCGCGCTTTACCGCCGCCGATTCAAGAATGGTGCCATGCGCGTGATTATAGCAAAATGGATTCTGCTCCGAACCGAATCACATCAGGTTTTCTGCAGCAGTCTCTCTCCCACGCGGTGTGGCGAGAGCGGTCTGGACAAGGGCTGCGAAGTTTCGGGAAGGTATAGCGGCCGCAGACAGCGAGGGCACATGCCCTTGCCGCCGGCGTTGGCGGCGGCGTAACGCACTTTCTGCTGACACGCTTGACAGCGCGTAAAGTAATAGGCCTCCTCCTCAGTGGACCGAAGGCGAAGCCAGCATTGCCGCGCGAAGATCACAATCACGCCTGATCCCACAAGAACCAACAAGAACATGTTCATGGGCACTCCTCTTTTCTGGTAGTCGCTCCCCTGCAGCGGGACTGTTAACGGCCATACTCGTCTAGTCGCGGCGGCCGGCGCGAAACCGCCGTTAAAAGCCCGTGAGAATCGTGGCAATGGTTAAGAGAAGATGAAAAGTGCAAACGAACAGAGCCGACGCGAACGATTGCCGGCGTCGGCTCTACCATGTTTGTGGAAGAAGATTGGGGCACTAGCCCGACGCGCAAGCGAGGGGCACTAAGCCGTCAAGACGCCGGCGAGCTTGGCCAACGTTTCGTTGGTAAGCACGAAGGGAACCTGATCACGTTTCGCGGTTTGATGGGAACCCTGGTAGCGGCGCATGAGGACGGCGCCGGCGCTTTGAAGCAGCACTTCATAGTAAAAGGTACGCCCGTCGCGCTCCGCCGGCTGGTCGCTGCGCAGAAGCGCCTCTTGCCGGCCGACGTCCACTTCAACGACCTTGAGGCTTTCGAGCAGGCCTGTCGCTTTGGCAGCGCGGTCGGCCCACGACGCCAAATCCGCGCTGTGGCTGCCGCGGCGCAACTTGAGTTCCCAAGCCACCGTGGTGAATTGGTCGCGGTGATCCGCGGTGAGATAGACATGCCAGCCGCTCGCTTCGTCGTGCACGGACCAGTCGTGGCGCGTGTGCGCAGGCTTGGCTTCAGCGAGTTTTTGGCGCAGCGTGTTTTCGAGGGTCATCGCTTTCTCCCAGGCTCTTGATGGTGTGGGCGGCGCCATCATAGGTCATCAGGCTCGGTTGGTTGTCCACAATCGTGTGTAAGTGGACGGGCCTACTCCAAATATATTGTACGTTCGCCAGGGTGTCGGCTGCACGGTCAAGTTTCAAATCGATGCCATTATGCTCGTGCCTCAAAAGCAACTCGCCGCGGTTGCGATAATTGCCATCGACAACGTAAATCCACGGCTTGCCGAAGTTAGTTAGGCTGAACAACAAGCGTTGCTTGATCTTTTGGAACTCGCGCGACTCGATGACGTAATTCTTGCCCTGGTCGTTGAAGGCGAAAGAGAACATCAGGTGTTCCTGACAGAACTCCGGCGTCAGGAAAGTGTCGATAAAAGTAATATCGTTATGAACACGGCGAACTTCGAAGATTTTTTTCCGTCCCAGGCCTAAATCCTTGTTCCAGTTGCGCCGTTTCTCCAGATCATCACAGTCATCATATTCTTTGCCAAACCGTCCGGTGTTCCAGCGCTTTTCGATGTCGCGAAAAAGCTCAATGCCGAGCTTGTACGGATTCAGGCGGCCCCGCGAAGTGGCCATCGTGCCGGAATGGTGGTCGGCATAATCGATGCATTCCCATGTCTCCAAAGCCCTTTCGGTCATGATGGTGGAATGCCAATAACTTGCCCATCCCTCATTCATGATCTTCGTTTGCCCTTGGGGCGCGAAATAATAGGCTTCGTCGCGGATGATGGACAAAACATCACGCTGCCAGGGCTTGAGCGGGGCAAACTCGATGAGGAATAGCAAGATGTCCTTCTCCGGGTGCTCCGGGAACATCTTTTGGCTGGCCTCGACCTTCTTTTTCTCTTCTTCCTCCGCCCTGAGCGCTTCCGGCGGATTGATGTAGTCGTCCATGTAAT
>JAKEHV010000243.1 GCA_022614915.1 Gemmataceae bacterium | reverse complement strand
GCGGGCAAATCCTCGCCGAACTTCGCGATCTCTTTGCCACTTTGCACGTCGTACAGCAGGACCGTCGGCTCCTTGAGCGACGTGCGCGGCTTCAATACATCGTTCGCGCCGATCTGCACGAACGGCTCCTTGTACTTTTGCTCGAAGCCCGCCGCCAGATGCTTGCCGTCCGGGGAAAATGCCAGCGCATAGAGCAGACGCCCAGGGCCGGGCAAGATTCGCGCCGGCTGGCCGGCGCCGACAGCGCGAAGGTGGATTTCCTTGGACTGCACGGGATAGGCGAGCAGTTTGCCGTCCGCGCTCAAGGCGACTTGTGCGTCCCAGCCGACTCGGGCCTCGACGCGCTCGATCTCGTTTCCTTGCGCGGTGTTGACGACGTGGAGATGGAAGTCAGAGCGGCCGAGCAGGAGGGCGCCGTCGGGGGTGATCGCTTTGGGAAACACGCCGTCACGGAGCGCGACGGTTTTTTCCAGTTTGCCGCTGTCCGCGTCCCAGATACGCACGCTGCGGTCGAGCCCCGCGGTCAGCACCTTGCTCGATGACAGCCAAAGCACGCCTTCGACGCCGGCAGTATGTCCCAGCGATTGCGTCAGCAGTTCGCCGTCGCCGACCCGCCAACGATGAATGGCCCGGCGTTCGCCGCCGGCGACGAGAGTGGCGCTGTCCGGACTGAAAGCGACGCCGAACAAGCGTTCGCCCGGCGCGGTCAGACTGCGGTCCAACTTGGCGGCGTCGAGGTTCCAAACGTGCATGGTCTCGCCCCAGCCGACCGTGGCGAGGTGCTTGCCGTCGGGGGATACTGCCAGCGCTTCGACATGATCCTCATTCGGGTTCTTCCAGCGTTGTACGAGTTTGCCGGTCTCGACATTCCAATGGAAGATTGGCCCCTGCCCGCCGCTCACGAGGTGTTTACCGTCCGGCGTGAATGCCAGCTTCGGCCCATGAGGGTTAGCGCCGTCGGCAAAGGCGCGCTTCTTCGCGCCGGTTTTGACATCGAAGAGCATCACAGGCTCTTCGCGCGTGCCCGACGTCGCCAGCCATTGCCCGTCGGGACTGAGGGCGATGTCCGGCCAGGTGGAAGTGGACGGCATGTCCAGCGTCCGCACCTGCACGCCTTTGGGCATTTCCCAAATGGCGACTTTCTTGGAAACGTCCATGGAGGCAAGCAGCGTGCCGTCTTTAGAGAGGCTGATCTTGCGGATCACGGATTTGTGCCAAGCGTATTCCTGAACCAGCTTGCCCGAGTGCGGATCCCAGCGCATGACGTTGTTGTGCTGACCGGCCGCATACAGGTTGCCGTCGGGCGCGAAGGCGACGGACCAGAAGTAACCGCAGCCGCTGAGCTGACAATCGCGCAGATGCTTGCCGCTGGGGACTTGCCAGAAGCTGAGATTCCAGACGCCGCCGAAGGCCAACGTCTTGCCGTCGGGAGAGAAGGCCGGCGCTTGCAAATGGTGCGACGAGCGCCATTGCGTGTCGCCGAGCTTGCGCAGGAGCGTGCCTTGCAAGGGCGGCACGGACAAGTCCTGGGCGTTCACGAGGGCGGGAAGGACGAAGCACAGGACTGCGCAGGAGCAAAAGTTTCTCAAGACTGCTCCAATTTCGATCCGGGCAACGGCTTAATGTCCAATACTAAGACGACCTTTTCAATCTGATAAACCACACAGTGAACGACTAGCGGACCTTCGATTGCGTGACAGGTGACACCGCCTTCTTTTTGGGTATTGTAAACGGGGTCAGCAAAGGAGAGGGGACCTTCTCGGAGCTTTCGTACACTCTCCATTAGTGAGTCCAAGTAGAGTTGTTGGACACCGGCCTTGGCGGCACGTTTTGCCAATTCCCGAATTTGACTCAACACGCGCGGCAACCTGTCCACTTGATAGCCGCCGCTGGACGATGTCATTGACTTCTCCAACTACGCTCCTAACTCCTTAAACAACTCTTCCCAAGTTGTGCTCCGGTCCACCTGGGCCATTAATTCCTTCTTTGACAGTGTGAGTTTTTCCCAATGGGGAGACATAAGCGCCAGTACCGCCCGGCGATACATGTCACGCTCTTCGGAAACCCGAGCCAATTCGGCCTTGAGCTTCGCGACCGGAGAAGCCTTTTTCTTTCTTGGCGTTGCGGTTTTCTTCATTGTCCACCTGGAATATCCTGATCAATTGCAAGCATACCAAACGTCATTATCCGAACTCAATTCACGTACACGAACTCGCTGCTCATGAACAGCACGCGGGCGAAGCTTTCCCAAACGCGCGCTGCGCGCTGCTCATTGGGCACACCGGAAGTCGCCAAGCGCTCGCCGATCTGCGCAAGGTAGTCATTTGCTTGCCGCCGTTCTTCGTCCGATGGCGGCCGGCCGTAGACCAGCAGGAAGGCACGCTCGACGCGTCCCTCGTCGTCCTTGCACTCGCGCAGAAGCCGGGCCGCGAATTTGCGCGACTGCTCGTGGACGAAGGGATCGTTCATGAGATAGAGCGCTTGTAACGGCGTCGTGCTGACCAGGCGATTGGCCGTGCTGGCGTTGGTGTCCGGGCCGTCGAACATCGCCAAGAACGGATGCCGCTGGATGCGTTGCGTCATGAGATACACGCTGCGGCGCTTGGTGTCATAAACCGCTTTGAAGGGCTTGTGCTGCGTGAAATCCCATTTCGCTTGCTCCGGAAACGGATGCGCCCCGCCGCGCGAGCGATCGAGCGTGCCGCTGACAGCGAGGATGGCGTCCCGGATGGACTCGGCGTCCAGACGCCGGCGCGGATACTGCCAAAGAGAATCGTTGTCCGCGTCAGTTTTGAGATTCGCTTCGTCGTCCTGGCTCGACATCTGATAGGCGCGCG
>JAKEHV010000242.1 GCA_022614915.1 Gemmataceae bacterium | reverse complement strand
TTGGGCGGCGTCGGCAGCGTGATGTTGAGTTCCCTGAGGCGAGTTTCCGGCGTGGACATCGATTTCTCCTTTTCCGTGACGTCTTAAAGGCGCTAAGGTGCAATGAAGCCATACAGTCAACAACATCTTGATGAACTTACGCCGTTTCGCATTAAGATTCAAAAGAAAAAGATCGAGACCACCGGACGACAGGAGGGGGGTAGGTTCCTGCCCCAGACGTGATCTCGATCAAAGCGAGCTTACGTTTCGCGCTCGTGATAACGCAACATGTAAGCCGGATTCTGCGTGTGCGAACCGTAAACGGAACACGTTCAATCTAGCGAAGGCAAATCAAGGAAACCCAAGACGGGATTGCTCTTACACTATGACACGTTCCAACAGGGGACAAGGCTTGTAGCGCGGCCCATAGCGCGACGCCAAATTCAGCAGCTTTTGTTTGAGGTTTTCCCAGCCGATTTGTTTGGCGTATTGAATGGGCCCGCCCCGATGCGGCGCCCAGCCCGCCAGCGCCAGGGCTTTGTCCAGCTCGCCGGCTTGGCCCATGACTCCCTCGTGTAAACACCAGGCCGCCTCGTTGACCATCAGCCCAACCAACCGATCCTTGGCTAATTGCAACTGATCGGCAACGGAGATCGCATCCATCTGATGCGGCGCTTCGACGTGTGAATGCAAGCGCAGTTGGCTTACCCAGCGCGCATGGACTTTGAGCCGCCGCTTGCCGTGGCGATACGCGCCCAAGCCGGTTTTTTGTCCGAGCCATTTCTTTTCCACCATGAGTCCGAACGTGTCGTCCAATGGAATCCGATGGCCGAGCGCGGGCTCCACGGCGCGCACCAGGTTTTGGACAAAGTCCCAGCCCAGGATATCCAAGTGTTCCAGGGGTCCGTGCAACATGCCGAAGCGCGCCATCGCCTCATCCACACGCTCCGGCTTCATGCCCTCCTTCACGAGCAGCACGGCTTCATTGAAATAAGACGCCAGAAAGCGATACACAAAGAACCCCGGACCATCGCCGACGCGTTGGGGAAATCGGCCCAGCGCGATGACGAAGTCGTTCAGGCGTGACAATGTTTCGTCGCTAGTCGCCCTGGAGCCCGCCAATTCGACCAGCACCGAACGGCCCACGGGATGGAGGAAATGCACGGCGGCCACGCGTTCCGGACGCTTCACGCCGTCCTGCACCGAGGCCACGGTGCGCAAGGCATCGGTGGACGCAAGGAGCGCTTGCGCGGGGACGTGATCTTCGATCGCAGACAATGCCGAGGCGCTGGTCTGGTCGCGCGGATCGAGAACCAGTTCCAGGTCGTCGTAGCCTCTCCAAGCCGTCGTGCCCCGGATTTGATTCAAGCACCTGGACATTTCCACTTCGCTCATCGCGCCGCGCGACACTTCATTCTGAAACGTCGCGACCAGGCGCAGAAGCGCATAGCCCAAGGCGCTTTCATCGGTTTCTTTGAGGACGACCTGACAGCCTTTGGTCACCGCCAATGTAACGAGCGCCGCGCCCTGGCCGGCAGCGCCCAGCACTCCGACCCGCCGAATGCGCTTTGCGACCTCTTGCTGGGTTGAAGGCAGTCGAAAGTGATCGCGATACTGGTGCAGTTGCAGAAGATTGCGGCAGGCATCGGAATGCGCCAACCGGCACACAGCTTCGCGGACGAAATCGAGGCCGGCTGCCGCACCGCCGCCGAGACCTGTCCGCACCGCTTCGAGCGCTTCCCAAGGCGCGGGCATGTCGTCGGGCAGCCGCTTCTCCAGGAGGCGGCGCGCGCCGCGCATGATGAACCATCGTCCCAAGCGCGTTGATTCGAATAGCTTTTGCCGCCAAGTGCGTCGAGACCGGTCCGTGGAAACCCTCTTGGTCGGGTTGGCAAGGAAACTCGGCGGAGCCGCATCGCTGTCTGCGGCGATTGCATCGGCCAGTCCCCAAGCCAACGCGTCGCGCGGATGCAAGCGCCGCCCGCCGAGCAGCATTTGCAAGGCGCGCTCGAGGCCGATGAGGCGCGGCAAGCGCACCGTGGCGCCCCACGCGGGAATTAAGCCGATCTCCAGCTCCGGAAACCCAAACACCGTCGCCGACTTCTCGATGGCCACGCGATAATCGCACGCCAGCGCCAACTCCAGCCCGCCGCCCAGGCACGCGCCGGCGACAACCGCCACGCTGGGCAGCCGCAGTTTCTCGAGCTTGTCCAAAACGCGTTGCGCTTGGCCGGCGAGCTGCGCGATTTGCTCCGGCGTCATTTCCGCTAGCGTCTTGGTGTCCAGTCCAGCTGCGAATCCGTGAGCCTTGCCGGCGCGCACAAGCAACAGCTTGAACTTTTCTTCCTTTTCCAACACGTCGAGCGACTTGCCCAATTCTTCCAAGACGGCCGCGCCGAGGGCATTGGTTTTGCCGCCGGGAACGTCGAGCACCAGTTCCGCCACGCCATCGGCCAGCTGATTGATCCACAGGTTCTCGCCCTGGAAAAACGCCATGCTGCAGTGGTGGAATTGAGCCGCGGATTCCGTGGGGCGAACATTCCTGTTTGCTCATGCCGATCCGGCAAGTAGGTCGGACATTCCTGTCCGACGACGGGCAAGAATGCTCGTACTACAAGCAGGATATTTGCCCCACGGGATATTTCAAAGGAACAGCAATACCCTATAAAAAGTGGAGCCCGTTTCCAACTTGCCCCAAGGGTCGAACACTATGTCCGCGCCGTTGCTCGAAAGCGTCCTTCCCGGATATGCCTGCCGACGCGGCAAGGTCCGCGACGTGTACGACCTGGGCGATCAACTGTTGATCGTCGCCACCGATCGCATCAGCGCTTATGATTGGGTGTTGCCGACACCCATACCCGACAAAGGCGGCATTCTGACAAGGATGACGCTGTTTTGGCTCAAGTTCCTAAACGTCCCGAATCATCTTGTTTCCGCGGACGTCGCGGCCTTTCCAAAAGACTTCTCGAAATATGCAAAAATACTCGCGGGCCGCACCATGCTGGTGCGCAAGACTCAAGTGGTTCCGATTGAATGTGTCGTCCGAGGCTATTTAGCGGGCTCTGGTTGGAAAGAATACCAACGACAGGGAACAGTGTGCGGCCAAAAGCTTGCGGCGGGATTGATCGAGTGCCAGGAATTGCCCGCGCCGATCTTCACGCCCGCGACCAAGGCAGAAAGCGGCCACGACGAGAACATCTCCTTCGAGCAAATGGCGCAACTAGTCGGCCGGGAGCTGGCCGAGGAACTGCACCGGCGCAGCTTGGATGTGTACAGCCGCGCGGCGGCGCACGCACGCACTAAAGGTATCGTCTTGGCGGACACTAAGTTCGAATGGGGCCGGTTGCCCAGCGGCGAAGTTCTTCTGATTGATGAAGTCCTCACGCCGGACAGCTCGCGCTTCTGGCCGTTGGACCAATACCGTCCGGGGTCCAACCCGCCGTCGTTCGACAAGCAGTTCGTCCGCGATTGGCTGGACCGCTCCGGCTGGGATAAAAACAGCCCGCCGCCGCCTTTGCCCGCGGACGTGGTGGAGAAAACCCGAGCCAAATACCTGGAAGCATTGCAACGCTTGACAACATGACTCAACCCTTGCGCTTGCTCATCATCGGCGCCCATCCGGATGACGCCGACTATGCGGCCGGCGGCACCGCGTCGCTCTATCGCGCGGCTGGGCACGTCGTGCACATGGTCAGCCTGACCAACGGTGACGCGGGCCATCACCTGCGCGCGGGACCCGACTTGGCCAAGCGTCGGCGGCAAGAGGCGGCCAACGCCGGCGCAGTCATCGGCGCCCCCTACGAGCTCTTGGACAATCATGACGGGGAACTCGAACCGACCCTGGAAAATCGCCGCCAAGTCATACGATTGCTGAGGACCATTCGCCCCGACCTTGTGCTCACACACCGGCCCAACGACTACCATCCCGACCATCGCTACACGAGCCAGCTGGTACAGGATGCCGCCTATATGGTCACGGTGCCCGCCATCGTTCCGGGTATGCCGCACTTGGCCGCCAATCCAGTCATCGCTTATCTGCCGGACGACTTCACCAAGCCCTATCCCTTGCAACCAGCGATTGCGGTCGATGTCGGACCTGTAATCGACAAAATCGTGGACATGCTCGACTGCCACGTGTCGCAGTTCTATGAATGGCTGCCTTACAACATGGGCTTTGTCCACGAAGTGCCTGCAGATGCAAAGACACGCCGGATGTGGCTCGGCGAATTAATCAAGGCGCGCTTGCGCAAACAGGCGGAGCGCTTTCGGCACTTGCTGATCGAAGTGTACGGCCCTGAGCGCGGCCGCCGAGTCGAATACGCGGAGGCTTTCGAGCCGTGCGAATATGGAGCGCCTTGGGACGAAGGAGTGCGGCAGCGGTTGTTCCCGTTTTGTAAGTAGATCACATGAGTAAGATGAATAGCGTCCGCTAAGAAAGGCGTGCCAGGTCTGACCGGGGTCAGCGCAGGCATGTCGTGGGAGTTGTGCGTCTTTCTTCGATTATGCCGACAGCACCAGAATTACGGTCTGGGATTGGGTTGGTGGTTCGAGTTGCTTCCCTTTAGCGCCTGATCTATATTTAATCAGAGGTAACTGTGCCCATGGACCGTACATCTCTAGCTTCAGCCCCGTCCGGCAGTGCCGGGGTTGGACGGCAGCCAACGCGAGGTGGGGAAATGGCCCTGTCTCTCAATATCGGTAAGTGCACTCTTTTGGGCAATTACCGTGAGAACAACGAAGATGCGATCGACGTCAAGCAGTTTCCAGACATGAGCATCTGCATCGTGGCGGACGGCATGGGTGGCCAGGCCGCCGGCGAGATCGCCAGCAAGCGCGCCATCGAAGTCGTGCCGCGCGAGTTGCGTAAAAGTCTCAGTCCGACCATCGACGCCGAAGATGCCGTCACCATCGTCCGCAAGGCCGTCGTGCAGGCCAACGAAGAAATCCTGACGATGGGCTCGCTCGACCGCGACCTCAAGAACATGGGCACGACCATCGTCATGGCGGTTTGGCGCAAAGGATCCGAGCTTTTTATCTCTAACTTGGGCGATAGCCGGGCCTATCTGGTTCGCGGCGGCGTCATCGAACAACTGACCGTCGATCACAACCTGGCCCAAGCGCTTGTGGAAAACAAGACCATTTCCGCCGCCGAGGCCAAGGAACACCGCTTCCGTAATGTCCTTTGGAAATATCTGGGCAGCAAGGAAGTGGGCGACGGGCCCGATGTCCGTGTCGTCCCCATTCGACCCGGCGACAAATTCATTTTGTGCAGCGACGGCCTGTCCGGGCCGGTGCCCGACAACCAGCTCCTCAGCTTCGTTCAGGAACATCCCGACGTGCAAGAATGCGCCGAAGCGCTCGGGCAGCTCGCGCTGGACAACGGCTCGCGCGACAACGTTTCCTGCATTTTGATCGAGGTCGTCGAGGCTGCGTAAATTCCGAAATCCGAAACTTGAAGCAAATCCGAAATCCGAAACTCGAAATCCGAAACAAGCTCCAAATCCTAAAAAAGAAAGTGCCCAAACGGCTTTCGCAGTGATTTGTTGTTGTTTCGGATTTTGTTTTTCGGACTTCGGATTTGTTTCGGATTTCGAGATTCGGATTTCGGGTTTTGACACATGTCCCCTCCCAATCGCAAGCGCAGCTGGATCTGGTATTTCGTGATCGTGTTCACGCTGGCGGTCGCCGCCACCGTCGTGCTGGCTGTCTATAATTCGCGGCAACAGCTGAAGCCGGAGCAACTGGAAGCGGCGCGCAAGCTGTGGCGGGAGAAAGGCCCGTCCGATTACACCATGAAGTACACGATTCGTATGAAGGCGGACGACGAGCCGGATGTCTTGCAAGTGAAAGTCATGAAAGGCCGGGCCGTGGACGTGTTGTACAATGGCAAGCCGGAGCCACAAGAGCGGCTGGTCTACTACTCGATGGATCGGCTCTTCGACTTTATCGAGCAATTCCAGGACTACGACTCCATGAAGGGCCAGCCCAAGGTCTACGTCCGCGCCATTTTCGACGACCAGAAAACCGGCGGCCTGCGCTGGTACGTCCGCCGCGTCATGGGCGGCCGCGAGCGCGTCGAAATCACCGTCGACGACCTGCAGATTACGGCGCCAGCGCCGTAGCGGATCCGGCAGTTGCCATCGCAATGGCGGGGCAAGGCCTGCTTTTCAGTTTGCCGACTGACACGCCAAATCGCGTGGCGCTTCGCATGCCATGGTGGTGCTGGTCCGGGGCGACTGTTGTTGCAAACGAGCCGCCAAGGCATGCCACGCGACACGTTTTCAGCCTAACATTCAGTAGCGCCCCTTGAGTCTTTGCAAGGAGGCCTGCGCTGCTTGTGTCACGCGCGCCTCCGCCACGCCGCCGGCTAGTCTTTTCAAGATTTCGATAGCTTCCGACGTAGCCGCATATTCCAACGCCTCGACAGCGCGGAGCAATCGCAGTTGTACCGACGAGAACGATTCCAACCTTTTTATGAGGCTTGCGATGCGCTGGCGCGTCTCAGGCAACACAGAAGCGGTGAGCGACTTCCGCAGCGCCGGCGCGGCCGACTCTCCGTGTTTCTCCAATGCGCGCATGGCGTTGTCACGCACGGGAAAGTGGTCGCTTTCCAAATCGGCGATCAACTTTGTGAGTTGCTTTTCGTCGGCGGCTGGGACCGCTTGCAGATGCTCGCTCAGCCAAGGGATTGCCTGCTTGGGCGATCCCACAAACGTCCAGATGGCCTGATACGCCTTGGCCGCGTCGCCGCTAGCCAGGTCCGCCCACAGCGATTCGCGATCGCTCTTTTCCAGCATTTCCTTCGTCGGCGAAGTTGACTTCTTGAAGCAGCCCACATCCCAAACGCGGATCGCCGTGTCGGGCCCCTCGACAGCGGCCAGAGTGCCGCCGTCGGCACTGAAGACCAGCGTGTTCACACCGCGGCCGACGCAATGCAGTTCGCCCGCAGGCTGTCCAGCGACTACGTCCCAGAGCTTGATTGTCTTACTTTGGCGGTAGCACCAGGCCAAGATGCGGCCGGCGGGATGGAACGCCAGGGCTTGGAGATCGTTTTCCCCAACTTTGTGAATCTGACTGCGAACCATTCCCGTCGCCACTTCACGAAGTTGAATCGTGTCTTCCGAGTGGATGATGATGATCAGCGTTTTGCCGTCCGCGCTGAAGATTTGCGGAGCGATGTCCTTTCCGTCCCATGGCGGGCTCCTGTCGATGCCGGAAGGCAAAACCCAGAGCCGCAGGGCCTTCTTGAAAAAGCGATCGCCCCAGGCAAACAGTTTCGCGTCCGGGCTCAGCGCCTGGCTCCAAAATCGATTCGCTTCGCAGGCAAGGTCTGCTTGGAGCCGGCCGGTCGCAATATCCCAAAGCTCAATCTTGTTATCGCTGCTCAACGAGGCCAAAGTGCGGCCATCCGGCGTCAACGTCAAAAGTACACACGGCCGGCGTTTCGGTGCAGTCAGGTTCATCCGCTCACGGCACGCGGCCACGTCCCAGAGCTTGATCACGCCGTCTTGGTCGGCGGAAGCCAAGGTCTTGCCGTCGGGCGTGATGGCCACGAAATCCACGCGGCCGTTGCTCCCGCGCAGCGTGCCGCGCTGTTTGCCGGCGACGACATCCCAGATTCGGATGGTTTCGTCTAGGCTTCCTGAAATCAACGTTCGGCCGTTGGCGGTGAGGGCGATGGACGTGACGGAGTTGGTATGGCCTCGAAGAACGGCCAATTCCGTTGGACCCTTGGCATTGATGGGGGCCTTGCATTCGCCCGGCTTTGGCGTGGGCGCTCCTTTGGAATTCCATTTCACCAGGTAATAAGTAAGCGGCGAATCGCTGGTGTTCTTGAGGCCGTGCATGGACCACGGCGCGGCATAAAGCACATCGCTTTTCCGCGCCGGCATTTCCTTGCCGTCCAGGTGCCACGTGCCGGATCCTTCGGCGAGAAGCATGAATTCTTCCTCGGCGTGCTGATGGGGAGGATGTGGCTCATGGCCGGGTTTCAAATGCACAGCGAGCACGACCATATCTTTGGTGCTGTGCGTGTCTTCTCGAAAGTAGCGGCGCCACTCTCCCCAATTACCCGTGGTCGGAACCGAATCGGCGGCGCGGACCAATCGAGACGAAGGACCGGCGAGGCCGGTCGACTTGGACTTTTTCTCCTCTGGCACGGCGGCGCGGCGCAATTGCCCGAGGTCGAGCTCAGCGCCCGGTTTCAACCGTTCTGCCTTCGCTTCCTTGCCGGCGCGGTGGATAGCGACCGGCGCTTTGCCGAGGACGCGCATGTTTTCGCCGCGGATGATCACAGCCGAATCCCGTTGCAACTCCAGCGCGAGATGGGCGGGATGGGCGGCAAGTGCATCGGCGATCCGTTCGCTAGCGCTGCCGTCTTCGACGAGCCATTGCGAAAGGAGGCCGAGCCCCGGCTCTGTCAGCCGGTCCTCGTTGGCGCGGTCGATGACGAGATCGCCCAGAACCGCTGAACCTGTGCCGGTGCCGCCGATAAGCCCGCCGCGGGCATGGAGCTTCTTCAGTTCCTTCTCGACCAGCGTAGCGCGATAAGCATTGAAGATGCGGTCGCGGTGCCCGTTCGTGATGAAG
>JAKEHV010000241.1 GCA_022614915.1 Gemmataceae bacterium | reverse complement strand
CGGACTTGGTCGAGCAGGTAGCCTACTTTGCGCCGGGCCCAGAGGTCCTCGACGAACGGCTTCTCTTCGATCGACTTCTCCTGGAAGTTGATCTCGTAGACGTATTCCTTCGTCTCCGTGCCCAAGTTGCCGGTCAGCTTCACGACCGCATGTCCAGTGCCGGTGTAGCGGCCCAGGACGACTAGCTGGTTGCCGTGAAACAAATCGGGCAATTGCGGCGGATAGACCTCATTCAAGGCCACGCCGCCTTCGACGCTGAGCTTCAAGTTGGCCAGCACGGGGTTGCTGATCTTGCCGTAAAGGCTGGACACCTTTGCTTCGATGTCCTCGCTTTCGCGCACATAGGTGCTGACGGCCCGGCTCTGGTCGGCGATCTGGTCGAGCATGGCAGCGTTCACATCGTCGCCCACGCCGAAGGTAAAGATGCGTGTGTTGCCCGTGTTCTTCTTGGCGACGTTTTGCATGATCTTGTCGGTGTTGGTTTCGCCGATGGTGGGACGCCCGTCGGTGAAGAAGACCAGAGTGAACGTACGGCTGGTGTCGCTGGAGCGCATCTCCAAACCGGCGGCCAACGCGTCGTTGATGGCGGTGCCGCCCGTGGCTTCCAGTTCATCCACCCACTTCTTCGCCTGATTGACGTTCTCGTCGGTCGCCTTCTGCAGCTTTTCGGCGTAGCGGTTAACCGTGGTCGCGAAGTTGATGACGGCGAATTGATCGTTCGGGGTCAGGTTCGAGAGGCAATACTTCATGGCGCTGCGCGCCTGCGTCATGCGTTTGCCGCGCATGCTGCCCGACGTGTCGAGCACGAAGACCATGTCGCGCGGCACTTGTTGCGACTTGGACAGTTCCGCCCGCGGCGACACCAGCATCATGAAGTAGCCGTTCTGGCTCGAATTGGGCCGATGTGTCATAGCGGTCAGACCCACGTCGCCCCGGCCATAGGTGTAGAAAAGCTGGAAATCGCGATCGAGCACCGCCTGGTCCTTTTCGAAGCCGACCGTAGCCTGCTTGTCGCCCGAGCGGTTGATGGTGATGGCGTGCGAAGGCGAATAGATGTTTTGCAGCGTGTGCTGCGACTTCAGGTTCACGTTGAGGGCGAATTTCTCGAGCGTGGCCGCCGCCTTGCCGTCGGTCCGCAGGGGATAGACGAACTCGATGAGGCCGTTGTCGGCATTGGCGATGGCGGTGTAGCTGATGGCGATTTTCTGGTCGCCCTTGGCCGGCACGGGGAATACGCGCAGCCTGAGGAGGTTGTTGTTCATGTATTCCAAAAGGCCGGGATCCTGCGTGCGTTGCACGATGGAGGTGTAAATCTCGCGCGCCTTCGCGGCTTCAACCAGCTCGCCGGGCACTTCCTTGCCGTCCACCCACATGGAGAATTTGCGAACGCTGGCCCCCTTGGGAACTGGGAAGACATAGGTCGCTTCTAGATTACGATCCGTATGATTACGGAACGTTTGCTCGATCCGGGTGATCGCCACCTGGTCCTCGATGCTCACGTCCACCTTGTGGTTGAGCATGGCCAACGGCGGCACGTTTTTCTCGGCCGGAATCAACAGTCCGGTGGCTCGGGCCGATCCCGTCCACGCCAGACCCAGCACCAACACGAACGCGAAGCGGCGCATGACAATCCCCTTTCGCCTAAAGCTTGCTTTGATTTCCGTAAACCAGACGAAGCGAGCTGGGATTTGGATTGGAATAATCAATTTGGGTTGGGCTGGACAAGGCCAAACGGCATGCATGGGAGTAGGCTTCGGGCCACGGGCGGCCAACATCTCGACTTCGCGAACAGCGTTGCAGCCTTCGCTGCAACGAGTTCGTTTTTTGGCGACACACCTCCTGGTCCCTCAGAGGGATTTACCACTTGTGAATTCTCCCACGACTCGTAGAATAGTCAACAGATCACAAGCGAAGACAGGGAGGCATTTGTGGAAAAGCGCACACGTCAAGTGGATGCCAAGGCTCGCACCACGCTCTTTCGAGATTTCGCGGGCGCCACAGTGACCATTGAGCGGGTCAGCCCGTTTGAGCTGCGCGTTCGCAAAGTGCGGGCGCGAAAAAGGAGATACTCGTTGACCGAATTGGTTAAGGGGATCACGGCCAAAAATCGCCATGCAGAAATAAGCTCCGGCCGGCCTGTCGGGGGCGAAGCATGGTGAGCAAATCCGGCAAGGCTTATGCGCCCGAGCGCGGCGATGTCGTTTGGCTGGACTTCGACCCGCAGGCAGGCCACGAACAGGCTGGCCGGCGACCGGCATTGATCTTGTCGCCCATGATCTACAACCGGCCTTCCGGTTTAGCTTTGCTTTGCCCGATTACGAGCAAAGCTAAAGGTTATCCTTACGAAGTCGCCGTTCCCATGGGACTTGGCGTCAGCGGGGTCATCCTCGCCGATCAGGTGAAAAACCTCGACTGGAAACAACGCAAAGTCGCCTTCCTTTGCGAGATGCCATACGAGGTCCTTGAGGAGGTTTTCGAAAAACTGCTGACTCTTATCGATCCTACAGAAGAGGCCGGGGGCTCCTGAAATAGCATCTCCTGAAGTTTTGACGGAATAGGCAACTTCGTGCCGATTAGCATGCATTCATTTGCCTCTTTCGTCGAAGAGTCCCAATGAACGACACCGCGCACGCCGGATTTACCTGCCATTCGCGGCTTTGGCAATTTCACCTGTGCACCGGCATGAAAAATGCCCTCCCGTCCCACATGAGCCAACATCTTTTTGACGACATCTCTGATGTAGCGGATCGCGTTGCGCGCGCGCCCGCGGTCTTGCTCGGTTGCCACTTTGACGGCACACTCGTTCCCTACACGGCCCATCCCGATCTCGTGAGTCTGTCTCGGCCGTTGAGCCGCGTGCTTGCATCGCTGGCGGAACGGCCGCACGTCTGCGCGGTCGTCATCAGCGGCCGGGATCGCGCCGACTTGCAAAAACGCGTCGACATTCCCGACCTCATCTATGCCGGCAATCACGGCCTGGAAATCAGCGGACCAGGCGTGCTGTTGATCGAACCGGAATCGGTCGTTTGGCAGAAAGCGCTGCCGAAACTGCATGCCGAGCTGGCCAATCGTTTGCAAGCCGTTCCGGGCGCATTGGTGGAAGATAAGGGTTTGACGATCGGCGTCCATGCTCGCCAGCTGGAACCGGACCAGGCTGCCCAAGTGCGCCGCATCGTCGAAGAAGTGCTCGCGGAAACCTGGCTGCCCTTCGTGCTCGCCGACGGGGCAAACTCGTTGGAAGTGCTGCCCCGGCTGCAGTGGAACAAGGCCGCCGCCATGGACTGGATCCACAAAAGTCAATCCAGTCCTGATGCCCTGGTGATCTACCTCGGCAACGACCGCAGCGATGAGGAAGTTTTTCGTCACTTCCCGGACGGCATCACGATCCGAGTCGGTGAAGACGGGCCCACGGCCGCACACTACCGCTTGGATGATCCCGGTGAGGTCCTCGAGTTCTTGATCTGTTTGGAAGAAAAGCTGTTAATCGCCGCGCTCTTGACGCCGCCAAAAGACGACGTCCAAAAGGACTCGGAAGATTCCTTCCCCGCGAGCGATCCGCCAAGTTGGACGCGGCTCACCGGCGTGGGGCCGCCGAACCATCCAAGGTTTGCCCGCAGGTGAGCGTGTGCAAGATCAAGACAAAGGCGGCAAGCATTTCTGTTGCTTGCCGCCTTTGTTTTTTTGACGAGCACCAACGCCATGCGTCACATGCGTGCCTCAAGCGCTTGTGTTGTGCCATCCGATGGTATAGAATCATCACTGAAACGGACGCCCGCGTCGTGGATGAACGCCGCAGGAGGCAAGATGAGCCGTCATGGCAAAGAAAAAGGAAGGACGACAACGTCTCAGCGTCGTTTACCCAAAGCATGCCTTTCGGCCAGAAGATCTGCTGAGCTTCGTCGAACTGAAGCCGTTTACAGGAGCCTGGAAGGACCTGGCACTAAGTGACGATGATTTGGCGGCCCTTCAAGTCGCGATCATGCTGAACCCCAAAGGACAAGCGGTCGTCGCCGGCACTGGCGGCCTTCGAAAAATTCGATTTGCGCCGGCACGATGGAAAACCGGCAAGAGCGGCGCAGTGCGGGTTGGATACGTCTATCTGCAAGAGTATGGAACGGTGCTATTGGCCATAGCCTACGCGAAAAACGAGAAAGGTGATTTGACTCCGGCCGAAAAAAAGGCGATACGCGATCTGATCCGCAAAGTCGAGCAGGAATTCGCCTCTGGCACTATTCGTTGAGGGTGACTGAATGAAAGAAAATGGAAAAAAAGCCTCCGTGGGCGCTCGTATCATCGAAGGGCTCGAAGAATTCGTCAGTGCCTTGGAAAAGAAAGAACCCATCGGTGCCAAGTTCAACTGTCGCGTTGTCGAACTCGACCTGCACCCGAGCGCATATAGTCCGCAATTGGTAAGGGCCATTCGAAAATCGCTAGAGACCAGCCAAGCCCTTTTCGCGCGCTTTCTCGGCGTTTCCATCAAAACTGTGCGTGCCTGGGAACAGGGAATCAACACGCCGAGCGACGTGGCATGCCGGTTTATGGACGAGATTCGATTGAACCCCAATTACTGGCGGCGAAGATTGAAGAATGCAGTGGTGAGGAAGTAACGGTGGTCGAAAGGAGAGCTAGATGGGTGCACAGCATTTCGCCGTGCACCCAGGTTTTGACTACACTCCCGCCAGCTCCAGTCCATAATCCATTCGGACCTTGCCACGGGCGCGTCCGCCACGCTCCAGGTGCTTCTTCAAGCGCTTGCGGGCCACGTGCAGGCGGCGCTTGATCGTGCCGATGGGCGACTCGAACTCGCGAGCCATTTGCTTGAGCGAGCGGCCGCGAATGTAGAAATCCACCAGCGTGGCGCGGTCGACCGGCTTGAGCTTATCCAGACCGGCCCAGAGATCAACGCGGTTCTCAGCGCGGATCATCTCCTCGAGCGGACCGGCATCGTCGGCCGGAGCGCTTTGCAACAGGTCCGTGCCGGCGCCGTGCACCGGGGCCTTGCGGGTCAGGCGGTTGATGGCCATGCGCACCGCGATCTGCCGCAGCCAGCCGACAAAGCACTTGGGATCGCGCAGTTGCGGCAGCTTGGTCATAGCGTGCATGAACACATCCTGAGCCAGCTCG
>JAKEHV010000240.1 GCA_022614915.1 Gemmataceae bacterium | reverse complement strand
GTCGATGTTTCCAAGGACGGAAACTTGAAGTCGCTGGGTAAGGCGATGGTCGGCAAGGCGCCCAAGCGCGTTTCGTTTCTGCCACAGTAGTGCAGGTTTCACGTTGTTGTGGCATGATGTCACGTTGCATCTCAATTTGGCGAATATGCGAGAAAGGAAAAAGGGCCGGGGCGCATTGGGTGTTAGCAAGAAGCGAGCAAGGGTGCGACAATTCGTTTCATTCGTCTCAATTCGTTTCAATTCGTTTCAGGGAGGGGGGGGTCTCTGCGACAATGAAACGAATCCTGTAAGTTATACATGTGCCGGCACTTGCAATGACGGATTCGTTTCACGCACCGGGACTTTCTCAGAGAGCACTAAAGAGCCGGGGGAAACTGGAGGTTTGTCGGTGTGTGTGTGTGTATATTGGGCGTGCGCAATGCAATTCATTAACTGCTTGTGCGGTAGAAACTTGCGGAAAGCACATCGATTGCGCGCAACCCAACAGTCAGACCGCATTGTCCGCACCGGTCGTCGAAGTTGAGAAAGTCCCTCACGCACCAATATCCAAATGAACGAATCCGCCGAGCTTACTGCTCCCACTTCACGTTTCCCAGTGCAATGTCGCGGCGTCGAAAACCGGGCCCTCGACGCACACGCGCTTGTAGTCCCAGCCGTCCGGCGTGCGCACCGGAGTCACGCAGCTAAAACAGATGCCGACGCCGCAGGCCATCGGTGTTTCCAGCGACAGGTGGCACGGAATGCCTTTGCGCTCGGCCAGCTTCGCGAGGGCGTGCAGCATCGGCTCAGGGCCACAGCCGAAGACGTGGTCTGGCGGCTCGTGCTGATCGAATAGGTCGGTGACGAAGCCGTGGAAGCCAAGCGTGCCGTCGTTGCTGGCCAGGTGGACTTCCGCGCCGGCCTGGCGAAAGTCGTCCACGCCCGCTGCCAGGTCGGCGCTGCGCACGCCGTAGTAGAGCGAAACGCGTTCGGCTCGGCGACGCGGCGTCTGTCCGCCGTAGCCGCGTTCGCCTAAGAGTTCGCGAATGTGCGCGAGGAACGGCGTCTGGCCGATGCCGCCGGCGACCAGTGCGACATGCTTGGCTTGTCCCACTGGGTCAGGAAAACCATTGCCGAGCGGTCCCCAGACTTCGACCTTTTCGCCAAGCTGAACCTGCGACAGCAATCCCGTTAGTTTGCCGACAACGAGATAGACAATGTCGATGCCGCTTGGCGCGTCGTTGTCCGAGCCGCGCCCGTCAGGTAGCGGTAGTTTGACAGTGTCCCCCTCACGCCCAACCCGTCTCCCTGAGGGCGAGGGGAGACAGATGACGGTGTCGTAAAGCGCGAACGGCCGGCCCAGGAGGGGATCGGTCGAGCCGGGCAAGCGCAGCATGACAAACTGGCCGGGCCGAATCACGCGTGCCAAAGGAGGCGCTTCGAGGCGGATGAGATAGGTGTCGCGCGCCAGGCGGCGGTTCTCAAGCACGGGGGCGAGCAGTTGTGCGAAATCAGGCATGCGATTCGGAAAGCCGGACATCCTAGCCGACTTTATGACGACGGCGGCGAATTTCAATAGGCGTTGCGATGGACGAGACCGCGCCAGACGGTGAGGAAGAGGATGCGCAGATCGAGCCACGGGCTCCAGTGAGTGATGTAGTACAGATCGTACTGGATGCGTTTGCGCAGCGACGTGTTGCCGCGCCAGCCGTTGACCTGCGCCCAACCGGTGATGCCGGCCTTGACGCAATGCCGCGTCTGATAGTTGGGAATGGTCTTGCTGAATTTCTTGATAAACACGGGGCGCTCGGGGCGGGGGCCGACCAGGCTCATGTCGCCCAAAAGTACATTGATGAATTGCGGCAACTCATCCAGCGAGGTCTTGCGTAAGAACGTGCCGAATCGCGTGCGGCGCGGATCGTTCTTGGCGGCCCAGACAGCGCCGGTTTCCTTTTCGGCGTCCACGCGCATGCTGCGGAATTTCAGCATCTGAAAAGACTGTCCGTTGAGGCCGCAACGCTCCTGGCGAAAGAAAACCGGGCCGGGACTGGTGATCTTGATCAAGGCGGCGATGACGAGCATGACCGGCGCCAACAGCACCAGGGCCAATGCCGAAAGGACGATGTCCATGGCTCGTTTGACGACAATGTTGACGCCGAAGTGTGGACTCTCGCGCAAGCCGATCATGGGCAGACCGTCGAAGTTCGTCATCGTCAAGGACAGGCCGCCCAGGTCCGGCACGTCGGCGATCAGTTGCACCTCGACGTATGTTTGCGCCAAGACGTCGAAGACCTTGCGGGCTTCGTCGTGGCGGTTCATCGGCAGGCAAATGAAGACGTGTGACACCTGATATTGCTCGATCAAATGCGGCAAGTCGGCGCTCGATCCCAATATGTCGAGGTCGCCGGTCCAGCGGCTCGGCTTGTCCTCGACGAAGCCGATGTTCTTGATGCCCAGCCAATGAGTGACGCGCAAGGCGCGGGCCGTCTGCCGCGCCACGCGGCCGGTGCCGACGATGATGGCGTGCGTCTGATTGTAGCCGCGCGCCCGCAGCCAGCGCACGGCCGCCCAAGTGCAACGCCGCGCGGCGAGGATCAGGAATGCCGTCAAAGCGAAGAACAGGATGAACGTGGCCCGCGACTCGTAGGGATCGTGCAAGCCGAACGTGGTGGCGACGACGAGCAGCGTCATGAGCGTCGTGCCCTGCAGCACACTGAAAAGTTCCTCGCGCAGCCGGCGAAACCGGTGAATCTGGTATTGCCCGGTCATGCGATACGCGACCGCGGCAATCAAGACCACCAGCGGCAGTTTCTGAGAACACAAGGAAAAATCCAACGGCGCGTGCTCAAGTGGAATGTAGCCGGAATTGAAGCGAAGCAGATAAGCCGCGACCCAAGCGAATGCGGTGAGCAAGAGGTCCCAGACTTTGAACCAGAGAATCAGGAGGTGACTTTTCTGCTTGATCATGGCCCCATCCTTGGGAAGCAACACTTCTAACTTGGAAACCGACAAGCGGTCAAGACAAGGAAGAATAGCAAAGTTCGGCTATTTGGGGGATTGATGCCGAATGCTGTTTACTTTTGCACGTTGGCCTCGCCATACTCAGACTCGATGCGGAAGAACTTCGCGATGCAACGCAGTCCCCACGTTACACGTGAGGTAAATCCCGCTCCCCATGCGGAGAGTGGGGACTACTTTAGGGCGGCATAGACGGAGAGAAAGTCATGAAAGTGCATCACATGGTGCTGGTGAAGTTCAAGTCGGGAAATGAGGCCATGGCCGAGCCCCTCCTGCGGGCGCTGGCGGAACTGAAGAAGCGCATTCCCGGCATGCTGCATTTCGCCGGCGGGCCCTACGCCAGCCCCGAAGGGCTAAATCAGGGTTACACGCACGGCTTTCTGATGACGTTCGCCGACGTAGCGGCGCGCGACCAGTATCTGGTCCATACGGAGCACGAAAAAGTGAAGGATGCATTCTTGCCGTTTGTTGCTGCGGTGGTGGCGTTCGATTTCGAGGATGCGAGTTGAGTGTTGTCGGGCAAGCTACAGGAGTTTGTCGAGTTGTTCTTTGGAGAGCGGCGTAAGAAACTCGCAGCCGATGAGCCATTCGCTTTTGGATTGCTGTGTGCTGTGCGCCACATGCGCGGCCAGCTGCACGAGATTATCGCTGCCGGCGCTTTTCATTTGAATGTTGAGCAAAAGACCAGCCTCTAAGGGCCGCTCGATCGCAAGAGCCAAACCGCTTTCGGACAAGTTCACTACCCAGGCATGCAGGAATGGAGCACTGTCTTCAAGATAAACTTTGCCGGCGGTGGCCGGGGCGCAGCGGTAACGAACGCTAGCGCGCTGGTTCTTCCAGCCATGCTTCTTGAGTATTTCGGGGACTGGAAAAAGCGATGATGCCATTATTGCCTTTGGGCGAACGACTCCCCTGAGCAACCTTAGAGGAGCTTTGCAGGAAAGTCAAATAATTAAATACGAAAAGTTACCATCTTCCAGCTGACC
>JAKEHV010000239.1 GCA_022614915.1 Gemmataceae bacterium | reverse complement strand
TTATCGAACAGTGGCGACGCCATCCATTCGGGCAATAGGCCTAGATCCTGGAAGAGCTTTGCGCCGAAGCCCGCCAGACTCAGCACCAACGGCAAGGTTACAATCAGCACCGCTAAGAAGAACGACGGCGGATTCTGCGCCTGTGGGCTGTTCGGGACAGGAACGGAATCCTGTCCTACGCTCAACCCTTCCGGCGCTGTGACGTGTTGCCGCCGTGCCCACCATAGTCCCGGTCCGTACCAGCCGAGCAGAATGAGCGGCAGGCACATCAGGGAGCCGAAGAGGATAGTCTCGATCATCGTTTGATTGACGGTCTGCGGATCGCGGCCCTCCAGCATATTGCTGACCGCGCCGACGATGCCCGGGTGCGGCGGCACGAGCGAGTGCGTCATGCCCAAGCTAAACGCCAAGGGCAGCATGAAGTAAAGCAGCGATTGTCCCGTCTGGCGCTGCAGCCGCCACATGATCGGCATCAGCAAGAGGAAGCCGACGTTGAACAGGACCGGAATGCCGACCAGGAAACCGGTCAGCAAGATGGCCAAGGGCGCGTTGCGGAGGCCAAAGGTGTTGACGAGCGTCTGAGCGATCACCTCGGCCGCCCCGGAAACTTCGAGCATCCGGCCCAGCATGGCGCCGAGCGCGAGCAGTATGGCCACGTCGCGCAGTATATCGCCCACGCCTTTGCTGATGGCATCGACCGTGCGCTCGGGAGACAATCCCGCTGCAAGCCCGAGGCCCAGACTGACCGCAAGCAAACTGGCGAAGGCGTGCATTTGAAAGCGGATGATGAGCACGAGCAGGAGGACAAGCGCCAAGAGCGTGCACAAGGCGGGCCAGTAAGAATCCATGGCGAGATTGTCGCAGACGAAGCGCCAGGGCACAATGTAGTAGGCACACTCCGTGTGCCGTCCGCTGCCAACGGCACACGGAGTGTGCCGACTACTTTCGCGGAACCGCATAGACGACGACGCGGGCCTTTTGCGGTTCGCGCTCGGGCGGCCAGTGATAGACCAGACGCCCTTTGCCACGTAGCTCGATTTCGACTTGTTCGCGCTCTTCGCGAACCCGGGCGTCGCTGGAGCGCGTCAGCACCCAAAAGCAGGTGGGCCGGAGGTGCTGCGGCAAAACGAGATCGTGCCCTTCTTCGAAAACCATGCCCGCGTAGAAGTGCGAATAAGCGTGGTCGTCCTCGATGATGTCGCCCGGCGCGCGTTGTGATTGCAGCCAGCGGCCGGCGGCCACGTTGCCTTCGCGGTTGGCGTGCAGCCGTTCGGCCGTCTTCGGCAGGCACACCAGCACGAAGCCGGCCAAAAGCGCTGCACTTGCCATTTTCCATCTTGCCTCGAACCAAGCGCCGACCTGCGCCAATCCCACAGCCAAAAAGTAGCAGCCTAAAAGAATGACCTGCATGAGATGCCGATCGGAGATGTAAAAGACCGTCATCCCCAGCAGCACTAGTATGGTGGCGTGCATGAGCACGTAACCGGCGGGGAGCCAAAACCAGGCCGACCGCGCGAGCCGCCGAACCTGCCATCCCAGGCCGATCACCACGGGGACGATGCCGAAGTAATGGAAGCCATGCACAAGTTCCACGCCCAAGGCCCGCAGGCTGCGCGTCCCGCGTACGGCGGCGCTGTCGCTTGGGCGAAACGTGGCGCCAAACATCGAAGCGGCAAGCGCTCGTGGCATCCGATGCCAGTGCTTGACGGATTCGCTAAGAGAGGAATCGGCGCGGAAGTTGTCCAGGATGAGACCGGGGGCGATCTTGTTGGTGATCTTGCCCGTGGCCAAGACGTAAATGCTGCCGACCGCTGCGGCAGAACAACCCAAGGCGAGGCTGCATGCAAGCCAGCGCTTCCAAGGCATCCGCCACGTGGGCTTGAGCTGCATCCCCAAAAGCAAAAGGCCGGCAGCTAGCCCCACAATTGCGCCTTCGGGCCTAGTCAAGTATGCCGTCCCGGCGCATGCCCCACACCAAGCGAAGTAGGCCGGCGCCGACCGCTTCACCGCGACAACGCCCAGCCACAACGCGCTAATGGTCCATACCAAGAACCATGCCTCGGAAACCCCGTCGGACAAGTGATGGCCGCTCACCGGCAAATACTGAAAGATCAGCGCTCCCCAAAAACCCGCCCGGCGACCGAGCAATTCCTTGCCGAGGAAGTATGACGGAATGAGCAAGAGCAACGCGCCCAGGGTGCTGGTCAAGCGCGCTGTCAGTTGCATCGTGTCCGCATCCGTGCCCCAAAGCGCCCGCACCGGTACCGACACCAACCAGAGCACGGCGGCATAGCCCGGATGCTGATTGTGTTTGAGGAGGACTTCCGACCACGAGTATTGCTCGAAGTGCAGGGCGTAGCGGATGTAGCCGATGCTGTCGCGCGCGGCGACTTCGGCGTTCCAGAGCAGCCAACCGCGCAACGGCAACACCAACAGAAAGAGCAGCCCGATGAGGCGCCAGTCGCCGCGGGGCCGATCCATTGCAGGCGTTCCATCGCATCCGTCCATGTCGACTCGTCCTTGCCGGCGTCATCCCTCAAGCAACACTCGGCTTCTTTTCCAAGTAATCGCGCAGTTGCTCTTGCACCGTGTGCAGCACGTGCAGCAATTGCAGCGTTTCGTGATTCTGCAGCTCCATTTCATCGATCCAATCCAACGGCATCTCACGATCCAGCTGTTCGACCATCCATACGAGATCTTCCGCTGGACTTTCACAAGCCGCATCCGGCAAGCGCCGCTCGAAGCGAAAAGACTGGCCCGGGCTCTGTTTGGTTTTCTTCTTTGCGGAGGAAGTTGACTCCGCGTAGAGATGCAGGATGCCGTCGATTATGTCGATGCGCAGTTGCGCCGTCGTTTGGTAATGGACGGCCTGGGATGCGATCGTGAATGCCGCGGCGGCGACGCCGATCTGGTCGTAGGGGTCGAATCGCAACAGGCGGGCAATCTGCCGCGCCCGTTGTCTTGCTCGAACCATGTCGAGCGGCCCGTCCAAAGGCAGCGTCAACAAGCGAATCATGCCGGTCATCCTTGACCAGAACAGCGTGGAGAGTGGAGCGCGGAGCGCAAAGCGCGGAGCGCAAAGCGCGGAGCGCAAAGCGCGGAGCGCAAAGCACCGGGTTCGAATTGTATGCAAATTGAGGAATGCCGGACTAGAGCAGTTTGCTCTCTACGCGCTCCGCGCTCCGCGCTCCACACTCCGCGCTACGCGGTCAAGCGCCGCGCCCGTTCGCGCTTGATGGCGGCAATGTCGGCCCAGCGCACGACTGCGGCGGCCCAGGTGAGTCCGCCGCCGAACGCCACGAGCAGCAGGTTGTCGCCGACTTTGAGCCGGTTCGCACTGGCAAGTTCGGCAAGCGCCAAGGGCACCGACGCCGCTCCAGTATTGCCCAAGCGATCGAGGTTGATGAACATTTTGTCCGCGTCGATGCCGAGGCTTTCCTGTGTGGCCGACAAGATGCGCGAATTGGCTTGATGCGGCACCACCAGATCGAGGTCGCGCTGCGTCAGCTTGGCGATGCGCATGGCCTCTTGAGCCGATTGCACCATCATGCGCACCGCTTTCTTGAAGACCTCGTTGCCGCGCATGCGGATGTGGTGCATGCCGGCGGCGACGGTTTCGACGCTGGCCGGATGCGCCGACCCGCCGCCTTCGATGGAAAGGAGTCCCTCGGTGTCGCCGTGGCTGCCCAGAACGGCGCTTAAGACGCCGGCATTCTGCTTGGTCGCTTCCAGGACGACCGCGGCGGCGCCGTCGCCAAACAAAATGCATGTGTTGCGGTCTTGCCAATTGGTGAAGCGCGTGAGGCATTCGCCGGCCGCGACGAGCACACGCCGATAGGTGCCCGCCTGAATGAACTGGCTGGCGACGGTGATGCCGTAGACAAAGCCGCTGCAGGCCGCGTTGAGGTCAAAAGCGCCGGCGCGCTCGGCGCCGAGATGTTGTTGCACCAGGCAGGCCGTCGCGGGCAAAAGAAAGTCCGGCGTCGTAGTTGCGCATAAGACCAGATCAAGGTCCTGGGCTTTGAGTTCCGCGGAGGACAGGGCTTTTTCGGCGGCGGCCAGGCACATGGTCGAAGTGGTTTCGCCGGGCTCGACGACGCGTCGTTCGCGGATGCCGGTGCGTGAGCGAATCCAGCTATCGGTTGTATCGACTAGTTTTTCGAGGTCGTGGTTGCTTAGGGTGTGTTCGGGACTGTGCCAACCCCAGCCGGTGATTGCCGCCTTGAATTCCATGGAACGTGCCGTCCCCTGGGAGTGACCCTTGTGTCCAAAATCCGTTTGGATCTGGGCCGCGTGTTGGTGATGATCCTACACCTTCGGCACGTTCGGGTCGATGACAATTTGCTAGAATTTGGAGGGTATTTGCCAATTCTAGTGATTACCCTTTTCCGCCAGCCAGCGCTCCGCGTCCAGCGCCGCCATGCAGCCCGAGCCCGCCGCGGTCACGGCCTGGCGGTAGTAGCTGTCGGCCACGTCGCCGGCCGCGAAGACGCCTTCCACGCTGGTGTAGGTCCGCTGCGGCGTCGTCAGTTCGATGTAGCCTTTCGCGTCGAGCTTGATCTGCCCGCCCATGAAATCCGTGTTCGGGGTGTGGCCGATGGCGAGGAAGACGCCGCTGGCAGGCAACTCTTCCTTTGCGCTGTCCACGGTGCTCTTCAGCCGCGCGCCGGTGACGCCGGCTTCTTCGGTCCCTAGCACTTCATCGAGCGCGCGGTTCCACTTCATCGTGATTTTCGGATTGGACAAGGCTCGCTGCTGCATGATCTTGCTGGCCCGCAGCTCGCTGCGGCGATGCACCATGTAGACGGTGCTCGCGAACTTGGTGAGGTAGTTGGCTTCCTCCACCGCCGAATCGCCGCCGCCGACTACCACCAGCGGCTTGTTGCGAAAGCGCGGCAAGGCCCCGTCGCACACCGCGCACGCGGAGACGCCGTTGTTCTTGTAGCGATCCTCGGAGGGCAGGCCGAGGTAGTTCGCCCGGGCGCCGGTGGCCACGATCACCGTGAGCGCCTCAAGCGTTTGCCCTTCACGCGACTTCAGCGTGAACGGATACTTTTTGAGATCGATCTCGACGATGTCGTCGGTGACGATGCGCGCGCCGTAGAGTGTGGCCTGATGGCGCATGAGCTCCATGAGTTCCGGACCAAAGGCGGCGCGTTTACCTTGATGGGCGCGCTTGCCTTGGTAGAGATGCGACAGTCCGTCATAGCGATCGGCCGGCAGAGCGGACTTGGCGAATTGGCCCAGGACGGCGTTGTCCACGTAGGGCCAGGCGGGGAAGTTTTCGACCTCGGTGGTCAGGTTGAGCTGGCCCAAAGGGGTGGTGCCGTTCACGCGATTGGGCTCCCAAGTGGCGGAGCCTTCAAAGACCAAGGGTTGCAGATTGGCCCGTGCCGCGTAGATCGCCGCGGTCCATCCCGCGGGGCCCGAACCAATGATGACCACCTTTTCCGCCATGTCGCAACCTCAATGAATCTGGTTCGCGGTAGTATATAAACCGGCTCTTCTAATGTTTGACACTGTCCAAGCATCCTTGGATTCAACGGCGTACCCGCGTATTCACGGCGGCTTGGGTGATAGGCGGCCGCAGGCTATAATAATCGGAACGCGTTCTATTCAGAGGCTTTTGCATGCCCATTGACTGGTCCCCGTTTGTCGATCTCGTAAGCACCCGCCGCAAATTCCTCCTCACCACCCATGTGCGCCCCGATCCCGACGGCCTCGGCTCGCAGCTTGGCCTCGCGGACGCGCTCGATCGCATGGGCAAAGATGTGCGCCTCGTCATCTCCAGCAACCGGCCGCCGCGCTACGATTTCCTCGATCCGGAAAAACGCATCCGGCGCTTTGAGCTGCCCGGCGACGAATACAAGGACGCCGAGGCCATTATCATCCTCGACACGGGCACCTGGAACCAGCTGGGCGATTTCGGCAACTTCTTTAAAGCCGCAAATGTGCCCAAGGTCGTCATTGACCATCATCTCTCGCAAGACGACTTGGGCGCGACGCGCTTGCTCGATACGAACGCGGAGGCCACGGGCCGGCTGGTCTGCGAAGCGATTGCCGCTTTGGGTCAGCCGCTGTCGCCGCGGGCCGCCAATGCCCTGTTCGCCGCCTTGGCCACCGACACCGGCTGGTTTCGCCACGCCAACACCACGGCGGCGACCTTCGCACTTGCGGAAAAACTAATGCAGGCGGGGGCCAACCCGACCTTTCTTTACGACATGATCTACGAGCAGAACACACTGCCGCGCCTGAAGCTGTTGGGCCTGGTGCTGTTTCGGCTTAGCGTCGTGGAAAACGGCAAGGTGGCCATGTCCGAAGTGCGCAAAGCGGACTACGCCAGCACCGGCGCGATTCCGCAAGACACCGAGGACATGGTCAACTACACGCGCAGCGTCGCCGGCGTCGAAGTAGGCTTGTTTTTCCTGGAGCAACCGGCGGGCGGCATCAAGGTCAGTTTCCGCGCCCGGCAACAAGTGGACGTGGCCAAGGTCGCGGAAAAGTTCGGCGGCGGCGGACATAAGCTGGCCGCGGGGGCGACCATCCAAGGGACGCTGGACGAAGTCAAAGTCCGGGTGTTGGCTGCCATTCAGGAAGCCATGTCCCGACCGTGAGTATTACGGCTCGCGCTTCACCCAATCCTCCGTGATCGCCGCGTGCTTCATGCTCTTGCCGCCTTGGACGAAATAGCTGTAGACGACGTGTATCGTCCCGTCCTTGCCCTGGATGACTGCGGGGTAGTGGTAAGAGCCCGTCGCGTGGCGTTCGAGGTGGCGGGTCCATTTCCAGGTTTTACCTTCGTCGTCGGACAGCGAAATGGCTAGGCTTGCACGGCCCACAGTCGTGTCGTTGTAGGCGAGCAGCCAATTGCCATTTTGCAACCGAACTGCATCAAGCCCCGAGCCGGGATTGGGCAAGTCGGTGACGCCGACCGGACCCCAGGACACACCGTCGTCTTTTGACACCGCGATGCGAATGCGCTTAAGCGGGCCGTTTTCGCGCATGTACGCGACGATCGTGCCGTCTTTCTTTTGCAAGAGCGCTGGTTGAATGCTGCCGAAGCCGGCCAGCGGCTTGCTCGCCTGCCAGGTCTTGCCCTCGTCGTCGGTGATGGCCATGAGCGCGACGGAGTAAGTGTCCGAATAAAGGGGCAAGAGCATGCGCCCTGACGGCAAGACGAGCGGCTTGCAGCGCGGCTGCCAGCCAAGCCGGCTGCTGAGTTTGTTGCCGATCAGCTCCTTGAGCTTCGTAAGCCGTTCCTCGGAAATCTGCTGTTTACCGTCTTTGTTCAGCGACCAGCGGTGTTCGAGCCCCTTCAGCATCTCCTCCTGAAAGTTCTGCGGCTTAAGAAAGATCACGCCTTGCCAGTCCCACTTCGGCTGCCCATCCCCCTGATAGTCTTTGGAAACGCGATAGTTCGTCAGGCACGTATTCCAGGTGTTGTCGAGGATGATCGGCCAAAACATCCACAGCCGCTCCTTGCGGTCGATGAACAGCGTGGTGTTGCAATCGGGAAAGCCGGGGTGGTCGGCCAGCAGGAAGGGCTCGCTCCACTGCTCGTGCCCTTTGCGCAGCCGAGCGCCGAAGAGAGCGACATCGTCCGCCGAGCGCTCGCCCGAACCGCGATACCAGGACACAAGCAGGTCGCCATTGGGACATTCGACGATTCCGGGCGCGTGATTGTGCTTGGGGTGGAGTGGGAAGATGAGCTCGGCCTTGTGGCCAGGCTGGGGCGGCTCGAACGATAGCATCGCGGCGACGAACAGTGAGATTACCAATGAGCTCACATCGTGCTCCCAAAAAACCGATGCGATTGTACCGCAGGGCCACGGAAAGACCAAGATTCCATCGGGCGCGATGCATTCCGAAAGTCGCGCATCCACCGCAAATCTCGGCCCAATCCGGAATTTTGACTTATATTTGGAAAACCGACTTTGGAGTGCGGCGACTTGTCGCCGCTTTGGGATTTTGGACTGAATTCCACGCCGTGGCGCATTGGAGTCTCCAATCATGAAACTGCTTTTGGCTCTGCTCTTGGCCGTGTTTACGATGGCTGAATTGGCCGGCCCGGCCGCCGCGCAAGGAAGAAATCGCTCGGATCCGCCGGCCGATTCCAGGATTGATGATTTCGACGACGACGACCGGGACTTTTACCAGCGGCCTTCCTCGCCGCGCAACTCGCCGGAGGACGAAGAAGGCAGCCTGACGATCCTGTGGGTGCTCTTGGTCCTGGCGACACTAGGAGGCGCGGGCTGGTGGGGCAAAGACTATTTCTGGGACGACCTTGTGGACGATTGAGACTGTCACAACTCCTCACACCGACCAGTCCTCCACTGTAAGTTCCGGAACGCGACGAAAGTCAGCGAGATTCCGGGACAGGAGAGTAGCGCCTAAGGAAAGGCAGATGGCGGCGATGCGCAGGTCTATCGCGCCAATGGAAATCTTCATTCTGCGGAGCCGCTGATACTCTTGTGGAGCCACTTCGTTGTAGGCCAGCACCTGGAATTGGGAGAACAGTTCGATGGTTCGCTGGAGCTTTCGATAAAAGCGAACGCGCTCTTCCTCGCGTCGGGCCCTGTGGATTCGCGCGAGCCAGCCACGAACCTGTTCCTCGAAGGTAAGAATGGTTGTCGCTTGTTCAAGGGCGGCTACGGCGTCGAGCCGCTCACGCAATCGCTGCGCCTGCGGACTAGTCTCCCACTCGAGCAAGCTTGCGTGATCGGTGTCGAGCACGATCATTTGCTTTTAGCTTTCTCTTTTTCCCCGCGTTCGCCCGCTGCGACGCACGCCATTTTCGCCCTAGGAGCATCGCTTCCGCGAAATCGGAATCGCCGGCGAACGCACCCCATAGCACTTTCGACAATTGCTTCTTTTCTGCCGCGATGGCGCGCCGCACTTCCTTCAACCCAGTTTCCAAGGCGGTCAAACGGGCTTCGATATTGTTCGCTGCCATATTCTTCTCCTTCGGCGTTATTGTAGCATTGTCGAAAGACGAGACACAACCAGCCATTGACATGTTCCGTGTCTATGGCCTACGCCCTTCCGGAAGGAATAGTTCGTTCACCTTGTTCTGCGTGACTGCGGGCGCGGCTGCGGCGAACCACGGCGCCGGCGGCGTCTTGCCGGGCGGATAGAGCGTTTCCATCGGCTTCCAAACCATATCCACCTTCCCCTCGAACAAATCGCCAATGAGCAAATCGGTGACCTTGCCCTTGAGGTCCGGGTAGTTTTTGACGAATTGGCCGAAGCTGAAGCCGTCGTAGTATTCGCACACGAGCCGGCGCATGCGGTCTACGCCTTGGTTGAAGACGGGCCCCCACTGGCCGAGCTGTTCCTTCGACAGGTCGCCTTTTGCCAAACCGTCGACGATGGCGTCGGCTGCCATTTCGCCCGAGCGCAGGGCCAAGAGCACGCCGGAGGAATACAAGGGATCGAGGAAGCCGAAGGCGTCGCCGATGAGCACCCAGCCATCGCCGGCGACTTCTTTCGAGCGATACGAATAGTCCTTGGTGGCGAAGTAGCCGGTGACGCGGCGGGCGTTTTGGATGCGTTTCTGAATTTCGGGACAAAGGTCGACTTCTTCCTTGTAGATTTGCTCGTGGCTGCCGCGGCCTTTGAACAAATAGTCAAAGGGCGCCACCACGCCCAGGCTGACGATGTTGTTGTGCAGCGGGATGTACCACCACCAGCCCTGCTTATTGGGCGTCTGGATGACGATGGTCGCGCCCTCGTCTCGGCCGGTGTCGCGATAGGCGCCTTCCCAATACGTCCAAACAGCGCCCTTGTTGAGCACCGGATCCCAGAGCCGCAGCTTGAAGCGGTTCTGCAACATGGTGCTTTGGCCGCTGGCGTCGACGACGACCTTGGCCCGGACTTCACGCGGCACACCGTCTTCGCCCTGAATGCGGACGCCGGCCGCCCGATCGCCTTCGAAAAGCACCTCGAGCACGCGCACGCCCTCGTGGGCCTGGACGCCGTGCTCTCGGGCGTTGTTCAGCATGAGGAGGTCGAATTCGCTGCGGACGACTTGCCAGGTTTGCGAGCACTCGTGCGGCTTGTTGTCCCAGAAGTAAAACGGCGCGGACAGCTTGCCGTTGGCGTTGACAAACTGCACGCTATGCTTCTTCACGAAGCAGCTCTTCTTCATCTTTTCGAGCATGTTGAGTCGCTTGAGCACCCAATAGGTTTCGGGGATCAGCGACTCGCCGATGTGGAAGCGCGGAAAACGTTCGCGCTCGAAGAGCGTGACTTTGTAGCCGCGCTGGGCGATGAGGGTGGACACGGTGCTGCCGGCCGGCCCGCCGCCGATAACGACAACGTCGGGATTGGAGTGGTTAGCGGTCATAGACTCTCTCGCGGATGCCGTTTACGTTTCGCGCAGGCTACAAGCCTAACTGAAGTAGACTTGAGCGCGAAACGTAAACGGTTAATGCCAAGTACTGTCCGGTTCTTCGTGGGGAGCGCGCGCGGCGCGCAATAACTCAGCCAATTCCTTCAGCACTTTGCGCGACAAGTGCCCCAGCTGCCGGGCGTGACAGTCGCGCACCGCAGCGCCGAGCTCGTCCAGCAATGCCAAGCCCGCCGCCGTAATGCCGATGCGCACCAG